>JAEEQG010000149.1 GCA_016285185.1 Spirochaetota bacterium
CATGCCTTCGGTTGTACTAAGCACTTCCTCTCGGTTTGTAAAAGACATTTCCATATCAATTTGAGTAAACTCAGGTTGTCGGTCACCGCGTGCGTCTTCGTCGCGGTAGCAGCGTGCAATCTGAAAGTATTTGTCAAAGCCCGATACCATCAAAAGCTGCTTATAAAGCTGAGGACTCTGCGGCAGTGAGTAGAATTTGCCGGGATGTACGCGGGAAGGAACAAGATAGTCGCGCGCGCCTTCCGGAGTAGATTTAATGAATGTGGGGGTTTCAATTTCCAAAAAGCCTTTGGAAGTAAGATATTCGCGCGTTGCAAAAGCAACCTGTGAACGCAGAATAATGTTGTGCTGCATAGGTTCACGGCGCAAATCCAGGTAGCGGTACTTGAGACGCAAATCTTCGTTTGCGACTACAAGAGTTCCGTCTTTCTGGCGTACTTCTTCAATAGAAAAAGGGAGTTCCTGCGAAGTCGTGAAAATCTGAATGTCAGAGGCTTCAACTTCAATCTCGCCGGTAGCCATATCGGCATTTATATCTTTATCAGCACGGGCATTTACAACGCCTTCTACAGCGATACAATATTCGCTTTTGAGAGATGAGGCGATTTTTTTAACAGCATCGCTCGCATTATCGCCGACCATAACCTGTGTAATTCCATAGCGGTCGCGGAGACGAATGAACAAAAGACCGCCCAAATCGCGGGTGCGGCTTACCCAACCGTTCAAAACAACTTTCTTACCAACATCACTCTTGCGGAGCTCGCCGCAAGTAACAGTTCTCTTTGTGTTTTCCATACGCATATTCTAGTGATTCCGCGGTGGAGTTTCAACAGGTACATATCAAAAAGAATTGACCGTACTGGTTGAATTCGTTATATTATGGATAATACTAACTTACTAACCCGAAAGGTTTTTCTGACGGGAAAGGAGCAATTATGGAAACAAGAGTAGCTTTGATTGCCGTTGCAGTCTCCGACTTTGACGCAGTTGAGCAGGTAAACCGCCTTCTTCATGAATACGGTGAGTACATCATCGGACGCATGGGAATCCCCTACAAAAAAGACAACATATCACTTATCAGTATCGCGATTGACGCACCTGAAGACAGCATTAATGCGCTTACAGGCAAACTTGGTTCTATTCCCGGAATAAGCACTAAAACCGTTTATCCGATAAAGAACAAATAATCCGAAATTCTGATACCACATTCTCATCTCTACAAACAAGGAGAAACCCATGAGCTATAATATTATGTCTTCAAAAGCAGAAGATTTTATAAATGACGAAGAAATTCTCGAAACATTGGAATATGCGGAAGCGCATAAAAACGACAAGGCTTTAATAGAAAGCATTCTGAACAAAGCTGCGGAATGCAACGGCCTTAACCACAGGGATGCGGCGGTTCTTTTGTGCTGCGATATTCCAGAAATGAATAAAAAGATTGAAGATCTTGCAAAAGAAATAAAGCTTAAATTCTATGGAAACAGGATAGTGCTTTTTGCGCCATTGTATCTTTCAAACTACTGCATAAACGGTTGTACATACTGCCCGTATCACGGAACAAACAAGCACATTCCGCGAAAAAAGCTTACGCAGGATGAAATTCGAAGGGAAGTTATCGCCCTTCAGGACATGGGGCACAAACGTCTTGCCATTGAAAGCGGTGAAGACCCTAAAAACAATCCGCTTGAGTATATTCTTGAATCAATCAATACCATTTATTCAATAAAACACAAGAACGGCGCGATACGGCGCGTAAATGTAAACATTGCCGCAACTACCGTGGAAGAATATACAAAGCTCAAAAACGCAGGAATCGGAACATATATTCTGTTTCAGGAAACCTACAACAAAAAGCGTTATGAGCAGCTTCACCCCACAGGTCCAAAGTCGAACTATGCTTACCATACCGAAGCTATGGACAGGGCTATGGACGGTGGCATTGACGATGTTGGCTGCGGTGTTCTTTACGGACTCGGTACATACAAATACGAATTTGTAGGACAGCTTATGCACGCGGAACATCTTGAAGCGGCAAAAGGGTGCGGACCGCATACAATTTCCGTTCCGAGACTACGTGCTGCTGACGGAATTGATCCCAATGCGTTCCCCGACGGCATTGACGACGAAACGTTCGCAAAAATCGTAGCTTGCATCAGAATCGCCGTCCCTTACACAGGTATGATTGTTTCAACACGCGAATCCCAAAAATCACGCGAACGTGTTCTTGCACTCGGCGTTTCACAGATAAGCGGCGGTTCAAGAACAAGTGTAGGCGGCTACTGCGAAGAAGAAAGACCGGAAGACACAACACAGTTTGATGTTAGCGACAGAAGAACTTTGGACGAAGTGCTGAAGTGGCTCATGGAAATGAACTATGTACCGTCGTTCTGCACAGCATGTTACAGAGCCGGAAGAACCGGCGACCGCTTTATGAGCCTTGTAAAATCGGGACAAATCGCAAACTGCTGTCACCCTAACGCGTTAATGACGTTAAAAGAATATCTTGAAGATTATGCAAGCCCCGAAACCAAGAAAGTTGGTGATGCACTGATTCAAAAGGAACTGCTGACCATACCGAATCCTTTGGTACGCAGCAGATGCGAACAGTATCTTAAGGAAGAAGTAAACGGAAAAAGAGATTTCCGTTTTTAATCGCAGAACAAGGAGAAACAAATGGGAACACCTGATTCGCTCAAACTGCAAATAGGAATATTCGGTGCTGCAAACAGCGGCAAATCTTCTCTTTTGAATTTTCTGACAAATCAGGAGTTCTCCATTGTTTCCGATGTGGCCGGTACAACGGCTGATCCTGTACGAAAAACGATGGAACTACCAGGAGCTGGTCCGTGCATATTCATTGACACGGCGGGTTTTGGCGATGGTACGGAACTCGGTTCTTTGCGTGAAGAAAAGACTGTTGAATCCCTTAAAAGAAGCGATATTGCGATTGCGGTTTTTTCATCCGATACGATGACTGACACCGGATGGTATGAGAAAATCGCAAAAACCGGTAAGCCGGTTGTTCCGGTACTGACCAAATACCAGAAAAGCGATTCTAATATAGAAGAAAAAATACAAAAGCTTACCGGCAAAGCGCCTGTTCCTGTGAATACTAAAGAACAGATTGGAAAGCAGGAGTTGCTTGACGCAATTATAAAAGCAATCCCTAAGGATTTTAACAACCGCATGGTTACAGCAAACCTATGCAAAGAAGGTGACTGCGTGCTTCTTGTAATGCCGCAGGATATTCAGGCACCACGCGGCAGGCTGATTCTCCCACAGGTTCAAGTTATCCGCGAACTTCTGGACAAAAAATGCAGCATTATGTCCTGTACAACAGATATGTTTGTGCAGACCCTCAGCCGCATGAAAGATGCTCCCAATCTTATCATTACCGATTCGCAGGTGGTAAAATACGTTTATGACAACAAACCGCAAGCTTCCCCGCTTACAACATTCTCAATACTTATGGCGGCAAACAAAGGCGACATAAAAGCTTTTAAAGACGGGGCAGAAGCAATCAAAACGCTAAAATCCGGTTCAAAAGTCCTGATTGCGGAAGCCTGCACACATTCACCCATGGAAGAAGACATAGGAAGAGTAAAGATTCCGCGAATGTTAAAAAAACTTGTTCCCGATATCACGATAGATTTTGTGCGCGGTACGGATTTTCCGAACAAGCTTTTTGATGAGAACGGTAACAAAAAATACGACTTAATTATACACTGCGGGGCTTGTATGTTTAACCGCGCATATATGCTTCAACGACAGAAAGAAGGGGCGTCAGTAGGAATCCCGACAACAAACTACGGCGTTTTTATTTCCGCTTTCAACAATATACTGGACAAGGTTCAGATACCGCAGCCGATTTAATAATGCTTACCTATACGGGAACCAGTCTTATTTACAATTCTACCTATCCTTTGCCACTTGGAAATAATCATTCTCCAGAGACAGATTTCTATTGTAGTATGGGTCTCTCCCATAGAGGAAATCTCTCCAATCCCTGTTAAATCTATCAACTTCACCAGCAAATCGCCGCATCTTCTCTTCACTCTGAGTGTCCGTACCACGGGTTATAGACTCGTGATGATAGAGAGTTGCATAGGGTGTATAAATAATCTTAAAGCCGGCCTTCCTAACCCTTAAACACAAATCAACATCATTAAAGGCAACAGCATATCCCTCGTTGAAGCCGCCAACTTTGTCAAATACACTTCGCTTAATCAATAAACATGCAGCAGTAACTGCGCTTAATTCTTGAACGGAAACAGCTCTATTCATATATCCTTTCGCATCCCCGGCATATGCATGAAATGCATGACCTGCAACACCAAGTATTCCAACTGTTACACCTGCATGCTGGATTTGTCCGTTTGGAAAGAATAGCTTGGCTCCCACAATTCCTACATCCGACTTTTGCGCAAATACAAGCATCTCCTCAATCCATGCAGGATTAATAACTTCTGTATCACTGTTTAGAAGAAGAATATATTCACCGGTTGTATACTTATATCCGAAATTATTTATCGCAGCATAATTCCAGCCACCTACCCAAGTGACAACTTTTGCCCTGTCTTTAATATCTTCATAGTAGGCAAAAGTTTCTTCTTTTTCACTGTTATTCTCAACAATTATTATCTCATAATTGGAGTAGGAAGTTTTATTCCATATGGAATCCAGACAAGTCTTAAGAATCTTCACATTATCCTTATTGGGAATAAGAATAGACACCTTTGGAATGTCCTTTAAATTAATTATTGGTCTGTAAATTCCTTCTATATCAGTTTTCGCATATTCCTCATCATGATTTGTATCTTTCAAAAATGTATTAACAACCAACAGTTCCTTCTCATAATCAGGAACATAGTCCTTCAGGGTAAATATAAGTTCCTTGTCTAAGTGCCATACCTTTGTAAATGTTGAAGCTTTTAAAAACAGCTCATAAACATTTACACTATCCATGCGCATAAGCAGCGGTTTGGAAAAGACACCGAAGTGCCCGATGTAATTGCAAGATTCCAGAGTATATAAAGCGTAATCGGGCTTAAAGACAAATTCATTTTCATCATCAAACGACATCTCATATTTCTTCTCATCAGTGTACAGACACTCCGCTTTGGTATGATTGATATAACGATTAATAGACCACAAAGCTCCCTTGGATAAGATATCTCCTTCATTTGTAAAGACAATATAATCTGTATTAACTGATGCAATATAACCCTTTATATCCTGTAACTCAGAATATACTTTGTATTCAATATTGCTATAAGTCTGTTCTCTTACGGAACAAATGGTAACATCGGTTTTTTTTGTATCATTGCTCTCTGCGGTAATTAAAATAGCATAACGATACTGTCTTCCAGACCTGCAACTTCTCTGTCGCAACAAATCTTCTTCTGATGGGTGCAAAGCATCAAACTTTCTATAATCGTCATATCTGAATACTAGAGGACCTATTCTGTGAAATTGTCCGTGTTTAACCAGTCTTGCCAAATGCAAAAACGTATTTTTAAATCCCATTATTAATCAACACCCCATTCTGTAAGGAAACCACACTTTCATCTGATTTACACCTCTGTTCCCCCAAAGATAATACGGAATCATCCATATTGTTTGCGGTATAGCTTCCGGTTTTTGATCCGAATACAAATCATCGGTTCCCTTTATCCTGAAACCTGAAACGGCAAGCATCGCGGAGTTTTTGTTCAACGATACTTCTATCGGTTTTTCGGTATTGAACATTAGCGAAAGCACATCATTACCGTTGTCCTTGCCTTCCGCGCAGAACACCAGCGGTCCCATACAGACCGCCGCCTGACCGCACAAATCAGGGATTCTTTGCGACGGATAAACAAAGTACGGACGCTTGTCGAGAACAAGGTTTATATTATCGCCTTTTTTAACAGGAATATGAACGTATCCGCCTTTTAATACAACATTGTCTACGGTTTGTGCAGTGGAGGAATCTTCGCCAAGGAGCGGCGCACCGTTTTTTGAAACTTCCCAAATTCTGCTCCAACCCGGAATGCGGACTGCAAGTGTGCTGTTTTCTGCACATTCTTCTACTGTATACGAAACGGTAAAACCGTATGGATAAGCTGTTTCGCAGCGAACCCTCATGCCGTTTTCAGCCTTTACCGTTCCTGCCGCGTACAGGTGGCAGAACAGAGTAGTTTCATTTTCGCCGTATGCGTACTTTCCGAATGACGAAACAAGACGTGCCACATTCGGTGGACAGCAGGCACATGCGTACCAGGCAGGTCTTTCGGGCAGAACGTGGCGGTGTGTCTGCGCTTTTTCCGCAATACCGGGAACAACTTCGAGCGGGTTAACATAGAAAAAGCGTTTGCCGTCCTGCTGCATTCCGCCGAGTACGGTATTGTAGAACGCCTTTTCCATGATGTCGGCATATTCTGAGTTTAAGTCGTTTTCCAACATACGTGACGCAAAAAAGATAAGTCCTATTGAGGCACATGTTTCGCAGTATGCGGTGTCGGGCGGCAAATCATAGTCAACGGTAAAGGCTTCGCCGAGCACGGTTGAGCCTATTCCGCCTGTAATGTACATCTGGCGTTTTGTAATGCTTTCCCACAAGCGCCGGCAGGCGGCGAGCAACTCCGCATCGCCCGTTGTTCCCGCCAAATCAGCCATTGCCGTATACAGGTAAACGGCGCGTACGGCATGCCCTTTTGCGTCTTTCTGCTCACGAACCGGCATATCCGACTGATGATACGCATTGTCAATGGATTCACCGCCCCAAACATTCCAGTCGCGGCGTTCCATTTCCTTTTCATAATACTTTGTGTCAACTCCGCGTACATTTACAAAATGTTCTGCAAGTTCAAGACAACGTTTGTCGCCACTCGTACGGTACATCTTCATAAGCGCAAGCTCTATTTCGGGATGTCCGGGATAGGCAGTTTTTTTGAACTCATCTCCGTTTACAAATGTGTTATACACGCATTCCGCGTTCTTGAGCATAACGTCAAGCAGTTTACGCTTACCGGTAGATTCGTAGTAAGCACACGCAGCTTCCATCATGTGACCGGAACAGTACAGCTCATGCGCGTCGTGCAGGTTCTGAAAGCGCCTATCCTTGTCTTTTACGGTAAAATATGTATCAAGGTAACCGTCTTTGTCTTGTGCGGCGGCGATGATATCTATCAGGCTGTCTACGGTTTTTTCAAGGTTTTTGTCGGGAAAGAGTGCAAGCGCGTAGGCTGCCGCTTCTATCCACTTGGCAGCGTCGCTGTCCTGGAATACCATGCCGTAAAAACCGTCTCCACTTTCTTTTCCGGCAAGAACATTACCGGCGTTGATAAAATTCTGAATAACGTGGCTTTTTTCAGTATTGTCAGCCGCAGTATCATTCAAAACCTCATACTGATACGGAATAACTGTATTCTTGATGAGTTTCTGAAAATTCTTTATAAAGCCCTCATTCGGCTCGAATGCTTTTTGGTCAATCTGTGTTTGTACTTTCATTACTCTCTCACTTTTTTACGAATACCGGAATCTGTTCAAGCGGCGTGGCAACGGTAATGGTTCTGCCACCTTCAATCGTTTCCCGTGTATGCAAATTCTCCCACGTTCCCGCAGGAAGGTATACGCTGCGTTCTTTCTCTTTTGCATGAAGAACCGGTGCTACAAGATATTTGCTTCCAAACATGTACTGGTCGGTAAGTTCCCAACAGTTGGCATCATTCGGAAACTCGTAGAACATTGCACGCATTAGTGGACTGCCGTTTTTTGCGGCTTCTTTCATCATTTCCAAAATATACGGCTTAAGGTTTTCACGGAGCTGTATCTGCGCTTCCATTATTTTCTGTGCTTTGTTGCCGTAAGACCAAATTTCGTTGGGCTGACCGGTAAACAGGTAGCCGTCGCCATATCCGCGCTCCGGATCTTTGTCTAGCGGCGGAATGTCGTGCGGGTCGCGGTCGCCGTGCAAACGCAGAACCGGTGTAAAAACAGCAAATTCAAACCAGCGGACAAGCAGTTCCACAAAAGCAGGATCGTTCGGATTACCGTACATAAATCCGCCAATGTCCGTTGTCCACCACGGGATTCCGGCAAGACCTATGTTCAAGCCTTCCATAACTGAATCCTGCAAACACTCCCACGATGACTGCACATCTCCGTTCCAAAGCACCTGGCTGTATTTTTGCGAACCGACCCAG
>JAEEQG010000150.1 GCA_016285185.1 Spirochaetota bacterium
TTACCGCGAACTTCATGAATAGCGTGAATTTTGTCGCAATAAAAAAGAATACGTTCTGACAGGGTTGTTTTTCCCGAGTCAATGTGGGCGCTGATACCGATATTCCTCATTTTGGAAATATCCATATTCCTAGTACCTCTCAATTATATTTTATGCAGTTAATACCGCAAAATTTTGCTTATTTATAGTGATTTAATCACAATAATTCCAGTTTTGAGTGTACAAAAAATACACAAACTTTTCAATACTTTTATAACGGTAATTTACGTTTTTTTGCGGTTTGTTGTATAATTTTTATAGAATATGCAAAACAGTGGTATTCTAAACAAATGTTTATCTTGAGAACGCTTCGTTCAGCTCGGATACTTTGCAGTCAAAAATGTTTACATCAGGAAGAGTTTCAAGCATTGTTACCTTACCATCAAACACTACTCCGTCGTCTATCTTGAGGCGTGCTGTCTTGATGTTTCCGGTTATAACACTACCCTGTCGCAACTCCACCTTATCCTGTGCTTCCATATTGCCTGTGACCGTTCCGCTTATGATGATTGAACCCGCGGTAATTGTATCTGCAGAACACTCAGCATTCTTTGCGATTACAAGATTACCTTCAGATTCTATAGTTCCTTCAAATTTTCCGGTAATTTCAAGATTGTCCGTAAAACGGAGATTACCGACAAATTCTGTTTCTTTTCCGAATACTGTTGTATTTTTTTCTTCAATCTTATCTGACATTTTCATCTCCGTTATTCTTTATTCTTTTAATTACAGTTTTTGTCAATCCGACTAAAAACAATCCCAATCCAGCAATCGCAAATGCTATGCCCACAACATCACCGTATTTGGTGTATATTGATTCCTTATAGTTTTTAATCACCGGCAAATCAACTGTGATATAAGTCTGCTTAAAAGGTTCAGCCATCTTAAGTATTTTTCCGTTAGAATCGACAAGCACTGTCTGTCCGGATGCAGTAGCCCTCACGGCAGGTACACGGTTTTCTACACAGCGGAAAACGGCCATCGAAAGATGCTGGTACTGACAGGCTGCGCTTTTTGACCATGCATCATTAGAAATATTTACAAAGGCTCTTGCACCGTTCAGTACAAATTTTCTTCCTGTATCTCCGAAAGTATCTTCAAAACATATAGGCGTACCAAACCTCAGGTCACCGACCTTAAAAACCACAGGATCCTTTCCCGGTTCCCACATATGGGTATCACCATTCAGGAGTATTTCATAAAGCTTTGGAAACAGAGTCTCAAACGGGAAATACTCTGTAAACGGTACAAGATGCATCTTAAAATATTTTTCTGGATTTGGCGGTATACAGTTTTTGCCGGGAACAAAAAGTAATGCGCTGTTATAATCCAAGATGTCGCTTTGACCGGCTTTGTTGTATCCTGCAACTCCGTGATCATTTCCTATTATGAACGGAACTTCTTTTGAATCGATATAATTCAGAAGTATTTCAACAAGTTCATATTTTGCTCTTTCCTGTCTGTATCTATAATGCCATTCAATTCTAGGGACAAAAGCCGTCTCCGGCCATACAACCATTTTTATTTCCTTATCCTCTGCAAGCGCATTGTCAGTAAGCCGGATCAAGTCTTCAAGATTTTTTGAGTATTCGCTTAAACCGCCGAGCCACGGATCATTGTTTGGTTGGACAAGAGTTACCTTCATTGTATCTTCCGTAGAATAATCAACTGGTGATACAATGCCGTATATCACAGCTGCCAGCATAAAGCACACCCAGACAATAACAGATGTTATGTGCTTTTTTAGCTTGCATGCAATCTGTATTTTAAAACAATTTTTATCAAGCTTCGAAAAGATTTCTGCCAAAAAGCAGGAAGGAAAAGTTATCAAAGCCGACAAGCCCCATATTCCAACTATATCCGTACACTGACGCAAAATCGGATTTTGCCACTGGGAATAACCTGTAACACCATAATGAAAACCTGAAAAACCCGTAGTCTTTATATATTCGTATGCGCACCAGGCTATCCACTGCACAAGCCATCCATACTTCGGAAAAAATTGATAAACAGCTTTAAAAATTGGGAATGCAATCATAAGATAGATTCCATACATTGAAGCTATAACCGATATACCGGCGGGATGAAATGTTGCAAGCCAGTATGTATAAAGACAGTAACAACCGAAGCCATACAAAAATCCGTAAAGCCACACAGTTTTCCAAGAAACTCTGCGAACCAGGATAAAAACAGGAATAAGTGAAAAATAGATTAAAAAAGGGAAACCGTTTACTGTCAGAAAATTAGGCTGAGGTAAAGTAAAAAGTATAATACCTGACAGCAGTAATAATATGTTATATACAAACTGGGTCAGCTGAAAACCGGCAGACACCGCTTTTTTCTGTGTTTGCATAATCAACAAAACCTTTTTGCAATAATATTAATTTTTTTTCTTATCAGTAAGACCCCAGACGGCCGAGCGCAAGTCTTTTCCTCCACGGAAAGCGACAACTGCATGCGATTCTACAGAAACACGTTCGCCTGTTCTTGGGTTGCGTGCCTTTTCGCGACCTTTACGAACTCTTAATTCAAATGTTCCAAAACCGCGCAATTCGATATCTGAACCGTTTTTTAAAGCATCTTTAATTTTGACAAGCAAAGAATCTACAACTTCCTGAATTGCTTTTTTTTCAACTTTGGTATCAAGATATACTGCTTCCACCAAATCAATCTTTGTAACTTTATTCTGAGCCATAAATCCTCATAAATCAATGACAGCCCTATATATCCGGTATCCGTCTGCTTAACATACATAAACTTCTACAGAAAAGGAAAGTTTAATTTTCTGATAAGAAAGTATCCGACAACTGATATGTAAGTAAATGGATGTCTAAAATAGATCGGCTATTTAGACAATTCCATACTTACACAAATACGATATACGTATCAATTATTTTGCAGCTGCAAATGAAGCGTTGAATAACTTCATCATGCGAGACTTTTTGCGGGAAGCTGCGTTTTTAGTAATAATGCCTTTGCCTGCAGCTGTATCAAGTTCCTTAACAAGAAGCTTAAGCTTTTCAGAAGCTTCAGCCTCATTCTTTGCCTGTACTGCTGTAACAAATTTTTTTGCGCTGGTTCTTACAGAACTTTTTACGGCCTTATTTCTTAAACGGCGGACTTCACTTTGCTTATGTCTTTTTTCTGCAGATGATTTTTTTACTGCCAAAGGAAAACCCCCAAACAAAAACTATGGAGTATGTTACCAAACGTTTAGTTCTTAGTCAAGTATAAAAACAATGCCTTATAGGAACATCATTCAGCTTGATTTTAGTTCTTTAATGGAGTAATATTTAATTGTGGTATTTTCGTCTAAAAAGTTTTTTTGTATTTCATTATTCTTGTTCTCCACTATACTTGTTTTTTCACAATCAGCAAGCAAAAAATTCCAGATAACAGAAATAACATATGATATTACCGGAATGACCAGGGAAAAGGCTCTCAACGATGAACTTGACATCGATAAAACAAAAGTCTTTAAATCGCAAAAAGAACTCGATACTTATGTTGCAGAAATACGAATGAAACTTAACAACAACCGCATTTTCAAAGAATCTGAGGTAAAAGTTTCTTACGACACCAGGAATTCTTCCGGCATTACACCCGTAAAACTGCATATCAGAACCGCTGATACCATAAATACTATAGTTGTTCCCTACCCCACATATAATTCAGATGATGGTTTGTCGCTTAAAATAAAATTCAGGAATTACAACTTTATGGGAACTCTTAAAATGTTTGACTTGAATTTTACTTATCAATATAAAACAGACAACAAAGGAACAAAAGATGAAAAGAAAAGACATTTTGTGGGTCTTCAAACTGATTTTACTGTTCCCATAAAAATTGGTAAAAAAGAACTGCTATGGAACCATAATATAGACTTGAACACCAATTTCGGCAAAGAAAAATACAAGCCATACGCATATTATGGAACAGGTATCGGATACTCATTCCCAATGGGACCGGGTACATTCGGCTGGAGTACCGACGGATGGATTAAGCACGAAACAAACGGACTTTGGTACGGATATTATCATGCAGGTGTCAATTACTCATTACCGATTGTAAAAGACGTAGTTTCACTCAGCATGGCTGCAAACCAGGCATATACATATGATCCTACCTCGTACATACCTAACAAGCATTATATGACAAGCAGTTTTTCAGTTGCCACTCCGTTCAACGTCGGAACAATTGACGGGTGGGGATCTATCGCATGGACACCTTCAATCGCCCTGTCATGGAACTGGAATCCTGAATCTTTGAAAGGTGGCTCAAATCCGTTTAAAGATGATAAAATACAAAATGAATCCATCAAAGGACCGTCTATCACATTCTCTCATTCCATAGGTTCATCCAAAATCTACTGGGACGGCAACTTTAGACGCGGTTTTTCAATCTCATTGTCACAAAGCTGGGCATATAACCTGCATACAAAGGCAATGCCGATGCCCTCTTACAGTCTTTCTACACAAATGCACCTTGTTATGCCGAACGAAAGAGTTGCAATTTATAACCGTAACTGGTGGTATTTTAATATGGATGGAAGTCTCTCTGAATTTGCAGACAGGATGAGGGGTATTCGTTCAGCAGGAGGTATCGCTTCGGACAATGTCATAGTCATGAACTTTGATTTTCCTCACAGTTTGCTGACAACCGACTGGGTTGCATGGGGCTTCCCTGACTTCATGAGAAAAATCAATATGGAAGTTCAGGTTTCACCGTTTATAGATGTGGCACTTGGTCATAATATAATTACAAATACGAATTATCTCATTAAAGATGGATACTATTCAGGCGGTATTGAAGTTCTGGTATTCCCCAAAACAATGCGCAGTATCATCGGAAGATTCAGTATCGGTGTAGACCTTGCAAGAACAATCCTCCCGGCAAGAATCGTTGGTGACAAATCATGGCGTCCTGACACTTCAAGATTTGAAGGATTCTTCGGTATTGGTATATTCTATTAACGCTTATTGTTAAATCTTAGATAGAAGTTCACGAAATGCCATACTTCTCCAATAATCTTCAGGACAATACTGTGAAAGCGCAGATAAAAGTTCTTTACCCATTTCTTCTTTTCCGCATTCAATCAACAGCTGCGAATATTTGAAATAACCTTTCCAGATACCGTTTTTGGAGCCCCATTCTGATATGTCATAGTATTTTCCGATTTTTTCCAAATATGATAGAAAATCAGTATACTTATAATCCATATCCCGTTCTTTTACAGCATCATAAAGACGTGTAAATGCAGTCAGATTGGCAATCGTTGCCATTTTTACAGCTTTTTCTTTTTCATTACGCTCAAGATAAAAATCTGCAAGTTTGTAATAAGCATCCAGTGAATCATAAGAGTGGCTTCGATACAGCATAAATAGTTTGTCGATGGTCATTTCTTTTCTTTCCATGGACTGCTTTACTGCTCTCAACAAAGAACCGTCTGCACCTGTAGTAGTAATATAACCATCATCAGCTATTATAAGCTGTAGTGTTTTTTCATATTTGTCATAGTCTTTCTGCAGATTTGCAAGATAAGACATTTTGTACAAGATCTCGTATTTTTGATTAGGTATATCAAGAATTTCACAATTTTCCCAGGCGGCATCCAAGTATTTTTCGGCCTGCACATATTCACCTTCCAGTATGTACAAATTGCCCAGCATATAGTCGGCCTCAGGATAGGCGTAGTATTTACGGGCTGTTTCCAAAAACTTTGACATTGAATTGGAAAAATATTCTTTTGAATATTTTGAATAAAACGAATCGAGAATTATGAGGGCATTTTCAGAATTACGCTTTTTCAAAAGCTTTGTTATTTCTTCAATATTGTCACCGGCTTTTTGAACTTCGGGAGATTTTAGCGCCTGATTCATTGCAAAAAGGACCCAGTCAATTTCGTTTTTTCTTTTTTGCTTTGCAATGTCAGCGTTTTTAACAGCATTACCATATCTGCCATATTCATAATCAATCTGTGCTTCGAGCATATAACGCCATGATAAAACAGAATCATCCGGTTTTTGAGGATTCTGGGCAAAAATACCATAAGCAGAAAAAATGATGATAATGAATACAACAAATAGCTTTTTCACAATGAATTCAACTCCTCTCTGAATGCTGTATCTGCTTCTTCCGGGGTAACTGTTCTCACGGTAATACCATGCTTGAATATTATCACCGAATTACCTGCACCCGTTATGCCGATATCAGCATTTTTACCCTCGCCGGGTCCGTTTACGACACAACCCATTACTGCTACAGTTATGTCCTTATTAAGAGACTGCAGTTCGTTCTGCCATCGGTTTATGAAAGAATGTACGTCAAAGCCGTTCCTTCCGCATCGCGGACAGGAAACAATCTTTACGCCTCCCGAATACAGACCGCATTCCCGCAGAATTTCCTTTGCCGTAATAACTTCGTTTTCGCTTTCGGAAGAAAGACTTACACGTATCGTTGAACCGACACCTTCTTTCAGCAAATGACTGAACGCAAGCGTACTTTTTACAACACCGCCTATTATTGGTCCGGCTTCTGTTACGCCTATGTGCAAAGGTACATTATACTTTTCGGCAAATTTTTCGTTTGACTCAATAGTTTCTGCAACGGAAGACGCCTTCATCGAAACAACAAAGTCCTTAAAATTGAGTTTATCAAAATCTTCCATTTCGCGTTCAGCGGCTTTTACAAGACCTTCTGCACGGGTAATCTTACCCTCAACTACAAGGTTCTCCAAATCTTTAGGCAAGCTGCCCGTATTTATACCAACACGAATTGCCGTGCCTTTGTCGCGGGCTTTGTCGACAACTGCTTTTGTTCTTTCAAAACTTCCTATGTTTCCAGGGTTTATTCGGATCTTTGCAATGTTTCCGTCAAGGCATGAAAGCGCAAGTTTGTAATCAAAATGGATATCCGCAACAAGCGGGATAGATACATCCTCAGCTATATTTTTCAGTACTTCTGCGCTTTCCATGTCAGGTACCGCAAAACGCAGAATATCGCAACCAAGCATCTGCACCTGCTCTATTTTTTTTAATAAGTCCGTATATTCCTGACTGTTTTTTCTTATTCCGACAATAGGTTCTTTCCACATTGTCTGGATTGCAATAGGATTGTCGCCACCCAGGCAGATTTTTTTTGTCTTACCTTTTCCACCGATAGTAATAACATAAGGTTTTTTGAACATGCTCATACCTTTAAAACAAATAAGCTGCCAAAAAGGTTATACTTTCCGGCAGCTTACAAACAGTTATAAAAACGATTTTACAGAACGCTGATCAAACTGAAAACCATTACGAACAAAGCAACGGTTTCACAAAGACCAACTACCGTAATGTACTGTGAAAAACCTTTTCCTGTTTCTGCAAGTGCATCACTACCTGCTGCACCGGCTTTTCCCTGAGCAATAGCAGAAAAACACATACCAAGACCAGCAAAAATACCGAGACCCATCAAATACCACGGATCTTTTTCAGACCGCATCATAAACATCATAACCAGATATCCATAGATGGTTTGTGTAAGCGGAGCACCTGCGAATACTGTAAGAATGAATGGAGCCGGCTTGTTGTTCAAATAACAGCGTTTCCATGCACCAATTGTTGCAGAACCGGAAAGTCCGATTCCGATTGCAGAACCGATAGCCGCAATACCAAGAGCAGCACCTGCACCTAACATACCAAAGTTCATAATTAACTCCTAATTTATATATTCAGTTTTGTAACTTGCAATGCAAATCACTATTCTTTAAAGGGTTCATATTTACAACCGGCCCATGACATTCCGACGTGGCTTGTAAATTCCAGCGTATTAAGACGTACTCCGTGTACTATAACGGAAAGAACGTTCAGCACCATATTAAGTCCGTGTCCAAAGACAAGCAGGATAATTCCTAAGAAAATAAGGAAATTGCCCAGCATAGGACCCGCCATTGTGTTTACGGTTTCGGCAATAGCACCGCCTGCAAGCGCAACAGCCCAAAGGCGGATATAGGAAACAATATCCGAGAAGTAGTTTATAACTCCCAGTAAAACAGAAATTATGTTTTTTAAACTTTCCAGAATACTCTTTCCAACGCTGCCTTCGTAATTTGAAAAACAGAAATTCAGAATAAAACCTACCGCAATCATAATGATTACAACCGGTTTTACAGGGAATCGTTCGCTTGAAACTATAAGACACAGTACAACAAAGAACATTCCCCACAACATTCCGAGTGCGCCGATATCAGCAAGCAGTTTCAGCGATTTCTGCTTCAAATTGCGCATAAACGCCAGTACGTGACCGATGGACATCTGAATCAGAGCAAGAATAAAGCAGAAAATCTGCAAATTCATGTTCTTTTCCGGATTTTCAGGAGAAAATGCAGGAAGAGCAAGCTTCTGCAAGAATACAGGAAGTTTTGCATATTCAATGCCAAACCAGCTGCAGTTCAGGATTCCCCAAACGGCGGTCGCTCCTGCCCAAAGCAGAAGCAGCGTTATAACCGGCGGTATATTCTTTTCTTTGTCAACAAATTTTGATTTGAAAGCCAGTGCACCGCCAATGATAAGCATAAGCATTCCATAACCCGCATCACCAAAAATCATTGCGAAGAAAATCGTTAAGAACAAAAGGAACCAGGCGCTTATGTCAAATTCATAATAGCCGGGGACCGTTCCCAAAAAGTCAAGAACAGGATACAGAATCTGAACGGCCTTTGAGTTTTTAAGCTTTGTAGGAACAGGATCTTCTTCCGTAGGATCTTCGATCAAAAGTCCCCAGTTGTTCTCTGCGGCTGTATTCTTTAGACCAGAAATTTCCGGTTCAGGAACAAAGCCTCTGAGCCAAGCCAGTGAAGAAGTTGTTTCTTCGCCGTCTGTTTCCATACCGGAACATACAGTTTCAAACTCAACTTCCTTTTCAAGCTTCTGTGCGGCTTTTTTTAGCGAATCCAAATACAGCAGAGATTCCTGAATCTTTTCGCCGTAGGATTCGTTCTTTTTGCGTTCTTCTTCGTTACAAGCTCTCAAAGAAACAGTTGAAGCCTCCGGTAACGAAACAGGAAGTGCTTCTTCCGGCAGGTTTTTGGCTGCATCCTCATTTTCGTTAATGAGAAGAAAACGGCATGAATTTTTGTCCTTGTTTACAAGAATGGTTTTTACTTCATCGGGAATCTTGTAGTATCCCTGACTTGAAATTGCATATAAAGAAAGGAAAATACCCTTTTCTTTAAGATATGCAATGTCAGTGGGATCAATGTTTCCCCATTTTTCGAACCGTTCAAGTTCTCTCTCATTCTTTGCAATAAGTTCTTCAGACTCTTTGCGCAAAGAAAAATAGCTGTTTATCTCTTCAGCTTTTTTAACAGCATCATCGTACGACAAATCAACAGGATGCTTCTTTGCAGCCTTGTCCGGTTTTAATGTTGAAAGCACGGATACAGCAGACTCAACCTTTGCAAAAGCAGCTTTTTTTGCAGTAAAATCAGTTCCTTTTCCCTGCAAAGTCTCCACATGCATAACACCGGCTTTCCGCAAAACCTTCATTGCGTCTTTTTTATCTCTGTTCAACAGTATCAGTGAGACTTTTTTCATTGGAACAATCATTTTTCAGTCTCCTTTTCCGCAGCGGTTTTCTCAAGGCTTTTCTTTGAAATTTTACCGCGGACAACTGCCGCAACCTGCTGATCACCGAGATAAACGGTAATTTTCTTTATATTAGCTTTTGTTTCAGGAATTTTTACCTTTTCAAAAAGATTTACACGCTGTGTTGTTACGCGTAGTTCCTTTGCCAAAAGCTCAACCTGTTTTTCCAAAACTTCGGCTTCCAAATCAAGTGAAAGAGCCTGTTCCATTTTAACAGCAGCAAGATCTATCCACAGAGGTGTAGAATACAAATCGTAGTCACCGCGTCCAAAGTCCGCGCCCTCATAAATCGGAATTATTACACCGGCAATATTGCTGTAGCTTTTTTTTATATTTTTTACAGTTACCATTTCCGGTTTGAAGGCTTCTTTTTCACCGAAGACAGCTATCCATTTCTGAAATTCCTTGTCCAAATCAGCCCTCTTTTTGCGTACTTCCTTTGCACGCAGGTCAATGGTGCGGATTTCAGTCTGCAGCTGCTGTTTTTTGAGCAGAAGAGTCGGCAGATAGCGCTGGTACATTTTCAGCGAGTCTTTCTGACTTTTAAGCTCATTTTTCGTCAACTTTATTGTTGCCATAAAACGCCTTTATTTTTTCCAGTACTGCTGAATCAAATCGGATTTAATACCTGTTTCATCACTTTCAAAGCATTCTGAAAGGATTTCCCAGCCCTTATCAAGTGCCTGTTCCAGAGAGATGTTTACTGACAAGTCCATCATTTCTTTTTCAAACATAGCACCGTATTTCAAAAGCTTTTCGTCCCATTCGGACATCATAAATCCCATGGACTTCTTTTCAAGTGTATCCTTGTAAGAAGAATACAGACGAATCATACCATCCATAAGAGCGCGGTGGTCGTTTCTTGTCTTGCCGTTTACATTCTGCTTAAGACGCGAAAGACTTCCGAACGGTTCAATGCGTCCACCCTTAAGATAGAACTGACCTTCAGTAATGTATCCGGTGTTATCCGGTACAGGGTGTGTAACGTCATCACCAGGCATTGTTGTAACTGCAAGAATCGTTACAGAACCTGCGTCATCAAAGTCAACAGCCTTTTCGTAACGAGAAGCAAGCTGTGAATACAAATCTCCAGGATAACCACGGTTAGAAGGAACCTGTTCCTGTGTAATCGCGATTTCTTTCATGGAGTCGGCAAAGTTTGTCATATCTGTAAGAAGAACGAGAACATCCTTTCCTTGAAGGGCAAACTGTTCTGCAACAGCAAGTGACATATCAGGAACCATAAGACATTCTACTGTAGGATCAGCAGCGGTATGAACAAACATAACCGTGCGGCTCAATGCACCGCCCTCTTCCAGTGTTGACTTAAAGTACAGATAGTCATCGTATTTGAGACCCATACCACCGAGAACAATAACGTCAACTTCAGCCTGCATGGCAATACGGGCAAGCAGCTGGTTGTATGGCTCACCTGAAATTGAAAAGATAGGCAGTTTTTGAGAAACAACCAGAGTATTGAACATATCAATCATCGGAATACCGGTACGAATCATACGTTTTGCAACAATACGCTTTGATGGGTTTACAGATGGACCGCCGATTGCAACAAGGTTGTCTTTAAGAGCAGGACCTTTGTCTCTCGGATTGCCGGAACCGTTAAAAATACGTCCGAGCAGGTTTTCCGAAAAGCTAACCTGCATTTCATGACCGAGGAAGCGTACCTGATCGCCGGTTGAAATACCGCGTCCGCCGGCAAAAACTTGCAGCGAAACAAGGTTTCCGTTTACACGGTTTACTTCGGCAAGGGATGTGCCGAATGAGGTTTCAATTTCTGCAAGTTCTCCGTATTTTACATCATCAGCACGGACAGTAATAACGCTTCCGTTGATTGATTCAATTTTACTATAAACCTTATTCATTATTCACCGTCCTTAAGAAGCTTGTCTGCATCCGCTTCCAATGCACCTGATTTTGAAGCATAAATTGATTCAAGTTCTTTCTCATACTTCTTAAAATCATCCGAATTCCATACTGAATAGTTCCAGTCGATGAATTTTTGACGAAGCTGGTTAAAGAATACACGGGCATCTGTTTTATCTTCAAGTTTAAAGCTTGAACCGAGGATTTTTAGCAGATGTTTGAAAACGTATGTCTGACGCTCAACGCTTACAGCACCGTCAACTTCATCAAAAGAGTTCTGCTGGAAATAAACCGCATCAAGGAAATCTGACTTAAGATACATGATAAAGTCTTCAAGTGAAGTACCTTCTTCACCTACAACCTTCATCATCTGATCAACTTCAGTACCTTTTTTCAGTATGTTTCTTGCATAGTTAACCCAATCTGTCCGGATAACACTCTTGTACTTTGACCATGATTCAAGCGGGTCAATCGCAGGATATTTACGTGCGTCTGAACGTTCTCGACTCAACCCGTGGAAAGCGCCGACAACCTTAAGTGTTGCCTGTGTAACAGGTTCTTCAAAGTTACCACCGGCTGGAGAAACCGTACCACCGATTGTAACAGAACCGATTTCACCGGAAGCAAGACGGACAATACCGGCTCTTTCATAGAACGCGGCGATATATGATTCCAAATATGCAGGGAATGCTTCTTCTCCAGGAATCTCTTCCAAACGGCCGGACATTTCGCGCAAAGCCTGTGCCCAACGGCTGGTTGAATCAGCAAGAAGAAGAACGTGGAGTCCCATCTGTCTGTAGTATTCGGCAAGTGTTACCGCGGTATATACTGAAGCTTCACGGGCTGCAACAGGCATTGAAGATGTGTTACAGATAATAACGGTTCGTTCCATAAGAGAACGGCCTGTGCGCGGGTCAGTAAGTTCAGGGAACTCCTTAAGGATCTCAACAACCTCACCAGCACGCTCTCCGCACGCTGCAACGATTACGATATCAACGTCCGCATTACGGCTTGTTGTGTGCTGCAAAACGGTTTTTCCGGCGCCGAAAGGTCCCGGAACGCAGTATGTACCGCCTTTTGCAACAGGGAAGAATGTGTCAACAAGACGTATCTGGCAAACCATTGTATCTTCCGGTTTAAGACGTTCTGCGTAGCAGTCTACGGCACGTTTTACAGGCCACTGGAATGACATTGCTACAGGATATTCCTTACCTTTTGCATCGGCAAGAACAGCAACCGGCTCGGTAATGGTATAAGCACCTACCGCATTGATTGATTTAACTGTATAAGTTCCATAAAAATTAAACGGAACCATGATTTTGTGTTTAAAATTACCTTCGGGAACTTCACCCAAATATTCTCCGCGACGGACTGTATCCCCGACTTTTGCAATCGGAGTAAAGTTCCATTTTTTCTTTTTATCAAGAGCATCAAGGTATACACCGCGTTCCAGAAAGTAACCTGCCTGTTCTGCAAGCTGAGGCAGCGGGTTCTGCAAACCGTCAAAAACCTGTCCCAAAAGTCCGGGACCAAGCGTAACAGAAAGCATGTTACCGGTAAATTCAACTTCGTCACCGGTTTTTATACCTTTTGTAATTTCAAAAACCTGTAACTGCGCCTGATTTCCCCTGATACGTATTACTTCACTTTTAAGCCGTTTGTCTCCGACTTTAACATATCCAACTTCATTCAAAGAAACATTTCCGTCAAATTCAACATTTATCATATTGCCGTTGACAGCTGCAACCTTTCCTTTTGTCTCCGTCATTTTGATTCTCCAAGTATCTGGTCATATATAATGCGGTATGAACTCATTCCGGCATCTTTGTCAAATTTTACTACACGGTTTGCCATCTGAAGCTTTAAACCGTAAGCAAAAACGCTGTCTGCGCAAAAAATATCGGTAGGTGTAAGTTCATCTATCTTCTTCAAGCGTTCACCATTAAGATATTTTTCCGCATCCAAAGGACTCTCAAAATTACAGGCATTGCGTGCTATCTGCTGAATATCCTGTGTTACAGAAGCCAGCCTCGAATCAGAGAATTCTTTTTTCATTTTTCCGGCGCGAAACTGCGCCATAGACAATCTTAGTCCACGTTCCCAGCTGTACCAGCCGTCCAAAAAACAGGAACCTGTTTTTTCAGAATTCTTAGGCGGTTCCAAAGAAAGTTTTTCGACCTTTGAAAGCACATCACCTTCCAGAAAACGATGGCACAAATCCTGAAAATATTCATATGTCAGCGGTGGTTTCACAGGATTTTCCACTGAAATGGAAATCGCAGGAAGCTGTGATACTAGATAATAGAAGTTTGCCACTTATTTTATTCCTCCGGCAGCATCTTTCATAATCTGAGCTGTTTTTGGATTTAAGTAAGCAGAGAACAAACCTGCAACAGATTCCGCTGAAAAGTCGTAATAGGCAGAACCGTCTTTTGAAGCAATACGGAAACCGGCTTCAAGATTTTCATCAGCTTTAATTTCAAGTCCTTTTGAAAGTTCAGCTTTTAATGCGGTATTAAAACCTGTTGAAAGCTTTTTAAGGTCTTTTTCAGGGAGAAGAACTGCTACGGAATCAGCCGAAACATTTGAAACCCATGCTTTTACAACATCGGGAATCAGTGTTTTAAGCATATCGGCATTATATGCTTTTTCCGTTTCGGCGGAAACAATCGCGGAAAGTTCCGCATTTATGCCGTCGCGGAAAGAAATAATAAGGTTTCTTCCTGCCTGCTGGATTGCAGCAACACTGGCTTTTTCAAGACGCTCAGTTTCAAGTTTTGCCTGTTTGCCAATATCATCCGCTCTTTTTTCTGCTTCGGCAATAATAGCTTCAGCGCGTTTTTCGGCATCTTTAATTATAGATGCTGCAGCAGTCTCGGCCGCTCCAACACCGTCCTTTTTAATTTTATCAATCAGCTCCTGTAATTGAACGTCCATAAAACCCCTCATGTAATTGATATTAAGTAGAGAAACGAAAAACCTGTCCGCATTTGAAGTGAACAAATAATTCTGATTTCATCAGTTTATATCCAAGTTTTAAAAAAATCAATCTGTTTATTTTATGGATTTTATTTATTTTCTCTTGAGCATCTCATCAATGTAGTATCCGGTGTAGGATTTTTTACATCGCGCAACCTGTTCCGGTGTTCCCTTCGTTATAACGGTTCCGCCGTTTGTACCACCCTCAGGCCCAAGATCGATTATATAATCAGCCTGAAGAATAACGTCAAGATTGTGTTCAATCATTACAACAGTATTGCCCTGATCAACAAGACGCTGAATAACTTCCATGAGCTGCTTTACATCGGCAAAATGAAGTCCGGTCGTGGGTTCATCAAGGATGTAAAAAGTATTTCCTGTTGAACGGCGCGCCAACTCGTTTGAAAGCTTTACACGCTGCGCCTCGCCGCCCGAAAGTGTGAGAGCCGACTGACCGAGCTGAATATAACCGAGACCGACTGATTTCATTGTTTCAAGCTTTCGCGCAATGTGCGGTATTGTTGCAAAAAAGTCGCAGGCTTCCTCAATCGTCATATTGAGAACGTCGTCTATGCTCTTTCCCTTGTAGCGTATATCGAGCGTTTCTTTGTTAAAGCGCTTTCCTCCGCACACATCACACACAACGTATACATCGGGTAGAAAATTCATTTCGATTGTAATAGTTCCGGCACCAAGACAGTTTTCGCATCTTCCGCCTTTCACGTTAAAGCTGAAACGTCCGGGTTTGAATCCTCGCGCCTTTGAATCAGGAAGACTTGCGTACAAATCCCTTATGGAGTTAAAAACACCTATGTATGTTGCCGGGTTCGAGCGCGGCGTTCTTCCTATAGGGCTCTGGTCAATATTTATAACCTTGTCAATAAATTCGGTTCCGCTTATACTGCCGTATTTGCCTACAGGAAGATTAGAGCGCATTATACTGTTGGAAAGCGCAGGCCACAGCACATCGCTGAGCAGCGTAGACTTGCCCGAACCGGAAACTCCGGTTATACATGTGAACGCGCCGAGCGGAATATCTATTGAAACACCTTTCAGATTATGTTCCGTAACGTTCTTTATGGAAAGAAAATGACCGTTTCCTTTGCGGCGCTCTGCAGGAATATCCATCTTAAGCGTTCCCGCAAGATACTGACCGGTAAGGCTATTCTTTACTTTCATTACATCTTCGGGAGTACCTGACGCAACGACATTACCACCGTGAACACCAGCTCCCGGTCCCAAATCCACAATCCAGTCCGCGGTTCTTAAA
>JAEEQG010000012.1 GCA_016285185.1 Spirochaetota bacterium
TCAAGCAGACGGTTATACAAATACATGATGTGCAGCACGTTCAAAAGCTGACGCTTGTATTCGTGCAGACGCTTAATCTGAACATCAAAAATTGATTCAGGGTCAAGGAATTCGTTCTGCGTTTCTTTAAGATAAGAAGCAAGCTTAACTTTGTTAGCCTGTTTAATCGCAAGGAATTCTTTGAGCGTAGCTTCGTCATCCACAAATTTTTCAAGCCCTTTGAGCTTTGTAAGGTCTTTCTGCCAGCCGTCGCCAATCTTTGAAGTGATGAACTTGGCAAGGTCCGGGTTTGCGCACAAAAGCCAGCGGCGCTGTGTTACACCGTTCGTTTTGTTGTTGAACTTCTGCGGATAAAGGTCGTACCAGTCTTTAAGTTCCTGCGTCTTAAGCAACTCTGTATGAAGGGCGGCAACGCCGTTTACGCTGAAGCAGCCGTGAATTGCAAGCCACGCCATGTGAATCATGCCATTGTTGATGATTGCCATCTTGTTCTGCTTTGAATAGTCTGTCGGATATTTGTCGCGGAGCTCCATAACAAGGCGTCTGTTGATTTCTTCCACAATCTGATAGATACGAGGAAGCAATCCCTGAAAAATGTTGATAGGCCACTTTTCAAGAGCTTCTGCAAGAATTGTGTGGTTTGTATAGGCAAAAGTCTTTGAAACAATGCTCCATGATTCATCCCAACCCAAACCGTGCTCATCCATAAGAATGCGCATCAATTCTGGAATTGCAACAACCGGATGAGTGTCGTTAAGCTGAATGACGTGATATTCCGGGAATTTGCGGAAATCTGTGCCGTATTCGCTTACAAAGTGGCGCACCAAATCCTGCAAGCTTGCAGAAGAAAAGAAATACTGCTGCTTTAAGCGCAGAGCTTTGCCTGATGGGCCTGAATCGTTCGGGTAAAGCACGCGCGAAATGTTTTCCGCATCGTTCTGGCGTTCAACCGCGCGGTTGTACTGCATGTCGTTGAAAAGCTGCAAATCAAAACCGTTCGGCGAAGATGCCTGCCACAAGCGCAGCGTGTTTACTGTGTTCGTGTTGTAGCCTACAATCGGCATATCGTAAGGCGTTGCGATAATCTCTTCGGCATTTTCTACATAAAAGCGATCTGTATCATTAGGCCATTTTGCAACTGCAACGTTACCGCCAAATTTTACTGTAACGGCAAGGTCGCTGCGCTTTACTTCCCACGGATCACGGTGGACAAGCCAGTTGTCAGGGTATTCAATCTGATAACCGTTCTCGATATGCTGCTCGAACATTCCGTATTCGTAGCGGATACCATAGCCGTGTCCAGGATAATCGAGGGTTGCAAGTGAATCAAGGAAACATGCAGCTAGACGGCCAAGACCACCGTTGCCGAGACCTGCATCCGGTTCCTGGTCTTCAATCAAGTTGTAATCAATATTCAAGGATTTAAGTACATCAACAACAGAATCTTTTATAAGTGTGTTAATCAAGTTGTTGCTAAGAGCGCGTCCCATCAAAAATTCAGCTGAAAGATAATAAACCTGTCGGGTCGGCTTTTTCTCATATTCACGCCGGGTTTTCATCCAGTTGTCCATAATCAATTCTTGAGCCGATGCTGAAACGGCATCAAATAAATCGTGTGCACTAGCCTGTGTAATGTCTTTTCCATACTGACGCTTCAAACGGGCGGTCAGGTTTTCTTTAAACTCTTCTGCATTAAATTCCATATTTCCTCCAAGTTTTATCTACTCAACAAAATAGCAAAGCTTCTTGCAGGCAGAATATAAACATTCTGATCTTCAATCAGCTCTTCTTTATCCTCCGGCAAAAAATCATTCGGCGAGGCGACTGATGTATCGACACATCTGAACCATTCCTTGCCGGTTCTCGGCTTTGGCAGTATAACCGTGTAATCGTTTTGAGAAGCATTCAACATGATGAAAAAATCATTGTCATCGTGTTCTGCACATATTTCATCGCGGCTGCCGTCGAGCCGAAATGCCAAAAACAAGTTTTGCTTTGACCAATCCGGCGCTTTTCCAGTTTCGTCATACCAAGCAATGTCGCTCAGAGAATTGTTCGAAATATCACGACCCGTAAAAAATTCAGGACGCCGCAGCGCGGGATGCTGTTTGCGGAATATGATTGCCTTGCGTACAAAATTATACAGATCTTTGTATTTGTCTTTAAATGTCCAGTCTATCCAGGAAATCTCGTTATCCTGACAATATGCATTATTATTGCCGTGCTGTGTTCGGCGGAATTCGTCACCGGCAACAAACATCGGTGTTCCCTGTGAAAAAAGAAGAGTGAGCATCATGTTCTTGATTTGCCTCATTCTTATTTTTTCGATTGCATTATTCGAAGTGGGTCCTTCAAAACCATAATTATAACTGGAATTGTTGTCAGAACCATCGCGGTTGTTTTCACCGTTCTCATCATTATGCTTGCCGTTGTAAGACACAAGATCGTTCATCGTAAAACCGTCATGGCTGGTTATAAAATTGATTGAATGGAACGGCTTTCTTCCGTCGTTTGAATACAAATCGGAACTACCACACAGGCGTGTTGCAGCGGAAGTTACCGTGTTGTCGTCACCACGCCAAAAACGCCTTATATCATCGCGGAATCTGTCATTCCATTCCGCCCAGCGTCCACCGGGGAAGCATCCTACCTGATAAGCTCCTCCTGCATCCCAGGCTTCTGCAATGATTTTTGTATTGCGCAAAATAGGTTCTTCCGCAATGCGTTCCAGGACCGGCGGATTTTTCATAAGATTACCGTTTCTATCCCTGCCGAGGATTGAGCCCAAATCAAAGCGGAATCCATCTACGTGCATATCAATGACCCAGTATTTAAGGCAGTCTATTATGAATTCGTGAACAACCGGGTGATTACAGTTTACCGTATTACCGCAGCCCGAAAAGTTTTTATAGTACTGTTTTTTGTTGTCTTCAAGAATGTAGTATATGGAATTGTCAAACCCGCGGAAGTTAATCATTACGCCGTGTTCATTTCCCTCGGCAGTATGATTGAAAACAATGTCGAGAATAATTTCTATACCTGCTTTGTGCAGTTCCCGGACCATTTCTTTGAATTCATTTACTTGTCCACCGGGTGTACGGTCAAAAGCATAACTTGCTTTTGGGGCAAAAAATGCTATTGTGCTGTAACCCCAATAATTTTTAAGACGCTGTCCATTTTTGGGGTTAACATTTGTATTCTCGTATGCATCAAATTCCTGAATCGGGAGCAGTTCAAGGCTCGTTATTCCCAACTCTTTTAAATATGGTATTTTTTCTATCAAGCCTTTGTATGTTCCAGGATGCTTTACACCGGAACTAGGACTTTGTGTAAGACCGCGCAGATGGGCTTCATAGATTATGGAGCTTTTAAGCGGGTAATTAAGCGGCCGGTCACCCTGCCAGTCAAAGTCAGGGTCGATTACTACACACTTTGGAAAACCTTCAGCACTCCGCTGTTTTGAGAACTCAATGTCCATTGAATCAACAGGAATAATGTAGTCATCGGACAAATTTTCAAAAATGGAATCGTCTGTGATAGCTTTTGTGTAAGGATCAAGGAGGTACTGCTTTTTGTTGAATCTGTGTCCCTGTTCTGGATCAAAAGGTCCGTCAACTCTGTATAGATAAAGGCTGTTTGCTTTAAGTCCTTTTATTTTTATGTACCAAATATCACCCGTACGATTCATGTTGGGATCAAATTCATATGAAAAATAAGGGTATGTATCGTTTTTGTCTTCAAAAATATCCAAAAAAACTTTTGTTCCATTTCGTGTAAAAACCGAAAAATTTACACCGTCATGTTCCAGTGTTGCACCCAATGGAAAAGGTTTTCCTAATTGCACAGACAGATTGTTCATAATATCGATTTCACTTATCCCAAGTTGTTAAAGATTCAAAGACGAAACGGTACTCTCAAGTCTTATTATTTCTTCAGTAGAAAAAATCTGATCCAGATTGAGCAAGATTATAAAATTGTCTTCTTTTTTTCCTATTCCCTTGATATATTGAGCGGATATGCTGTTCCCGAATTTTGGTGAAGGATCTATTTCTTCTTCCTGCAGCTCAATTACTTCCTGCACCGAATCAGCGATTGCCCCGAAATTTATTATGTTGTTATTACTGTCATGCAATTCCATGACAATAATTCTGGTATCTTTGGCTGGTTCTGCGTCTTCCATGCTGAATTTTTTTCTGAGGTTTACTACAAGGATCCCTTTTCCTCTGGAGCTGATCAATCCTTCAATATAAGGAGCTGTACACGGGATTTTTGTTATCTGTGTGTATTCGAGAACTTCCTGAACATTGTATACTTCTACCGCATATTGAGAACCATCAAGTTTGAAAGTAAGGAACTGGCTTCCCATAAATCACCTCCAAATTTCACCGTTAAATGATACCATGTGGTTTTTTAGTTTACAAGTAGTACCGGCTAATAAAAAGTTTTCCCGAGCAGATGCCCTATTATTTCCACTGCCATTCTTGCTGTCTGGCTGCGAATATCAAGTACAGGGTTTACCTCAACGATTTCCGCGGAACACATTTTGCCGGTGGCAGCAACTTCTTCAGCAAGTAAAAGAATTTCGCGATAACTAAGCCCGCCCGGGAGAGGGATTCCAACACCAGGCGCAAACATTGGATCTAAAGCATCCATATCTATGCTTATGTGGAAAAAATCCACACGATCCTTCAAATAATTCACCGCTTTCCTTACAGAATCAATAAATCCGGTGCGATCGATATCAGTCATCGATAAAGCTTTTACACCAGCTTTTTTCATGAGGACTTTTTCCTCGGGATCTATATCGCGCAATCCCATGTAAAAAACATCAGCGGCATCTATCTTTTTACCCGGTTTATAAAGATTTACAAGCTCATCAATTCCATAACCGCAAGAAGCGGCAAGGCACATTCCGTGTATGTTTCCAGTCAGTGTAGTTTCGCACGTGTTAAAATCGCCGTGCGCATCCACGTACAAAACACCTGTTTTAAGACCTCTTGTTTTTGCATAGGCAGAAACGCCAGCCAGCGTTCCTAAAACGATTGAATGGTCACCGCCGAGAACAAGTGGAAAACTTCCGACTGACATCGCAGCTTCAACTTCGGTTGCCAGCTGATTACAAGCCGTAACAATCGGCTCCAGATACTTTGCCTTTGGGTTGCCCTCGTTCTCGTATTCCTGCGGAGGAATTTGCATCGGTGAAAAGTGTTTTACAGTCTTGTGCCCAAGACTGCTTATCATTTCCTTTAATCCTGCAAGTCTTATTGCAGAAGGTCCCATATCAGAGCCGTGGCGGTTTGCGCCAAAATCCAGCGGCATTTCTAAAACTGTAATATCCATTTAGCCAGCTCCGCCAAAAGTCTTACTTTGTTTTTAATTCCTGCATTTTTTTCATCAAGTCGTCGGGCTCACCCATAAAAATCGGCTGTCCGGTTGCATCGATAGCATCACGCCACAAAGAACCTTCAGGATTTACCTTATTACGTTTTGCTGTTACGAGCCTTGTAGGCAGATGAACAAACTTGTCATGTACAAGACCGATAACTACTTTTGTCTTGCCTGCCATAGCCGCATGAACCGCATTATTGCCAAGACGCTCACAATAGATTGAATCTACAGCAGCCGCAGGAGCGGAACGGATCTGATAGCTTGGATCCATATATTTAAGGTTGATGTGGATTTTCTTTTCTTTGAAGTATTCGGTAATTCTGTCTCGCAGATAAGTACCGATATCGCCCAGCTTGATATTACCGGATGCATCTTTTTCGCCTGTTGCCTGAAGAAGTTCCTGACCTGCGCCTTCCGCAACTATTACAACGGCATGCCCTCTGCTAAGAATACGGTTTTCAAGCTCTTTCAATAATCCTCGATCACCTTCAAGTTCAAACGGAACTTCCGGAATAAGACAGAAATTGACTTCGTGACTCGCCAGAGCAGTCGCTGTCGCAATAAAACCAGATTCACGTCCCATAAGCTTTACAAGACCGATTCCGTTAATCTGTGAATGGGCTTCCATATGCGCGGCGGCCACGGCCTGTACTGCTTGAACAACAGCTGTATCAAAACCGAATGACTTTTGAATAAAAATCAAATCGTTGTCTACAGTCTTAGGAATACCTATAACAGAAACCTTTGCACTGCGTTTTTCTATTTCTTCCGCAATTTCCAATGCACCACGCTGAGTTCCATCACCGCCGACGATAAACAGGATGTTTATGTTCAATCTTTCGATAGCGTCAACAATATCAATAACTCTGTTTCCGCCACCACGGCTTGTTCCGAGAATAGAACCTCCAGTTTTGTGAATGTCGTCTACTTTTATTGGATCAAGCGGGATTGTATCAAATCCATAATCGCTCAAAAAGCCTTTGTATCCATAGCGGATTCCTGTAATTCTTCGGACACCGTAACGATTCCACAAACAACGTACTACTGCACGGATTACATCGTTCAGACCAGGACATAAACCACCGCATGTACAAATAGCAGCGTGAACATGCTTTGGATTAAAATAAATCATCTTGCGCGGTCCGGCTTTTTGAATGAGATTGTTATTGTAGGCATCAGCCTCTGTCTCGAGAACATCGTCATAAACATCGACATTGTATCTCACATACTCATTGTCTTTTACATAATTTGCAATAAAATCGCCGTGTATATCCGACAATTCTATTGGAGAAGGAACTTTGCACTCACCCAGAGTATCAATTGTAAAATCAAAACGTCCTTTCATCACAACCTCCGCATATTTCTAGATTTTAACATTCCAAAATTAAAAATACAATCTTTTTTACCGCAATAATCTAAAATAATGATATAATGAATTAAGGGGTTCTTTTGAAAAAAATAACTTTTATTTTAATCTGCCTGGGATCAGTTTTATTCTGCTTTTCAATAGCAACTGCACTTGCATTACCTTCACCACAGGAACAAAGACAGATTTTTATTGACTGCGCATATGGATTTCTCGGTGCTCCTTACAAGTACGGCGGCCTGACGGAAGAAGGTTTTGACTGTTCCGGGTTTATCTATGCGGTTGCAAAAAACAGCCTTAACATTTCGTTACCAAGGCGTTCCGAAGATCTTTATCTTAAAACAGAACCAGTATCCGATGAAGAAAGACAGCCCGGTGACATTCTCTTTTTTATGGCAAATACGCGTATTAATCATGCCGCCATTTATCTCGGTGATGACAAAATAATCCATGCTGTAAGTGACGGTCCCAAAACCGGTGTTATTATTTCTTCTATACATGAAGACTATTGGGAAAGAACTTATGTATCTACAAGACGATTTTTACCCCGGATTTCTGAAAATTTGATTAAAATATCCGATAATAATGTAACTACTGAGTAATTAGTTGTTGTAATTGTTATGAAAATCAAATTTTTACCTGCTATAATCATTTTTGTCTCTTTTTTTATGTTTTTCGGCTGTTCAACAGCAATAAATGCTTCTCTGCAAAAAGATTTTTCCGGTTCTATAGCATTACATACCGCTGTAAGCCATACTGTTACTTCTCTCACAAGCAGCTTTTTCGGAACAGACGAAACCTTGAATATTTTTGACCTTGCGCAGATTCAAAAATCACTTGAAGAATCAGGCCTTAAAGTAACAGGTCTATCCTGCCCTTCCGCAAACTCTCTGGCTGTATTTGCAAATACCGATGATTTCAGCAAAATCCTCCCCGAAGATAACAACTTTATCAAGTTTTCAAAATCAGGTTCCGTATCAACAATGAAGTTGCTTTTATCTCCGGAGAACATACAGAAGGTCGTAGCCCTCATGCCGGATGAAACCGCGGTTTATACAGACCTTTTGGTTGCACCTGTTTTTACGGGTGAAGAAATGTCAGAAGAAGAATACATCGAGCTAATGGCAATTGCATACGGCGGACAGGCTGCCGCAGAACTTGCTGCTTCAGAAGTTAAACTGCAGTTTGCAATTCCGGGAAAAGTTAAATCATGTTCGATATCAAATCCTTCTTTCGGAACAGTTAAAACAGAAAACAACAATATCATGATTACCATTCCACTAATCCACATTCTGACCGATCTCAACGAGAACGAATGTGTGATAAACTGGACTGAATAATATGATTTATGCTACAGTACCTCTATGAATTTTCTGCATGTTTGTATACCTTTCATCGGAATTGCAGCTTCAATTGCTATTTTTCTTTATCATCTGTTTTTTGAAAAAACCAAATTCCAAAAACTTGGCAACTGCATTTTGCCACTGACGCAAAAAAAGAGCCGCATATTGTATCCTATGCTGGTATTCGTATGCGTTATATTTGCTCTGCTTTTAGTACGGCGCTTTTCGCTGTTTATTACCTTAATTTTGAGCGCTACATGTGTTCTTGCCGTTGAACTTGGGCTTAGAGACTATATTCTGCAAAGAAAAGGCGGTGTTTACGAAAACGGTATAATAACTGCAGGTAGATTTCTTACAAAGGATGAAATAGTTTCTTTTCCTACTCTTGCCTACGAAAATGATTCACCTGAAGCTTCTTCAATTCCGCCGGAGATGCTCAAAACCGTTACCAAAAACAATGGTGTTATTGTACTTGAATTTGTAAATCAAGAAGAACGTAATAGCGCTGTAAATTTAATTAAAAATTGGGTTGAATAACCAACACAAGTGACATTTTAGTTTTTCACACAACTATCACTGCGATCCTGTGCACGATTTCTAAGATATATTTAAACTATGGGAAGCGTGTATAAAATATTCGGCAACAATGTTTATAAGTACAGAAAAATGCATAACCTGACCCAGCAACAGCTTGCAGATCTGGTTGAAGTTACACCAAGTTACATCGGGCTTATTGAAAACGGAAAAACAAGCACTTCTTTTCAGATTATCGAAATGCTCACGCAAGCTCTCGGTGTTAAAGTTTCCGCCTTGTTTGAAGAATCGGAAGAAGATATCAAATGCGCAAATGAAAGCAATGTGGAATATAATCCCCAAACTGCAAAAATGTATTTGGAATTAAAGCAGCTTTTACAAAAATACGAACAGAATATATTCCCCGGGAAAAATAAGTCTTAAGTTTTCTGCTAATGTATAATTTTACTTATCAGCGCCGGTACGGAAACAAATGTTCCTATTGAACCGCCTACCGATGACAAAAAGAAAACCAACAGAACACGTAAAATCCGATTTTTATAGACACCTTTGAAGTTTATATCCGTTGAAAGGTTTTCCATATCGCTGACTTTGGGTTTTCGTGCCCAGGCCTGTACAATACCGGCGATTACACCAATACCGATAAACGGATTGATTGCAGCAAACCATGCACCCAAAAAGCTCACCAATATTGTAAGAGGATGCCCAAGTGCAAGGAGAGAACCCAATGCGGCAAGAACACCGTTTGTAATCCACCACTGAAGCATCATTTCTACTGATTTTGTTATACCGCCCTTAAAAAAACCTGCAACAACGAGTGCAATCAATGCGCCCGGGATAATCCACGAAACAATCTTTGAAAAAACTGTCGGTTTTGGTACAAAACATAGTTCTTCCGTTTCCGGCTTTTTTTCGTTCTTGTAAAAATCTCCGAGCCATTTTTCAACACCGGGCAAGTGTCCTGCACCCAAAACTGCAAGAATCCTTTTGCCGTTTGCCTGCCAAATGTTTGAAGCCAGATACTGATCGCGCTCATCAATAAGAACCGTTTTTACGACCGGCAGATAATCCGCCAGTTCCGCCATCATCTGATCCATCTCACTGGAATTTTTGAGCTTTTCTATATCTTCTGAAGAAATCTCCTCAGTTTCAAACATGCTGGAGAACAATGCCGCCAAAAGCTTTGACTTGCCCCAAAATGAGTTTTTTGCCCAAGCACGACGCAATGTGATTTTTATAGGACGGTCAACCATAACGACCGGAATTCCGAGCTCATCTGCTTTAAAAGCGGCGGCTTTCATTTCTTCACCAGGTTTAACACCGACATCAGAACCCATTCTTTTTTGAAAAGAAGCAAGTACGAGGTTTGCAAGTAAAACCCAACCCTGTTTTTGCTTGAGAACTTTTACAATATCAAGGTTACGCCAAGATTCGGGATTTTTTAATGACGCATAACGCTCATCATCAAGTTCAATCCCCACACAATCCGGTTTTTTCTCTTCTATTTCCCTTGTTACCTCATCAATACTTTCTTGTGAAATATGTGCAGTTCCAATAAGTATAATTTCTCTTTCACCGAACTGCAGCTTTTTAACGCATCCGCTCATTGCTCAATCCTTAAAAAATCTCAAGCCCATATTCCGCCAAAGCCCATTCACAAAGCCTGTACTCAAAGAACATAGGAGCTTTCATGTCTTTTACTTCAAGATATAACTTTTTAGCATGTTCTGTGCCTCCGTTCAAGTCATAGAACAAGCCCATATAGTATAGTAATTTTCCTCGTAAATTTCTACTTTCGACTGAATGAACTTTTCTCAGAGCATCGGCATCACCCAAACCATCCAGATACAATCGCAATACCACATATTCCGGTGTTGAGCGGTCGTATTTTTTGAGCATCTTGTTAAGGAATTCCTTATTTTTTGTCTGGTTCTTCTCTCGAAGATAACATGCAGAAACCATTAGTTGATATGAAACATTGTCAGGATTTTTTTCATAGGCTCTAAGAAAAGCGTTCCGACATTCTTTCCAGTCTTTTTTCTTCCAGGCAATCATGCCGATGGACTCATAAGCATAATAATACTGGGGATTGAGGGCTACAACCTTTTTGTAGTCGGCAAGAGCCTCATCATATTTTTCCGTATACTCATACATGCCACCTCTGTAAATATAGCCTAAAAAATAATCAGGATCTATTTCTATGGCTTTGGAAAAAACTTCGGCAGCCTCCGAATACTTGGTTGAAAAACGGAGATAATCACCATAATCAATCCAGTAATTATAATACTCGGGATTATATTCTATTGCCTTTAATATGTATCCGATTGCTGATTCATAATCACCAGTCTCTGCATCAACTTTTGCAAGATACGAATATGCTATGTCTTCTTTGGGTGATATTGAAATAATAGATTTGAAAGCTGATTTTGCCTCTGAAAAATCACCAAGATAATAACAAGCCTGACCAAAACCAAACAAACCGGCAGTATATTTGGGATTTTTCTGAAAACTCTTGAAGTAATAGTTTTTTGCATCCGCATAAGATTTTGCCAACATACGCTCGTTTCCCATTTCCGCATTGGCATCAGAATTCATAGGGTCTATCTGTAATATTTTCTCAAGATAACTGCGCTTTTGGTTCAGTTTTCCCTGCTGCTTGCAAATCATTACGTTCAAAAACAAAACATCGAGATTTTTTGGATTGTTTTTGAGTAAATCCGTTGCTATTTTTTCTGCTTCAGACGCTTTTTGAGCCGAAACAAGCAACGATGCATGCATATAGTTTATTGAATAATCATCGCAAAAGCTCTCTGGAACTTCGGCGAACAGAGATAAACCGGCCTCTATTCCTTTTTTTCCTATTGTATCAGTTAACTGTTCTGCAAATCTTGCAACAGTAAAATCTTTGTCAACTTTTCCAGATGAATTTTCCGAAAAAACACCCGTTGCCACAAAAATGAATATGGTCAGAATAAGTGCAAATTTTCTCATAAATAAGCCCGCCTTTTTACACGGCAGTTGATTTTGTCTGCCGGTTCAGCTAAAATAAAAGTAGGTCTGAAGACCTCTCCGATTTATATTTCAAATCGTATTTAAAGGAGTTGACATTCTGTATATAGCAAAATGTCACATTAACAATGACAAATCATATTGTTCAAAAGTTTTTTCGCCTCGTTGCTGTTTATTGCCTTATTATTCTCGGCATTTTTGCCATTCAGTTCAGAAACGAAATACTAATCAATAAAAATATCGGTTCTTTAAAACTCTCTCTTCATGAAATCAGTTCTCCTGACAAAAAAAATAATTTGAAAAACGTCTTTCAGGTAGTTTTCCGTGGTATCACATTCTATGCAGAATCAAAAACAAACGTCATCTTTTATGATTCTGACGACAATACACAAAAAGGCGTTCTGACAAACTACGAAATCGCTGACAATACTCTTTCACTGCAGTTTGACAATAACTGTGAACTGTTGTTTTCTGTAAGCGGAAAAGACGAAAATGAAAACCTTTACATTCATGCAAATCTTCCAGAAAACATCACAAAAATCGCTCTGCCGTGCAAACCGGTTGCGACATACAATCTTGAGCCACTTGAAAAGAACGGTTTTGCACTTGTCTCGGGCAAGGACAGTCAGTTTTTGCTCAACAGCCCGTTGGACAAAAACAATTATTTGTGCTTGACACAAACTGACAACTACACATCCTATGCATTGTACAATCCCGCGGCCAACATTACATATCAACTGCTCGCAGGTCTGCCCTCAGCTCAAAAGGATGCTTATGATTCAAACGTTAAACAATTCAGAAATGCTTTTGTTTCAGCGTATAAAGTGGAAAATATCCCATCCTCGTCAGAAAAGGAAATCACGGCATATCTTGCTGAATCTGCTTTGCAGGGTAAGTATAAAAACGCAATTGCTTCTGTTAATGCAGGATTCAAACAGGACAGTAAAAAAACCTATCTTTCTTCTCCTTATCTGAATAATTTGCTTAACACAAACAAGACGTTGGTTTCTTATAACAACAGTCTTTTGTATAAAATACAGCAATCTATAGATAATAATACACTCGAAGCCTTTGAGATTGATAAGCTTGTTTCTGTGCTTATATACAAAAATAATCTTGCTCTTGCAAATCAACTGTTTTCAATGCCGGCTTTAAATGAACTCCAAACTCCGACCTTAACCCAGATAACCGGTATTTTGAACACATACACCGATTTATATCCGCTTTCAAAGGAAACCGCTGCAAAAATCAATCCGGTAATCGACAATATACTCGATTATCTTCTTACATTGTTTTCTACAAGTGATGATGAAACTCTGATTCTTGCATCCGAGAACGGCGAGGCAACTTTGTCCGAAGCATGCAAGCTTGCAGTAGCTCTTATCCGTTACGGCAAACTCGTTTCAAATGAAAGTGTCGAAGCAACCGGCTATTTGCTGGCGAACAGTGTCTTGCAGAATATTCCAAAAGAAACATCCGTATTGTCGGATTTATATCCTGTTATTGTCGCAAACGACTATTATCCACATTTTACGGTTCTTTCACAGGGTACAACCAATATCACAGCCTGGACATGTTCTCCGAATATCACTTTGGAAAAACAAGGAACAAACCAGCTTGTTCTTTCTACCTCATTCCCTGTCGGCGACAGTCAGTACCTTATTATCACAGGATTAAAAGCATTTAATTTCATAGAAATTTATGGCCTCAACTATCGATCGGATAAAAGATTCGAGAGTTACAACTCAGCCGGATATGTATACGATAAACCTTCGCAGACACTATTCCTAAAAATGCGTCATAAGAGTGAGAACGAAAAGGTTATTTTTACTTATTAAACAATCTATAAGTTTATACCTTGAACAAATCTATCTGACTGCCGATTTTTTCGATGGCTTCGGTCATCTGCAATGAAATACTACCGAGTACACTTCCTGTTTCGTTAATTTTTTGTGCACCGGCAGACATTGTATCCATACTTTGAGTCATTTTGTCGGTCATATCCTGAAGCAAAGTCATTTCACTCATGATTTTTTCATTCTGCGCGGACATTTGCTTGGAAGCATTATGAACTTCAACCGTACTTTCATTCATATTCCTAAGAGCATTGCTTATAAGCTTTGAACCGGAATTCTGTTCCTGCATTGCAGACTTGATATGAATAACAAGCTCATCAGTTTCTTTAATTCTGTTAGAAACAGATGAAAATGCTTCACTTGATTCCCTTGAAGCATTTACAACCTGTGTAATTGAGTTTTTAATGTTGTTTAGCTGTTCACCGATAGTTTTTGATTGTATTGTAGAAGTTTCAGAAAGCTTTCGGATTTCATCCGCAACAACAGCAAATCCTTTTCCCGCTTCACCGGCATGTGCAGCCTCAATAGCAGCGTTCATTGCAAGCAAGTTAGTCTGTTCAGCTATATTTGAAATTACAGAGTTAGCCTCAACAAGCATTTCTGATTGATTCTCAATCTGTTTTATCTTTTCGTTTACATCCTGCTGCTTGTTAAATCCGGTATTAGCATCCGCGGCAAGCATCTGAAATGAATCTGCCATCTTATCAACTGACTGGTTTACAGAAGAAATGTTTCCAATCATTTCTTCTACAGCAGAAGAAGCATCCGCCACACCGGACGACTGACTTTCTACAAGAGCATCCATACTTGTTATGTTCTGTGAAATATCATTTACAGCTGCCGCTGTTTGCGATACACTGTCTCTTTGGCTTACAATCTGCGAAGAAATACCATCAATAGTAGTTATAATCTGCGAAATTGCTTCGGCGGTATCATCCGCACTCTGTACCATATGAGAACCTGAATCATTCAGTTTACCTTTGGAATTCTGTACATCACGCATAATCTGCTGAAGTTTGTCGAGAAACAGGTCAAAGTGAATAATCAAATCGCCTATTTCATCGCGAATAAACAACTTGCATCGCTTGGTAAGATCTGCTTCACCTGTTTCTAGTTCCTTCAAGAAGTTCGTAACGTTGTAAATACGCCACATAAGCCAGTGTATGAATGAATAACTGCCTATCATAAGAAGAATTATCAGCGCAGCAACAATCGGTATTACTATAGTCAGCGTAGTCATTTTAACAGCATTTACAACTTCAACATCTTTTGCGACAAAAAGCATACCTTTTACAGTACCGTCATCATCAGCAAGCGGCTGGTATGTGGAATAATATTCTTTGCCTCTGATTGTGTTAGTACCTTCAAAGGTTATACCATTGTATAAAACTTGATCGATAATTGCCTTATTATCAAGTTCTGTACCGGTTGCATTCGGTATAGTAGAAGAAACACGCAAATAATCCTTGAATACGGTTGATTCAACATTGTAGGTATTCTGCATAAGATCAGTAAAATAACCGTCCGTCAGATCATAACCCGAAACAACACAACCAATAACGTTGCCGTTGTTTTTTACAGGGCTTGCCGCAAGAGCGGCAAAATCTACCGTACCTGCACTTTCGTATGTTTTTGACATATTGCCTTTGAGCGCATTGGATACGCATTTGACCGAAGCGACGTTTTGTCCCTCAGCTAGATCAGAACTGCTTGTTGCTACTACAATACCACTTGAATCAACAACGGCGACAAAATCAAGGTCAAGCTCATCAACTTTCTCTTGTAAATATGAATTCATCCCATTATTGCCGGAATGTGACACTACCTGCATTACAGACGGAGAATCAGACAAAAGATCGGAACAAAGGGCAAGAGTAGAAATCCAGTCCTGCATAACGTTCTTTGCACCATGTTCGGTATAACGTAATTCATCCTGCGTGTTCTGTATAAGCTTTTTATCAAACACGGTAAGCGATACAAAAGCTACGACTATACCGCAAAGCAGGATACAACCGCCGATAAGACCAATGAGCTTGGTCTGAAGTGTCATTGCACGACGGGCCTTAGTATCAAATCTGTCCAATTCTTTCATTGCCATAAGTAATTCCCTCTGATGACTTACAATTATTGTTCCATCATGAAGCTGTAATGTGTATTATTACATTCTACGGCATGAATTTTGCGATTGCAACACAGAATGTTCTATAGAAACAAGCTTTTTTATAGTTTTTGTTATCAATTAAGAAAGTTTATTGTTTCTACTTATAATTTATTATAAAAGATAATTGCTAATATTCTAATGCTTTAAAATACAGCTACAAAAAAGTATAATTTTATCCATTTTATCCAACTGATAAAAAAATATTATCAATTATATTTTCAATATTAATTTTCACTGATATAATTCTTTTATATGGAACTTTATCAGTTACGGTATTTTCTCGAAGTTGCAAGACAACAGCATGTAAGGAACAGTGCCGAAACACTGCACGTAAGCCAGCCTGCAGTTACAAATGCAATTCATCGTATGGAAAGCGAACTTGGTGTGCAACTTTTTGCGCAGCAAGGACGTTCAATCAGACTAACTCCATACGGAAAAATGCTTTATGACGAGCTGATGCCTTTATACAAATCTTTCCATTCTCTGCCTGATAGAATCAAGAATATAAGGCTTCATGAAAAAGCCACTATAAGATTGAATGTCTTTGCCGCCTGGTTTATCGTAATAAACGCAATCCGTGAATTCCACAGGATAGACCCCGACCTGAATTTTGAAGTAATGCAGTACGAACAAGCAGAACTTTCGGACATAACCGTAACAACTGTACGCCATTATCGTTCCAAAAAGCGGGTATCAGAAAATCTTCATGTATATACTGAGCCGGTTTATCTCGCAGTACCGGATATCCCGCGCTTCCGCAACAAGGACTCAATTCTGCTGAGCGAAGTCGCTGACATGAACTTTATACATATTTCACACATAAAAAATTTCAGAAGTCTCTGTGACAATTTCTTAAATGAAGCCGGAATCAGCCCGAACACCGTTTTTGAGAGCGATGATCCGGGTGTTGTGCGGTTCATGATTTGTGACAAAATGGGCGTCGGCTTTTGGCCAAAGTTTACATCATTCGGTATAAAACAAGAGGGTATACTGCTGAAAAAAATAGAAAAACCGGAATGTTCCCGCGACATAATCATCGAAAAGCATAATATCAACAGTGATAACATTCATGTTCAGGTTTTCTATGAATATCTGACAAGATATATCGAGTTTTACAGCGAAAGCTGACCTACAATCGGTCGTCTATTTTTTTATTCAATGTCAACTGTTTTTTTACAAGAACAAAGAACCATACGAAAGCGTGTCATCAAAGCTTCAACACGCTTCCGCAGGAGCTGCAAAAGCGTATCGCAAGAGTTTCAACACACTTCCGTAAAAGTTTCAAAAGCGTGTTAGCAAAGTTTCAACACGCTTTTGACAAAATTATAAAAGCGTATTTTAAATTATTTCACGAAATTGACGATTACTGCTTATCGAAATTTGTTGGTGAAGAGTCACCTGTATATGTAAGAGCCAGTACGTTACCGTTTAATGTATAGGTACCGAGAGGATCTTCATGATTTAATTGTAATCCTAAACCACCTAGCGCATTATCACCTGTCAAAGGAACTGTTGTTGGATTTGTTGGATCTGCTGATAAAGTTACAACAGTTGTTAGATTTGCAGCTGTTGGTGTTACAAGAATTTGGTTGTTATTTAGCCTGAAAGTTCCATTCATACTGAATGTTACGCAGCTGTACCAATAATTGTAGGATTGTTTGGATCTGTTGAATTAGGATCTTCATAATCTCCTTGTCCAGTTGCAGCCATAGTAAAGTTTGAGCCAGTAAATGTTATCGTTGTTGTTGTTGATCCTGAAGAAGAATTCAAAATATTACGCCAAGATCCTTCCACTGCAGTTGTTGTTCCCTGTTCATTATTAGCAGATTCATTTCCGGTATTCTTACAAGATATAAATAACAGGGTAAAAATAATCAGACAGTATAATACTTTTTTCATTTTCACTCTCCATTGTATTCTTTTGTGTTACTGATAGATTATTACAAAAGGAGAGTTTTTTCAATTCTTCAAAAATACGTCTTTTATTCTTTTGATTTTTGATACAATGTATAGTCGATTTTTGCCGGCGGCAAGTCGGGCTGAGTCAAAAGATAATAACCACCCTGCGGCTGGCCTTTTTTCATTATAACGTTATCATAGCAAACTTCTGATGGCGAAACACCACTTACTTTTATTATGCCGGAAAAAGTTCCGTTTTGTGCCATATTGGCACGTGTGATAATTTCACCGTCATAAATCCAGCCTTCTTCATCGCAATAGTTTGTGTAGCGGAGAGTTACGACTGCACCCATGCCTTTGATTTTAACATCATAAAAAAGTGTTCCCGAAATATCTCCGTTTACAGTTTCTGTACCGACTTTTGCGAGAGAGCTTTTTTTGTGCATATAGGTGAGTTTGTCCTGAGTCTTGTTAAGCTTTTTAAAATAGTTGAGGGTATAATCTTCTGCAATTGACAAATCCTGTGCAAAAACAGCCAATACGAGCAATAAACCAATAATCAGACAAAAAAGCTTTTTCATAAAATCAGATTAAGTTATAAAATGCTGTTTGTAAAGAAAAAAAAGAAACATATTATCGAAATGACAAAGCCTTATTTTATATGAATCATTTGGTCAATGTTTTATTTTCTTTTTTCAAAAATGTGCTATACTTTTTGCAATGATTAAGAATACCGCATACACTGAAATATACCATGATGACAGTATTGTCGTTCTCAACAAGGCCTCGGGAATTTTGACCGCAGCAGACAGGTATAATCCCGATATTAAACGTTTGGACATCGAGGCCGAAAAAGAATTCGGCAAATTATTTGCAGTTCACAGAATCGACAAAGACACAAGCGGTCTTGTTATCTATGCACGCACTCCTGATGCCCATCGTTCCCTCTCAATGGCATTTGAAAGGAGACAGGTTCAAAAAACTTATCATGCTCTTGTTTACGGAAGACCGACCTGGACAGACAAAACCGTAACAGCACGTCTGCTTGTGAACGGCGACGACCGTCACAGAACCATAATAAACAGACGCGGCAAAGATGCCGAGACTATTTTTCACCTAATCGGTACATGCGGTCCTTTCTCGTGGATAAGTGCTTTTCCTAAAACCGGCAGGACCCACCAAATCAGGGCACATTTGTCGGATTTGGGAATGAGTATCGTATGCGACCCTCTTTACAGCGGAAACCAAAAGCCTGTTTTCCTTTCCGAAATAAAACGTTCCTGGAGAGGTGATACTTTTGAAGAACGTCCTTTGCTCTCACGCCTCGCTCTCCATGCATGGAAACTCACACTCAACCATCCTCAGACAAACGAACCGGTAACTTTTACAGCGCCCTACCCCCGTGATTTGAATGCATTACGCAACCAGTTGTACAAACTGTACAAGGTAGATCCTTTGAGTGAGAATTAGGCTATGCCGTCATCTTTATATTCACCCTGTAATACCTGTCCGCGAAAATGTAATTCCAACCGCAACGAAGGACAAAAAGGATTCTGCCTTGAAACGCTGGATTTACGGATTGCCTGGGCTGGTCTGCACTTTGGCGAAGAACCGCTGATAACCGCAAAAGGCGGCTCAGGTACAATTTTCATTACTGGTTGCAATCTTCACTGTGCCTTTTGCCAGAACTACCAAATATCGCAGCGGGGAATGGGATCAACCGTTACTGCCGCTGAATTTTCTGACATTTGCCTCAAACTTCAGGACAAGGGTGCAGAAAATATTAACATCGTCACAGGAAGCCATGCTATTCCTGTCTTAAGAGATTATCTTATAGAAGCTAAAAACAAAGGTTTGGCTATACCAATTTGTTGGAACAGTTCCGCTTATGAAACACCTGAATCTTTGGAACTTTTAAAGGATGTTGTTTCTATCTGGCTGCCTGACTTAAAAACACTGAATCCCATTATTTCACAATCTGTCTTTGACGCACCAGATTATCCTAAAGTGGCAAAAACCGCAATCAGATATATGGTATCAAATACACAAACGATAATCAAAAATAACAAAATGCTTTCCGGAGTTATAATCCGCCATCTTATACTGCCCGGCAGACTTGACGATACAAAGCTCGTTCTGGAGTGGTTCAAGGCACATGCCGATGGAAAAAGCTATTTGTCTCTAATGTCACAGTATACGCCTGTACCGTTTGATGAAACCGAAATGAAAAAGCGTGAAAAAGCTTTGTCATCCTTCCAAAACCGTTATGTGGACGAGCAGGAATTCGGCGAGCTCCAAAATCTTATAGACGAGTACAACATTCAAAACGGATTTTATCAGGAACTTGTTCAGGACACGGAATGGCTACCGGACTTTTCGCGAACACAACCTTTTCAGTCATCACTTGCAAAACCAATTTGGCATTGGAAATCAGGCTTTATAGAATAAAAAAGGCTGCCCGAATTGGACAGCCTGTTGAAATTACTAAGCTTTTATTACAGCTTAAAGCCGTTTGTCTGTTCAATCAAATCATCTGACAAATCATTGTTCTCTTTGGACAGAGCAGAAACACTACCGACCGATTCATTGATAACAGTAACCTGATTGTTTACAACCTGTGTAACATCTTTTACCTGATAAGCAAAGTCGCTCAGGTGTACCATTTCTTTCTGTACCATTTCTGCACCGGTTGTCATTTCGGTAGAACCATTAAGGATTTCAGATGTAATATTCTGAATTGTTCTCAATGATTCCAATACCTGCTGAGAACCTTCGGACTGTTCATTCATGGACATTGAAACTTCGGACATCAAATCGCTTACATTACCGATTTTTGCAGAAATATCTTCAAAAGCAGTGTTGGCGTTGTTTGCCTGTTTTACTACAGTTTCGATGTTTGATACAACGATGTGGAGCATTTCTGCAATTTTCTTTGACTGCTCAGAAGAATCTTCTGCAAGTTTACGGATTTCGTCAGCAACAACCGAGAAACCTTTTCCTGCGTCACCTGCATGTGCAGCCTCAATAGCCGCGTTCATAGCAAGCAGGTTTGTCTGACTTGCAATTGCTTCGATCATTTCGTTTGTTTCAAGAAGCTGCTGTGAATGCTGTGCAGTTGCCTTGATACTTTCGATTACAGCCTCCATCGTATTGCGTCCATCATCGGACGAATTCTTGAGTTCCGTAAAGGTCTTGTTTGCTCTGCCAAGGTTGTTGGAAACAGATTGAATATTGGCAACCATTTCTTCAATAGCGGCAGATGATTCGTTAACACTGCCGGACTGATGAGAAATCTGCTTGTTGAGGTTTTCAATCGTTTTGCCAATTTCGTGAACCGTTGATGAAGTTTCTTCTATACTTGCACTAAGGTTCAGCGCATTCTCGGAAAGAGCACCGGATTTGTCACCGATTTCGGCAACAGCATTCTTTGTATTTTGAACATCATTGTTCAACTGATTAGATACATCACCAAGCTTAACGGCTTCTTTCTGTATCTTGCCGATAATGCCCGAAAGCATATCAGCAAACTTATTAAAGTTTCCGGCTATTTCAGAAATAATATCATTATTTTTTACCGGCAGACGTATTGAAAGGTCACCGCCTCCGTTTGCAAGTTCACCCAAAGAGGAAGAAATCGTAAACAACGGTGCGACTACGTTATTTGTAAAGATGAAACCAAAAATAGAAATTATGAGAATTGTTACCGCAAGCGAAACAATCGCTGTTTTTATAGAATTGAAAAGTTCCTTAAAGAGAATTGCTCTCGGAATAAAAACACCCAAACTCATTGTTGTCCCTGCTATAGGATAGAAACAGAACAAATGGCGTTCTCCATCCAAAAGATATTCCACAGTATTGAAAGAAACTATCTGTGATGCCATTTTTATCGCATTGTCCCTAAAATCTTCAGGCAATGTGTCAATCGAATAAATAACAGATTCTTTTTTGCCGTCGATTTCTTCGACATGCAGCATTTTGGAACTGTCCCAATGATATACAATATTTCTGTTGGTATTAATAACAAGCATTTTAATATCAGTTCCAAAAGTACTTCTTGCCATTTCATTGATAGTCTCGAGTTCCTTTTCAAACAAATCGAAAGAAACAGAACCGGCGAGCATACCGCTCAATCTGCCATTCTCATTAAACAAAGTCTGGCAGATCATCATTTGTTTAACACCATTACTCAAAGAGATAACCGGTTCAGAAACTTTTGAAAAATCCCTTTCAGATGCATTGTTTGTAATCATATCTTTGAAATAATCACGGATTGCGATTGATGATTTTTTTGCATCCGGACTTTTATTATCTGTGGTCTGCATTCCGCCAAAATAAGGGTTTCCACCGCCTGTATTGTAATAAGTACCATCATTATAAGCGAGAATTACTTTTTCAAATACTTTTTCATTAACAATTTTCTGTATAGGCTCTCTAACTTCTTCCCATTTGTGTGAACTTACATCGGGGAATACTGAAAGCGTTTTTACCGTCATCAGTTTATCATCAAAAAAAGCACTTACCTGTTCTGAGGCATCTCTTGAAAAAGTGCTTACATAATTGTTAAGTGTCTTTATGTTTGCGGCATCCCACATAAGAATTATAATTGTCGAAAGAATAAGCAAAGGGAGCGCAGCAACAACCACAAACAAAACATTCAATTTTGCGCGTAACTTCATGGAATCTCCTAATTATATACATCCATATAACAAATGGCTGTTTAATCATTTTCGGATATTTTTCATCGATTACTTATATTTTATCATACCTTTGCGGAGTTGTCATTTTTTTTAATAATAAAATCAATATTTTACATAAAAAAAGCTGTCCTCTATAGGGACAGCTTTTTTAGAATTCAAAGAATACTAATCTTCAAGTTTTCTGTATTTGTCAAATTCTGCCAACATCTCAGCATCCTTGTTTTTGTCGAGTAAACTTACAACAAACGCTACAACACCACAGATTATAAAGGCAGGCAGAATCTCATACAAATTAAAAAGTCCGCCGTGGAGATTGTGCCAAAGAATAACCGTTACACCACCGCAGATAAGACCTGCAAGAGCACCGTTTCTTGTTGTTCCTCTCCAGAACAAAGCAAGAAGAATAATCGGTCCGAGTGTTCCACCAAATCCTGCCCAAGCGTAGCTTACCAAGCCAAAAATTGAGCTTGACTGGTCAAGTGAAAGACAGAAAGCAACAGCGGCAACAACAAATACTGTTATGCGGCTTACTTTGAGAATTTCTTTTTCTGAAGCATTTTTTTTAATAAATGCTTTGTAAACATCCTGGCTGAAGGAGGAAGATGCAACAAGCAGCTGGCTGTCAGCAGTACTCATTGCAGCCGCAAGGATTGCACAAAGGAAAATTCCCGCAATGAATGAGGGGAAGATTTTCTGCATAACAGCCGAGAAAACCGTTTCTGCGCCAGAGATTGACAATGTTTCTGTAAGGAAAGCTGTTCCGAGTGTTCCGACCAAAACTGCGGCACCAAGTGCAATAACAACCCAAACAATTGCTATACGGCGGGAGATTTTTACTTCTCTATTGGAACGAATTCCCATGAAACGGATAATAAAGTGCGGCATACCAAAATATCCCAGTCCCCAAACAAGAGCAGAAATAATGGAGCTTGCACCGTAAGACTGATTACCTGCAACAGCTTTTTGGAATTCTTCACCGAATTTGCCATTAAGCGCATTTTGTGTAAATGCGTTTGCTTTATCAAAAGCCGGACCCCATCCACCAAGAAGAGCTGTAACAGCGATTCCTGTAACAATTAGTGCGATAATCATCAGCGTGCCTTGAATAAAGTCCGTTTTGCAAACTGCAAGATAACCGCCCATAATCGTGTATGAAAGAATTACAATCAATCCGATAACAAGTCCTACATGATATTCAAGTCCAAAAACTGATGTAAACAATTTGGAACAAGCAACCAAACCGGAAGCAACGTAAATTGTGAAGAACAAAAGATTGAAAATTACAGTTATCGCAGCTATTATGTGCGATTTGTCCTTAAAGCGGTTTGTAAAGAATTCAGGAATTGTAATAGAATTGCCGAATGCAATTGTGCATTTTCTTAATGGTTTTGCAACAATAAGCCAGCTCAAATAAGTTCCGACCGCAAGACCTACAGCTGTCCAGAAGGCTTCTTTCATTCCACCGAGATATGCGAGTCCGGGCAATCCCATCAAAAGCCAGCCTGACATATCGGATGCTTCCGCGCTTAATGCAGTAGTCCAAGGACCGACATTTCTTCCGCCAAGAAAGAAGTCACTTGCTGAGTTGTTCTTTTTCATAGCTCTGAGACCGATAAAAACCATAAGCCCGAGATAAAGAACAAAAGCAATAATAAAACTGATTGTACTTGTCATCAAATGTCCTCACATTATTACTAAGTTTCTTTTAAAAGATATTTTTTTTATTTTAACAAAACTAAAGCCAAAAGTCTATTGCATACCGGTACAAAAGTTCCCATCCTTACATGTAAAGCGAAATAATCCGCTTGCATTGAAATTCAACTGTGTTTCTGCTATGCTTTATACTATGGTAATTTCTTCAATTGATTTAAAAGACGGAAAAGTTGTACAGCTTAAAAACGGAAAAGACTTGATTCTCGAAAGAAATGATGCTGATTCATTAATCTCTGATTTTGATTTATACGGTGAAGTTGCGGTTATTGACCTTGACGCTGCGATGGGACACTTCAACGAAAATGGTGATACACCTAACACCGCTCTTTTAAAAAGTCTGCTGCGAAAAGGAAATGTCCGCACAGGCGGTGGTATAAAAACCGTAAAACGTGCAAAAGAACTTATTTCACTTGGTGCGGAAAAAGTCATTCTCGGTTCAGCTGTTTGGGCAACTGCAGAAGAACAGAAAAAAGGCATTTTCCTAAATGTGCCATTCCTGGAAGAAATGACCGCTGCAATAGGTAAAGACCGGATTATTATCTCGGTTGACGCCATAAATGGAAAAATCGCTGTAAAAGGCTGGACAGAGACCATCTGTGTCGGTTTGATTGAAGGTGCAAAAGCTGCAGAAAAATATGCCTCTGAATTATTATTTACCTGCGTTGAAAAAGAAGGCTGTATGCAGGGAACAGATTTTGAAATGGCGGAAGAACTACGCAAATCCGTTAAGTGCCGCGTTGTTATAGCCGGCGGAGTTTCTACACTGAATGAAGTTACTGACTTGGAAAAACTCGGTTGTGATGTTCAGCTTGGAATGGCACTATACACAGGAAAAATTGCCCTGAAAGACGCATTCATAAACTGTCTTAACTGGGCAAAAGTAAACCAAACATCAAACGGACTTGTTCCTGTAATTGCGCAGGCTGTTTCCGGTGAAGTACTTATGATGGGCTATGCCAATAAACAAGCGTTTGAAAAAACCTTTACCGAAAAAAAGCTTACCTTTTGGAGCCGGACACGTAATGTTCTCTGGACAAAGGGTGAACATTCCGGTCATTATCTGGAAGTAAAAAAACTGAGAGTTGACTGTGACCGTGACACCGTTCTTGCAACAGTTATTCCACACGGCGGAGTTTGTCACACCGGCGCATGGACATGCTTTCAGACAAACGCTGACCGTCCGTATTCAATGGAATTTTTATACGAAATTATTTCAGAGAGATTTGCAAATCCACGGCCGGGTTCCTACACAGCTACGCTCACCGATGAGCGTGTTCGCGAAAAAATTAAGGAAGAAGCCGAAGAACTTACCGATGAAGCTGAAACGCGAGAAGATGTTATTTGGGAATTTGCTGATTTATTCTACTTTTTGAGTGTACTGATGTATAAAGAAAAAGTTAACTGGAAAGATATTCTGGATGAACTTGATAAAAGACATAAGAAATAAGGCTTTTTATGACTTATAAATATAATCCCAAAACAAATAAAAAACGAATTCTCTTCTATATAATTTGTTTTGTTTGTGTTCTTGCAGGAATTTCTACTTTCTTTTTTATGCAAACACTTTCTGCCGTTTTTTGCTGTGCTGCATGTCTGTATGTTTCATGGTCCATTGTTAAAGCAATAAGCAGCTTTATGGGTTCAAAAATCGTAACTTATTCAGATGGTTTTACAGTTTACACTTCTCCGAACGAAAAACTGGAGTTTAACTGGAACAGGATAACTCATGCTGGTCACATAACCGGTGGTAAAAATAACAATCATATCTTTGCCTATATGGAAACAGAAGACAAAATTGTTATCCTCCCGCCGATTTTTGTGGATTTTAATTCTTTTGTAACAGAATTGAAAGAGCATAGTCCCTGGCAGGAATATACTCTTTCCGACGACGAAACAATTTCTTCCTATCTAAAAAAACAACTCGTAGTACAAGACGAAAAAAAA
>JAEEQG010000151.1 GCA_016285185.1 Spirochaetota bacterium
AGTCCGGCTGTCAAAAATCTTCTTGACCGGAGTATAGGTACATCAACGCCTTTGAGTACGCTTAGGGGCGGACATATGCATCATACTCTGCGATACGGCAAACACAATCATTTGAAAGTTGTAGTCTACGGTAACATAACCGAGCGCGAAAAAGCGACATGGAACCTTATGGTAGAGCGGAATGCGATGAACGAGGGATTTGCCGGGCACGAAGTTGTTTTTATTGCCTCAAAAGACGAACTGGAGAAAGTAAGCTTATGAAAACGGTTTTTATAAATTGCAGCCCCAAAAAGAGGCTGAGTGCGTCAGGATTTATTGCCGGATTTACAGGTGTTTTTGTACGCGGAAAAAAGCTTTCGGAAAAGCTTTGCACAAAAGGAGATTATTCACGTGTACTTGAAGCAGTCCGTGGCGCGGATAATGTCGTTTTTTCGATGCCGCTTTATGTAGACGGTGTTCCGTCGCATGTTCTTCCGTTCCTGAAGGAGATGGAAAATTTTTGCAGAGAAAACGGCAGTAATTTTAACGTTTATGTGATTGCGAACAACGGCTTTATTGAAGGCAAACAGAATGAGCCGCTAATGCAGGTTATGGAAAACTTCTGTGAACGCAGCGGCAACAGATGGTGCGGTGGTCTTGGAATCGGCGGTGGGGTGATGATGAATGTGCTGCGGATTCTTATTACGGTGTTCTTTGCCCTGATGCTGGTTAATGTTTTGCGGGGCTTGATGCTTGAACACGCTTTTAAAACTGGATATCTTGTACGATTTGCAAAGCAGGCGCTTGAAGTGCTTGTGTTTGGTTGCGGAATCATCACGTTTGATATTTGGCTTGCAACTTGCATAAATCGCAGAAAAGAATACGGCAAACACTACACAAGGATTATGCTGCCGGCGTTTGTGTTTATCATTGTTGCGGACATATTCTTTGTGATTACTTCGATTTTATCAGGCGGAATTTTTAGAGGATGGCTTTCAAAAAAACAGCCGTCCAAGTAACTAAATCACACAGGTGTTTCCTGACGGTTTTCAACGGCAAGATTACGCAGCCAGTGTTCTTTTTTCAGCCAGAAATGCGCGATTATCAGCTTTATCAGGTCTGACGCCTTTATAATCGTATACATTGCGACAGGGCCAAAACTTGTATAGAGTGCCATAAAAAACATTCCCGGAATTACAAAGCCGAGGTTTGCTATTCCGTCTACCCACATCCCCATTGCGGTGTCGCCGCCGGCGCGTGAGATAGTAAATTGTGTGTCTATGTAAACCCATAAAGGCATGAGAGAAGACATAACAAAAACCATAGTGTTTGCGATTGTCCGCGCGCTTGTGCTCAGGTTTGAGAAAACCACCGGAATCAAAAGCATTGTTGAATATCCGAATAATGCCATAAAACAGCCGAAAATAAATGAACCGTTGAGCAGCCAGTTTTTTTGTTTGCGTGCTTCTTCGAGTTCGCCTTTGCCAAGAGTCTGACCTATTATAACGCCGGTTGTGGTTCTCATTCCGCCGTTAGCTACAAAAAAGAGATTGGCAATCGCAAAACTTGCTGCCATGCCTGAGACAACATCTGCACCGCCCCTGCCGTTATAGAGCGCGGTAATGGTTGTTTCCGAAAGAACCCAGAGCATTTCCGAAAACCATATCATGCTGCCTTTTTTGAGGATTTCTTTTATAAGCTTGAAATTTACGTGCAGCAAATCCTGTACTTTCACGGCAAAAGGCGGCTTTTTTATTGCGATATATGTCAAAAACGCCGCCGTCTCAACAACACGTGCAATGATTGTGGCATAAGCGGCACCGCGTACTTCGAGTCTCGGTGCGCCAAAGTGACCGTAAATCAAAATCCAGTTGAAAAATGTGTTTACAATTGTAGCGGCAACAGAAATAAAAAGCGGTACTTTTACCTTCTCTATTTCTCGCAGGGAAGAAGAAACTGCCGTGGATATCATCATCGGGATTCCGATAAAGCCCATGAGCTTTATGTATTCAACCGCAACATCAAGGATTTCCGCGGACTGTGAATTGTGCATGACCATCAGGCTCAAAAAGACACGGGGAAAAACCATACAAACCAGTGTATAAAGGATAACAGCTCCTGCCCCGAAAATCAGCTTGAAACAGAATGCCTGTCTCATTCCTTTTTTGTCGTCTGCTCCGAAAAACTGCGACATAAAGATTCCGCCGGCAAGGCAGATAGTGTTCATAAGAACCATAAATACAAAAATCAGCTGTCCGGTTATGTTAACACCCGACATCTTTATATCCCCAAGACCAGAGACCATAAAATTGTCTATCAGTGAAACAAGGTTTTGAATCAGCATTTGCGCCATAACGGGAAGTGCAATACCCAGTGCTTTTTTGTAAAATGTGAAGGGCCCAAAATATTTGTGGGTATGCGTCATTATTGTTTTTCCAGATTTTTAAAGAAAATGAGCATGTACGGAATTGCGGTCAAAACACTGAGAAAATCCGAAACCGCCTGTGAAATTTCTACTCCTGTCAGACCAAGCAGGTGTGGTAGAATAAGAATTGCCGGAATAAAATAGACTCCCTGCCTGTTCATTGAAAGGAATGTGGCGGATTTTATTTTTCCGGTTGACTGCATAAGCATATTTGTTGTTACGATAAGCGAGTGAAGCGGAAGAACCGCAACCTGCCAGCGCAACGCTGTTGTTCCGATTGCGATTGCAGTTAAGTCGGCTATGAACGAAGAAATAACGTGTTTTGCAAAAATAAAGCATGGTGCGGAAAAAAACAGCATAACACAAAAACCTGCGCAAACCGTAAAGCTATACGCTTTTTTTACCCTGTCGTATCGTTTTGCGCCGTAATTGTAGCCGCTTACAGGTGTAAAGCCCTGTCCTATGCCTATCATCATTGATGCAATGAACATAACAATTTTTGTGACAATAGACATTCCGGCTACAGCCGCATCGCCGTAGACTCCGGCACTTCTGTTCAGGAGTATTGTAGCTACACTTGCCAAGCCCTGTCGTGCAAGAGACGGCAGACCGGTAGCGATGATGAGTCCTAAAATGCGGATTTCTTTTGTGTAAAGGGAGATGTTGATTCTGCATATCGCTTTTTTGCGCATAAACCAGCTCAATAAAATTGAAAAGCTTATTAACTGGCTGATCAGGGTTGCAATTGCGGCTCCGCTTATTCCCATCTTAAGGCCGTAAATAAACAGCGGGTCAAGAAAAATGTTCAGAATCCCACCCGATGTGAGAGCTATCATCGAAAAAAACGCTTTCCCTTCTGAGCGCAGAACGTTGTTAAGAACAAATGCCGCGCACATAAAAGGTGCGCCGAAAAAAATGTATTTGGCGTATGAGGCGGCATAGGGTAGTACCGAATCCGAAGCACCTACCAGTTTTAAAAATCCGCTGGAAAAGGTATTCCCCAGTATTGTAATTGCAAGTCCTACGCCGATAGCTGTAAAAAAAGCGGTTGATGTAATACAGGACGCTTCATCGTTCTTTTTTTCACCCAAACGTCGGGATACAAGGCTCCCTGAACCCATCCCCAGTGTAAAACCGCAAGCCTGAATGATGGACATAATAGGAAAAACTATGCCTACGGCAGCACTGGATTGGGTATTTATTCTTGAGACAAAAAAGGTATCCGCCATACTGTAAATTGCTGTAACAAGCATTGAAATTACGGTTGGAACTGCAAGACGTACAACAAGTTTGCTGACCGGAGTTTCGGTCATTTTTTTGAATTGTGAATCTGCATTTGTATCAATAATGCCCATATATTCAATTATTCCCAAAAATGTTTTTTGGACAAGAGTCAGAATAATTAATTTTTGCAGAAAAAAAAATTGAAAACACGGGAATCATACCTTATAATTGAGGTATGTCTGATTCTTTGTATATAGTGATATGTTTAATTGGTGTATTCATATCAACTATTCTTTTATTCAGAGAAAAAGCTTTTAACTCAGCGGATATCCGGCTAAAGTCCTTTTTTACGCTTTTGCTGGGAACATTTGCTTTTTGTATAAATGATACGTTTTGGGGGTTAGCCAGTGCCGGCTTTTTTAAACCAACCCAGCTTTATGTCATAATTTTTTCGTATTTGTTCCATTTTTGCGCAAGTTCTTTTTCATTAATCTGGTTCCGTTATACAATTCTTTATATCTCTTCAAAAAAGAATACAAATATGTTGCTCCTGCTTGTACCGTTCTTTATACAGCTGATTCTGATTTTTATGAACTTTTGGTATAAGAATATTTTTACAGTTGATAGCAACGGTTTTTATCTTGTTGGTCCGCATCGCCGATACCTTTTCTTTTTGCAGTTTTTCTACTTTTTCTGTGCATTCATAAGAGCTTCCTATCTTTTTATCATTGAAAAAGACGGATACAAACGCAAACGTTTTATGGTTGTGATAGTTTCTTCGATGGTTCCGCTTGTAATGGGTGTAGTACTTCTCTTTTTCCCGTTTGTTCCATGCTATACCATCGGATACATGTGTTCTGTTCTCATAATTTATGTATTCAATTCAACATCGGATCATGCCCGGCAGCTTTTGCAGCTCAATCAGGAAGCCAATCTAAAAAAGATTTCTGATTATGAGACGCAGCTGTCTGAAGTACTTGCAGGGCAGAATGCGGTTTATTTTGAAATGCTCAAAAGACAGACAAACGGAATTGTTGCTATCGATATGGACGATAGTGTTGTTTTTATCAACGATGCAGCTGCAAGAATGTTCGGTTTTGAGGATGCAAAGCATTTTGATGGAAATGCTCTTACGTTTTATGAACAGGCGGAAACTGAAGGCAAGAGTCGAATCCTTGAAGAGATAAAAAGACTTAAAGGTTCTGGCGGTTCGACATCCTTTGAAACATCAGTAACTCATGCCGATGGCAAAAAGATTTATATGCTTGCTGATATACAGATTGTAACCTTGCAGAACGGAGAGAAAATAGGTATTTCGAACTATACAGACATAACCTCATATAAAAAGCTCGAAAAAGAACTTGTTTATCTTTCCGAAACCGATGATCTTACGAAAATCAACAACCGGCGCAGCGGTGAACAGAAAGCTGAATTATTGTTATTAAACGGCAAGGACGGAATGTTCTGTATCATTGACGTGGATAAATTCAAAATCATAAATGACAAATATGGTCACAGCGCAGGTGACAAAGTTCTTATTGCGATTGCAGAATGTATGAAAACAGCTTTCCGTGACCGCGACATTATAATGCGCCTTGGTGGTGATGAGTTTTCGGTTTATGCTGTCGGTGTAAAAACGGAAGAAGTTGTAAATGCATGTGTAAATCGCTTTTTTACAGAAATTAGCAGGATAAATATTCCTGAAATCGGCGATCACAAAGTTAGTGTAAGTGCAGGCGCTGTTTTGTGTTCTTCAAAGTCAGGAATGATGTTGTCTGATTATTACAAGGCTGCTGATTTTGCTTTGTACAAGAGTAAAAAAACACCGGGCAACAGACTGGAATTTTATAAGTTTGAAGAATTAGATTGATTTTACGTATAGAGTTAATTGTCTTTTATAACCATTAGCCGGCCTCTTTGGTAATCAGGCATAAAGGTTTTTTGATTTCCGCTTTCAAATGAAGCTTTTATGAGAAAATCGTCTTCATCGTACCAGGCGGAAGAAACAACACCGTAGCCGTAATCGTCGTGGTAGATTTTTGTACCGGGTTTCCATTTTTCATACAGAGGGTCTGTTTTCGCGGATTTTTCGGCAGCCGGTTTTCTGCTGAAAGATGAAGGAAGCTTGCCCAAAACGTCAATACCGGTTATGTCAATTTCTTTTAAGAAGCGGCTTGGCGAAACATATTCGTATCTGCCGTAAAGTCGTCTTGAAGCGCACGTTGTAAGATACAGCTCGTCTTTTGCTCTGGTGATTCCGACATAAAAGAGACGTCGTTCTTCTTCCAAGTCCATGCCTTCCTTGTCTTTGCGCGGGAAAACGCCTTCTTCGATTCCTGTGATGATAACCCGCGGATACTCCAGCCCTTTTGTATTGTGCAGCGTTATCAGCGTTACGGAATCCGGCGCATCGTCGGTTTCTGTCAGTGTACGGTCAAGTTCGATATGGTCAAAAAAGGCAGTAAGCCCTTCAAGCGTTTTAGGGTAGAGCAGTGCACTGTTCGCAAGTTCCTGCATGTTGGCAACTTTCTGTGTTCCCGCTATCTCATCCTGTGCGGAATGATAGTCTGCAAGCCCTGTAATCTTTACAAGGTTTTGAATAAAGTCCGCAAGCGTGTTTTCAGGCTGAGTCTGAGAAGTCGTTGTTCCTGTCAATGCATCTACTGCAAGATTCGGGGTTGAAAAGCCTGTGGAATCTTCATTTTCAGGTGTTGACGGCAAATCCGCAACAAGAGAGTCAATTATGGACAAAAATTCCTGCATACCCTTTTTTGCCTTTGTGGTAAGAGTCGGCAACAAATCCCGGCAGGCGGAAAGCAGACTGTATTTTTCAAATTCCAAAGAATCCGGGGCGTTGTATTTGGCGCGTGCATAGTCAACGATTTTTTGCTGTGTCTTGTCGCCGAGAGCTCTTGTAGGCTTGTTTACAATACGCGAAAAATGAATTTCATCCTTGGGGTTAAGGATAACGGCGAGGTATGCAAGAACATCCTTAATTTCTTCGCGCTCATAGAATTTTAATGAACCGACAACCTTGTACGGAATCTGCTTTTTTACAAATTCCGATTCAAAGCCCAGCGACTGCGCATTTGTTCTGTAAAGAACCGCCCAGTCGGAATAAGGACATCCCTTTGCGGCGGCTTTTTTAATCAATTCGGCGCAAAAAGCGGCTTCTTCATCCTGATCGGACAAAAATACAAGAGTCGGCTTTTTGCCTGTACCACGCTGGGAATCAAGCGTTTTTCCGAGCCTGTGCTTATTGCAGCTTACAACATTTATTGCTGTATCAAGAATCGGTGATGTGGAACGGTAATTCCGCTCCAGTTTGATTATCTGTGTGTTCGGAAAATGCTCGCTGAAAGTGAGAATGTTCTGAACTTCCGCACCGCGGAAGCTGTAGATTGACTGGTCATCATCGCCTACAACGCATACATAGGTATCCGGTCCCGCCAGCTGCTGCAAAAGCTGGAACTGCGCAACGTTGGAATCCTGATATTCGTCGACCATGATAACATCAAAGCGGTTTTGAATTTCAGCTTTAAGTATTGGATCTGTTTTTAGTATCTGCACAGGCAGCATTATTAAGTCGCCAAAATCGACATTTCCTGTTTCACGTAATCGGGTTTCGTATTTTTGATAAACTTCCGCAAATTCCGGGTCGGTATTAATGAATGATAAATCATCATCCGGTAACAGACAGTAATCCTTTGCCCGTGATATGTCGTGCATAAGATGGGCACACTGTACACGCGTCAGTTCCGGTATGGTTTTGGATAGAAGATTTACCGAGTCATCGTCGTCATAAACTGTGAACGAAGAAGCTAATCCTGCGGATTCGCCGTAAACCCGCAAAAACCAGGAACCGAATGAGTGAAAAGTTCTTATCTGGGCATAAGATGCCTTTTCGTTTAGGCGGTACGCACGTTCCTGCATTTCGGAAGCGGCTTTTTTTGTAAATGTGACAGCAAGAATTTTACGCGGATTTACGTTACGTTCACCGATGAGCCATGCTATCTTTGTTGTAATTACGCGGGTTTTACCTGAACCTGCCCCTGCAAGAATCAGCAGAGGAGAACCTTCGTGTATGACAGCTTGTTTTTGTTCCGGGTTTAAAACACTAAGATATTTTTCAGCTTCCATCTTTATTTTTTAGAATGAGATTCAAGCTGATTTTTTACATGTACAAGCAGTTCGGAAGGAGAAATAGGTTTGTTCAGATAATCATTGGCATTTGTTTTTATTACGCTTTGAAGAACATTGTCATCTTCTACGCCTGTAAGAAAAATTGCAGGCACGTCTTTTGTGGAAGGATTTTTCTGTGCCCATTTGTAAAATTCAATGCCGTCCATTTCGGGCATACATACATCAAGAATAAGCAAATCAACACTGTTTTCAGAAAGATAATCCATTGCTTCTTTTGCAGAAGAAACAGATTTTACTTCATAAAACTTTTTTAATGATGAAGTAACATGAACTCTTAGAACTGGATCGTCGTCTACAGTTAAAATTCTTGCAGGATTATTCATGTCAAAAGCCTCACAATTCTTTTTTTATAGCGGAACAGAATTTATTCCGCATATATTATACCTTAGGATTTTAATATTTGTAAACAATTTTTATTATAGAAGGAATTGTTCTAATTCTTTTTTAGCACTCAGTTCCGACAATTTACAATAATCCGTAAAAACAATATATTGTCAGTGTAGTTTAAGGGATTTGTATATGGTACAAAGTTTTTCAGCGGTTAGTTTTCAGGTTGTTGTTCTTTTTATTTTGATTGGTGTCGGTTTTATTCTGACAAAATGCAACTTCCTTACAAAAGAATGTGTAAACGGGCTGGTAAAGGTTATTCTTTACTCTGTCACACCCTGCGTCATAATTGAATCCTTTCACAGAGAATTTGATCCTGATTTACTAAAACAGCTTGGAATTGCAGTTTCGGCTTCTTTTTTGTCACATTTACTTAATATTGTGCTTGCGCATCTTTTAGTAAGGGAAAAAGACCGTGCGCGCCGTTGTGTCTATCAGTTCGGAATTGTGTTTACAAACTGCGGATATATGGCGTTGCCTTTGCAGAATGCGCTGCTCGGCTCAGATGGTGTGTTTTTTGGTGCGGCATATATAGCGGTTTATAACCTTATAAATTGGACTTATGGAATTGTTTTGCTGGATAATGAAAAAGCAAAAATTTCCTTTTCAAAGATTTTTATAAATCCTGGAATAATCGGTGTGTGTATAGGTTTGTTCTTCTTTTTAACGCCTTTTTCACTGCCCCCTGTACTTTTGACACCGGTAAAACTGCTTACCGCGCTTAATACGCCGCTTCCGATGATGGTTATAGGATTTTATCTGGCGGGTATAACTTCGTTTGCCTTGTTAAAAGACAAAAGCTTTCTTGTTGCAATGATTCTCAGACTTATTGTGGCGCCGCTTTGTACTTTTGGGGTTTTGTATTTGCTGAAAATCCGCGGACCTATGTTTGTTTCGATGGTTATTGCCGCCGCATCGCCAGTAGGTGCAAACACCGTAATGTTTTCGAGTATGTTTAACAAAGATGCGGAGGTTGCAGGAACGTTTGTTGCTGTTTCCACATTGTTTTCGATAGTGACAATGCCGTTGATTGTTGCGTTTGCGGTTTTTTTGGCATAAACAGGAGGTTCTGATGCTTAAAGTTCTTAAAAATGAAGCTTTTTCGACTGTATTAAAATCCCAGATACCTGTTTTTATTGATTTTGGCTCGTCGGGATGCAGTATATGTACAACAATTTATCCTCAGATAGAAGAATTATCACGGGAATTGGAAGGTAAGGTTGATTTTTATTATGTCAATGTGGATGAAGACATGACTCTTGCGGACAGGCTTAATGTGTTGAGTGTTCCTACTCTCATGATAGTAAAAAATGGCAGGATTGTGTTCCGCGAAGCCGGTGCAAGAGACAAGGAAAGTATACGTTCGTTGTTGGGATAATAAAAAAACTGCCCGACGAACCAAAACACCGATAGTGCTAATCCCTTCAGACAGTCTTTTTTATAAGATACATTTATTAAATATGATTACGAAGTATAATAACTAGACAACAACTACAGAATTGTCTGTGTTGGAAAAAGGTGCCGGAATGTATTTGTCTGCAGCCCAGTCATTTTCCCATTTTTTTCCGTCAAGCAGATATCTGAACTGATATTCGTTGCCTGGATCAAGCTTAACTTTTACAGAAAAACTTCCATCCGGTTTCTTTTTCATAGGAGTATCAATGCTGCTCCAACTGTTAAAATCACCGGCAAGCCATACTTTCTGAGCGCCTTTTGCTGCTTCTGCTGAAAGCTCAAAGGTTACTTCGCATTTTTTTGTTGTTTTTAAATAGTTTTTGTAAAGTGCCATATTATCTCCTGTAACTTTGATAACAGATTATAAGACTTTATACCCAACCACCACCAACAGTATACTATATAAAACTTTTTTTGTGAAGATAGAGAAGAGAATTGAAGTGTTTATTATAACTTTATAACTGTTTCACCTGTAGTTCTTGACATTATGTTGTTTTTTGCGATAAACTTCTTTCATCTTTTTGGAGCGGTGGCCGAGTGGTTTAAGGCGGCGGTCTTGAAAACCGTTGTGCGGCAACGTACCGGGGGTTCGAATCCCCCCTGCTCCGAATTAAAGATGCGGATTGTTTTCTTGGCAAAGAAATGGAGTGGTGACCGAGAGGCCGAAGGTGGCTCCCTGCTAAGGAGTTATACCCCAAAAGGGTATCGGGGGTTCGAATCCCCCCTGCTCCGCAAACGGATAACCCGTAAATACGAGATTGTAGCTCAGCTGGATAGAGCGTCAGATTGCGGATCTGAAGGTCGGAGGTTCGACTCCTCTCAGTCTCATAAGGAATTGCGTTTTGTTCAGATACATTCTCGCAATTCCTATTTTTTTATTTGACAGCTGGTCCTTTTGGAGGGATGCGAGAGCGGTTGAATCGGGCGGTCTCGAAAATCGTTATACCGTAAGGTATCGGGGGTTCGAATCCCCCTCTCTCCGTATTTCCTATGGATTGTCTGTTATGAATTAATAAACCCTTTGGAGAGATGTCCGAGTGGTCTATGGTGCAATCTTGGAAAGGTTGTGTGCGGCAACGTACCGGGGGTTCGAATCCCCCTCTCTCCGTTTTTTCCAAAGCTTTTTTTGATGAGTTCAGGTACTGTTCAAGAAACCGCTTCCGAACCCCGCCAGATTCGGAAGAAAGCAACGGTAGGAAGATGGTTCCTGTGTTCAGTTCACCTGGACTCTTCTGAAAAAGCTTTTTTTATTCCGAAAAAACTTTTCTACCGTTATGAAAAGTTGCTGTTATCCTGCCTGATAAAACCTCTCCGTTAAACGGCGAATACTTTCCTTTTGAAAAGAACTTTGAAGAATCAACTTTCCAATTTCTGTTCAAATCTGCAAGAACCAAATCCGCTTTTTTGCCCTCAGCAAGTGCGCCGCAGTCCAGTCCCAGACGTTTTGCGGGATTTGCGGACATAAGCTCTGAAAGTTTGTTTATTGTTATGAGATTTGTTTTTACAAGGTTTGTATAGCACACTGCAAAAGCCGTTTCCAATCCTGTAAATCCGCATGCGCCGTTCTGCTTGTCGCTTTCGGTGTGCGGCGCATGATCGGTGGAAATTACATCAACCGTGCCGTCTTTTATTGCTTCCAGTAAAGCTTGTCTGTCAGCTTCAGAACGAAGCGGCGGGTTTACAAACTCGTTGCGTGTATTTGTAAGTGCAAGATGATGCGGTGTTACTTCGCATGTAACCCGGCTACCGTCAGTTTTTTTTGCGCGCCTTACAGCGTCTATGGATTCGCATGTACTTACATGCGCTATGTGGATGTTACAGCCGGCCGTATGCGCAATCCGCAGATTGCGTTCCGTTGCGGTATCTTCCGCAAGCGCAAGAATCTTTTCAGCTTCTTCAAACAGGGGAGCGAGTGTTTTTGCGTTTGCACCTGTTTTTTGCAGTTCAACGGCTTTTTTGCGCGGAACGGCGGCAAGCGGCACAAGCGAAACATCTTCGCAATGGCACGAAACAATAATTCCCTTTTCTGCGCATTTGCGCATTGCCTGCAGCATAAGCGCGGCGGATTGCACGTCATGACCGTCTTCGCTTATTATCGAAATATCGGATTTTGTAATATTATCCAGATGAGATGTATCAGTTCCCTTAAAATCTGCGCTGATACTCATTGTTTGTATTACATCCGCAAGTCCGTATGCGCAGAGTTCGGCCTGTATTTTTTTTGCAGTTTCAAAATTTGACATAACAGGTGTTGTGTTTGGCATAAGAACAAGAGTTCCAAATCCGCCTGCTGCCGCCGCGCGTAGTGCGGTTTGCGGTTCTTCTTTTTGCGTTTGTCCGGGGTAGCGGAAATGCGCGTGCATATCCACAAAGGCAGGGAGTAGTGTAAGCCCGTTGCCGTTTATAAACTCTGTTTTGTCCGAAGTTTTTTGTAGACGGTGTTCAATTTCGTTCTTGTCCGTAATGACGGCAGTTATTATTCCGTCTGATGTTTCTACTGCGCCGGGTGTGTTCAGTTTATAATCAACAAGCTGAACGTTATATATGAGTGCTTTAGAGCACATCGCCCACTCCTGCGCGATACAGTTCGTCGCAGTATTCGCAATGATATTCCGCGCGTTTGCGGTCTGCTAGTCTGAATATGTGGGGAATGTAGCTTTCGGTACTGGTTATGCAGCGCGGATTTTTGCACTTGATTACGTTTTCAACCTTTTCGGGCAGTTTGAGGGTAATCTTCTTTGCAATCCTCTCGTCCATGATAATGTTTATCGTGATGTTCGGGTCAATAAAACCGAGAACGGAAAAATCAATGTTGATGTTGTTGTCGATTTTGATTATGTCTTTTCTGCCCATCTGGTTAGAAGCCACATTCATTATAAGCGCAACAGAATAATCTGCCTTGTCCAGTCCCAGCCAGCTGAAAATCTGCATTCCCGCACCGGCTCTAATGTGATCTATTACAACTCCGTTTTTTATTGTATCAACATTTAACATTACAACGCTCCTGTAAGTTTTGCTATCAATGCCATGCGGACAAACATTCCGTATTTTACCTGCTTAAAGTATACGGCACGCGGGTCCGTATCAACTTCGGGTGCTATTTCGTTTACACGCGGCAGCGGGTGAAGAACAATCATCGTTTTTTTTGCGAGTTTCATTTTTTCTTTGTCGAGAATGTAGCTGTCTTTTAGTCTGATGTAGTCCTGCTCGTTAAAGAAACGCTCTTTCTGGACCCTTGTCATGTAGAGAATGTCCAAATCCGAGATAACGTTTTCCAGCCGTTCCTCCGTTGTAAACCGGATTCCAGCGGCGCGGAAAACCTGGCTCGTTATGTATTCGGGTATCTGGAGTTCCTGCGGACTTATAAGTACAAATTCGTTGTTGGGGTAGCGGCTTAAGGCTTTTGCAAGGCTGTGTACCGTGCGTCCAAATTTCAGGTCGCCGCACAACCCTATTTTCATACCGGAGAAGGAGCCTTTTTCAGCCCTTATGGTAAGCATATCGGTGAGTGTCTGTGTGGGGTGGTGGTGTCCGCCGTCACCGGCATTTATTACCGGTACAGAGGAATACTTGCTTGCAAGGAGTGCGGAGCCTTCTTTTGGGTTTCGCATGGCGATGATATCCGTGTAAGAAGAAACCGTACGAATTGTATCGGCAAGTGATTCCCCTTTTGTTGTGGAACTGCTGCTTGCTTCTGCAAAACCCAGAACACTGCCACCCAGTCTCAGCATTGCCGCCTCAAAAGAAAGCCGAGTACGTGTACTCGGCTCAAAAAAAAGTGTAGCTAAAATTTTTCCTTTGCAAACATCCATAAAAGCGGATGGATCAACTATGATTTTTTCTGCAAGGGAAAAAACTTCATCCAGTTCTTCGATTGATAAATTCGAAGGTTCTATTAGATTTCGACCAGCAAGCATTTGCACCTCATTTTTTAATTTTTCTCATTATAGCGCAAAAGCCTGCTACTTGTCTAAGCCATTTGTTTCTTTTATTATGAAATTATGAAAATTTTAGTAGTAGGTTCAGGCGGCAGAGAGCACGCCATAAGCTGGAAACTGGCTCAGAGTGATTCAGTTGATGAAGTTATCTGTGTTCCGGGTAACGGTGGAACTGCAACGGAAGCAAAATGCAGGAACATAAATCCCGCTGACTGCGATTATACCGTTGACTTAAAAGGAATTGACGCTGTTTCGCAGGTTGCTTCATTTGAGCAGGTTGATATGGTAGTTGTAGGACCGGAAAATCCGCTGGCAGAAGGCATTGCGGATCAAATCTGGCAGTGCCGGATTCCTGTAGTAGGTCCAAAGTTTAAGGGCGCTGAACTTGAAGCCAGCAAGGATACTGCAAAATCGTTCATGAAAAAATACGGGGTTGCTTCAGCTGCCAGCGAGACTTTTACGGATGCGGAAAGTGCCGCCGCTTACATTAAAAAGCATGGAGCCCCCATTGTAATAAAGGCTGACGGTCTTGCGGCCGGAAAGGGAGTTGTAGTTGCTCCCGATGAAAAAACGGCACTTGCCGCCGTTAAAGACTTTATGCAGGATAACACTCTCGGAAAAGCCGGAAGCAAGCTTGTTATAGAAGATTATCTGCAGGGTGTAGAAATTTCCGTTATGGCGGCTGTTTCGGTTACACCGGAGCTTGCAGCTGCAGGAAAAGCCTGTATTCTGCCGTTTGTACCGGCACGCGACCACAAACGCCTGCTGGACGGAGCAAAAGGTCCTAATACCGGTGGCATGGGCGCTGTTACACCGCTTAGTGATGTTACTGATGAGCAGATGAAGCTGTTCGATGAGAATATTGTTCAGCCTACGCTGAAAGGTCTTATTGCTGAAAAATGGGACTACAGGGGCTTTATCTTTTTTGGTGTTATGCTTTGCAAAGACGGTCCCAAACTTTTGGAATACAATGTGCGTCTGGGCGACCCAGAAACACAGGCTTTGCTGCCGCTTATGGACTGTGATTTTGCGGAGATGTGTACTGCCATTGCTGATGTGCAGCAGACAGGAACGTTAAAAGCGTTTGCGCCTAAATTCAAGTGGAAGAAAGGCTTTGTATGTTCACCGGTTGCAGTTTCGGGCGGGTATCCTGCTGCTTACGAAAAGGGAAAAGAAATACATCTGCCGGAAACAAAGGATGCGGCGGTCAAAATATTCATTGCGGGTGCTGATTATTCAAAGGACGACAAACAAAAGCTTGTTACAACAGGCGGACGCGTACTGGCGGCTTCCGCATTCGGCGATTCATTTGAAAAGGCGTATGAGCTTGCCTATAAGACAATGGAAAAGATTTCCTTTGACAAGATGTTTTACCGGAAAGACATAGGACTGCCGGGCGCCGCGGAATCAGGCGAGCTTTAACCGGTTGACTATCTGACTGGTTTTATGTTATTTTTTTAGCGTTGTTATCAACGTTTCGGGCCTATAGCTCAGTTGGTTAGAGCTGCGGACTCATAATCCGTCGGTCCCTGGTTCAAGTCCAGGTGGGCCCATTCCCCATTTTATCGTATTTTTCTCACCGATTAAAAACTACAAAACCTTTTTATTTACCAGTGTTGTCATCATTGCCGAGAGTTCCGTAAGAGGCAGTGCTTCGGCTTCGTAATTTACAAAGTCTTTCAGTTCTTTCCAATCCTCCGGCGAAAAATCCTGTGATGAATCCATTGTTCCGTCCATGAACGAAAGGCAGTTTGCAAGCCAGTCAACATGTTCCGGGGTAGGCTCGTTGTCGGGCGAGGAAGAGGTTTGTATGTATTTTTCTTCCCAATACTGCATCATGGAACGCGGCAAATCACCCATGCCCGCCGCGTATGACAAAAACAGGTCTGCAACCGCTTTTGCTGCTTTTATGCCGTTGTATTTGGGAGAAGACGCCCGCTCGTGTTTAAGACACCGCTGCACGTCTGCGTAAAATTTTCTGATATCAGCCATAAATCAATTGTAACCGGCTTTTAAAATCTTTCAAGTATCAGGCGGATTTTCTGAGAGAACCGTTAATGCTTCAGCCGGCTGCAAGATAATTATTTTTGTGAAACAGCTTTTTGTGATATAGTATTCATATGACAATAAAAGAACTTCAGCAGTTGTTGTTTGAATATGAAGATAAAAAATATGGTGATTTTGATGCAAAGTTGATTCCGACACTATCGCGTGAAAAGTTTATTGGGATTCGCTCACCGGAATATAAAAACATATTGAAGCGTATTAAGGGAGACCCTGTGATACCAGAGTTTCTCTCATGTCTTCCTCATACTTACCACGAGGAAAATTGTCTTCATGTGGCGCTGATTAATAAGATAAAGGATTTTGATGAATGCGTTACCGCGCTTGAAAAGTTTATGCCTTATATTGATAACTGGGCTGTGAATGACGGAGTGAATCCCGCATGTTTTAAAAAACACCGTACGGAGTTGATTGGTCTGATACAAAAGTGGATATCATCGGAGGCAACTTATACACGTCGCTGTGGTATGAAACTTTTGATGGCAAATTATCTTGATGAAGATTTTAAGCCCGAGTACCTTGATTTACCTGCGGACCTTCGTTCTGAAGAATATTATGTAAATATGATGACAGCATGGCTGTTTGCGGAGGCACTGGTAAAGCAGTGGAATAGTGCGATAAAATTTATTGAAGATAAGCGACTGGATGGCTGGACGCACAATAAGGCAATTCAAAAGGCGTGTGAAAGCTTTCGTGTATCGGATGAGAGAAAGGAATATTTGCGATCGCTGAAAGTAAAAGTTTGAATCAGCTGGCATTACATTGCCGCTAACTTCATGTAATTTATTATAGTTCTTATTTTTTCTTATGGAAAAAAATGTATTCTCAGTGTAGAATAAATTATCATGGGACAGATTGATTCACAAAACAAAAAATTGGTACTGGTTGTAGACGACGAAGAAATAAACCGTGAACTTTTAGGAAATATTCTTCACGAAAAATACCGGGTTGAATATGCGTGTGACGGTGAAGAAGCAATGCAATGCATAAGGCGTGACAGGACAATTCTTTCCTGTATTTTGCTTGACCTCAGTATGCCAAAAAAAAGTGGTCTCGAAGTACTTTCCGAGATTCGTACCGACGATATGCTCAGCCATATTCCTGTAATGATTCTTACTGCACATCAGGAAGCAGAAATTGAAAGTCTTGAAAACGGAGCCTACGACTTTATAGTAAAACCCTTTGAAACACCAAGTCTTATCCTTGCCCGTGTCGCAAAAACAATTCTTCATGCAGAAGAGACATATATCATCCGCGAAACCGAAAAGGACAAACTTACAGACCTGCCTAACCTTATGTTCTTTACAAAACTCTGTGAGCTGGAACGGATGAACCTTAAAAAAATAGGCTCAAAGGCAGCTTATGCTTTCTTTAATATTCTGAATATGAAGGCCTATAACACCCACTACAGCTTTTCGGAAGGAGACAAGCTCCTTTATCGTGTAGGACAAATGCTGCAAGTTTGTTTTACAGACATGCCTGTCTGTCGGTTGAGCGATGACCATTTTGCTGTTATGGGAGACGCAACAGAGCTTCCTAAAATATTGCCGTCTTTCCTTAATAAAATAAAAACAACCGGTCGTGGAACAGCAATTGATTTTCAGGTTGGAGTTTTTATTGAACAGGATGAACAGGTAGATCCGAGCAACGCAATAGATTATGCACGGCTTGCTTGTAATCACATCCGCGGAGATTTGAACAAACATATTTCTGTTTTTGATAATTCAGTATTACGACAGTTCGAAGACAAACAGCATGTCCTTGAGTTTTTTGAACAAGCTCTTAGAGAACATTGGGTCAAAGTTTTTTACCAGCCGATTGTCCGTGCCATCACAGGTGAAATCTGTAATTTTGAAGCATTGGCGCGTTGGCAGGATCCAAGCAAAGGCATGCTTAATCCGGGAATCTTTATTCCGGTTATAGAAGACTATAAACTTAGTGCAAAAATGGATTTGTACATGGTAGAAGAGGTCTGCCGCGAAGCAGAAGAACGAAAATCTAAGGGAATAAAACAGGTCCCTGTAAGCGTAAACTTTTCACGCAATGACTTTGACCAGTGCAATATGATAGAAGAAATCACAAAGATTACAAACAAGTACAATTACCCGCACGAAATGCTTGTAATCGAAATTACCGAAAGTGCATTCTCCAGCAATCATGAATACTTGCAGGAACAGATTGATCTTTTCCATAAAGAAGGTTTTAAAGTCTGGATGGATGATTTTGGAGACGGCTTTGCTTCTCTGAACGTTTTACAAAAACACAACTTTGACCTTATCAAACTCGACATGGGTTTTATGCGTGCGTTTAACCCTGAAGGGAAAAACGGACAGATTATTACAGACATTATCCGAATGGCACAACATCTTGGAATCCACACACTCTGCGAGGGTATTGAAAACCGCGAGCAGCTGGAATTTTTACAGGATGTCGGTTGTGAAAAGATTCAGGGCTTTTATTATGGACGACCGATGACAACCGCCGATTTTTTGCAAGACTCCCGCGCCGGAAAATTGCCAAGGATAGAAGCAGCCGAAAATGCTGAATTCTTTGAAGACCGTTGGGGTTTCTGGTTTACAAAGGATATGTTCAACGAAGTACCTGGTTCTATTTTGGTTTACAAGGCATCGGGCAATGAAGATATTCTTTATGTTTCAAAAGAAATTTTGGAACTTTTTGAATGTGAGACAATCAAGGAATTTCTGGAATACACAAAACACAGTTTCCGCAATATTGTACATCCAAAGGATTTGGAAAAAACAGAAAACGCCATCTGGGAGCAGATTAATTCCAGCAATAAGATGCGCGATTACGTCAAATACCGCATAATCACAAAGAAAGGAAACGTAAAGGTCGTAGAAGATTTGGGGCACCTTGTTCATCATAAGGTTTACGGCAACATTTTCTTTGTTTTTATGTATGACGAAAAAGAACGTTTGCCTGTTGGCTAAGAGGTTTGTATGACAAAAGAAGAATTGATTTCTGCCGGTGCAGATTATGATGGAGGGCTTGCTCTCTGTATGAACAACGAAGACTTTTATTTTAAGATGATTCGCAAAGGGCTTGCAAATGAGAGATTTGATTCACTCCAAAAAAATCTGAACGATAAAAATCTTGATGTCGCTTTTGAAGATGCTCACGCTCTTAAAGGAATCGCAGGAAATCTTCACTTAACTTCACTTTATAAGGTAATCGAAGCAATTGTAGAACCTCTGCGTACACGAGACACTCAAACAGATTATCAGGCTTTGTACTGTAAAATTGATGAACAGCTCAAGATTTTCAGAAATATCGCAGCAAAATAAATTGCTTTGGACTTAACCTATGAAAAAATTTCTGCTGCTTATTACCAATATCCTTATAATAGCTTTCATAATTGCCTTTGTTACAAATTATGCAAGTCACGAACGCACGATTGATATTGAACTGGAAAAGGAAAGTTTTAAAAATATTACCTTTAGTGCCGAGCTTGTAACTACAAACTATCTTGAAGGTGAACAGCGTACCTGTAACTCCTGGGCCAACTACATGAACTCGCAGAACATGACAATGGAACAGGCGGTGGAATATGTAAGAGCAGCAAAAACTAATTCAAAAATAAGCGGACATGTTATAAAAGCAGACAGTCTGATCGGTCTTTCTACAAACTCAAACACGAGCTCTCCGGATGATTTTAGTGTATCGTATGAAAAACTTCCGATTTTTCACACGGTCGATAGTCTTGAAAGTGAACTCAATGTTACCAGAAGCTACACAAATCCAGTGAACGGTGTACAGTCCATTGCCTTTTATAATATGATTGAACTACTTGATAATCATACAGGTAAAAAAGACAACTGTTATCTTTTGCGCATTGTTCCAATTTCTGTCGTAGAAGAAAAATGGGCCTTTCCTACCGACAAATATAAAAATGCAGACATTGCCATAATCGACCTTGACGGAAACTATATAATCAAGGGGTCCTCTTATAAAAATTCAAATCTTTTTGAGTATTATAATTCCTACAATCATAAAAGCTTGGAAAATCATATTAATATAGAGGAAACCTTCAAGCAGCCGTCGGGAACCTTTGAAATGCTTAACTCTAAGGGTCAGAACTGTTTTAATGCTTTTACACTCATAGACACAAATGAAGAATGGTACATCGTTTCAACAATTCCTATCACAGACCTTATACCCGAATCCATTGACTGGGCACTGCTTGGTATTGTTGTGGCATCTCTGCTTTTGCTTCTGACTTTAGATATTATTTCCATGCTGTCGCTCAATCATAAATTGGAAATTGCGGCCAGGGCAGCAGATGCGGCTAATCAGGCAAAGACAGATTTTCTTTCTACAATGTCACACGATATCCGAACCCCTATGAACGCCATAATCGGTCTAACTACGATTGCAGAGAAAAATATAAATGATCCGGATTCTGTTTCTACTAACCTTAAAAAAATTTCTATGGCAAGCAACCACCTGCTGACGCTTATAAATGATATTCTTGATATTTCTAAAGTCGAAAGCGGTAAAATTACGCTGACACCTGTGAGTTTTTCTATTGTTGAATCTGCTGAAAATCTTGTTAACCTTTCACAACCACTTGTACGTGAAAAGAATATCGACTTCCGCTTTAGAATCAAGAATATCAAAAATGAGTTTTTGTATGCAGATAAACTTCGTGTAAATCAGATTTTTATAAACCTGCTATCCAATGCGCTCAAGTATACCCCAAAGGGCGGTCAGGTTTGCGTTGACATGCAGGAAGGCCCAGGAACAGCAGATAACACAATAAAATTGAGTTACATCGTTAAAGACACTGGTATAGGCATGTCTAAAGAGTTTATGGAAAAAATGTACGAGCCTTTTGTCCGCCAGACAGACAGTCGCATCAATACAATTCAGGGGACAGGGCTTGGTCTTGCAATCACAAAGCAGATGATTGACCTTATGGGTGGATCAATTGAGTGTCACAGCGAGCTGGGAGCAGGGACTTCATTTGTAGTTACGCTTGACCTGCCTGTTTCAGAAATCCAGGAAGCAGAAATGGTTCTGCCACCTATAAATGTTCTGATAATTGACGATGATGATGTTCTGCTTGAAACAGCGCAGGATACGCTCAAAGCACTGGGAGCAAACTCGGAAATTGCTTTATCCGGTTCAGAAGGTTTAAGCCTCATAGAGCATCACATAGCAGACGAAAACCCATTCAACATAATCATTCTGGACTGGAAAATGCCCGGTATGAATGGTATTGAGCTTACGAGGAGAATCCGTGAAAAAACCGGAAACACTGTTCCTATCCTTCTTGTATCTGCTTATGATTGGTCTACGATTGAAGAAGATGCAAAGAAGGCCGGCGTAAACGGATTTATTAGTAAGCCGTTATTCCGTTCATCACTTTACAAAACAATTACAGAAGTTCTCCAAATTCAAAACGATCTGGAAACTCCGGAAGAAAACAATTCAGACATTACCGGAATGAACATCCTTATTGCCGAAGACATTGATATAAACTATGAAATTGTAAGCACCTTCCTGGAAATGTATGGAATTAATTCTATCCGTGCCTGCAATGGGCAAGAAGTAGTAACTTTTATGGAAAGTGCAGTTGAAAAACAATATGACATGATTTTTATGGACATTCAAATGCCTGTGATGAACGGACTTGATGCAACAAGAGCCATCCGAAAGCTTGACAATCCCATTGCCCGAACTATTCCTATTATTGCTATGACTGCCGATGCTTTTTCAGAAAATGTTGCAGAATGCATGGAAGCCGGCATGAACGGACACATTGCAAAGCCGATTGATGTTAAGGTTGTAATAAAAGAAATAAGAAGAATCAAGGAAGAATATGGTTCACAGATGTAATTGTGAAAGAAGAAGAAAGCTATGAAAGAAATCAAAAAGCAGTTTTTTAGAGCATTTAAACTTTTCTTGCTAATTGCCTTGCTTACTCTGACAATAAGCGGCTGCAAAAAAAAATCTGTATCAGAAAAGCCCTTTGCACCTTCTCTTGCAGCAGATACAAAAGCAATTATTAAAATTTGTGGAAACTACAGCAATTTTGAGGCTCTCGAAGCAGAGTTCGACCGCTTTAACCAGATTTATCCCGAGGTTGAACTCACCTATTCTTTTCTTGATAATTATAATAATGTAATTGTCTCTTCTCTTTACAGCGACGAAGCTCCGGATATTTTCTTTTTGTTCCCCTGGATGATGGACAAACCTCAGTACGAAATTCTTTTTGAGACAGCAGAGGATTTGTCTTCACCAGACCTTAATATGAACCTTAACTGCATCTATGACGGAAATCTTCTTAAAATATCCAACGGAAAAGTTCCTATGTTGCCAATGTATTCCCAGGGACACGGTATGCTTGTAAATGAAGATTTGTTTAAGAAAGAAAAGCTTAGTGTGCCGACTACCCTGCCGGAGCTTTTGGATGTGTGCCGGAAATTCAGGGCTGCCGGCTACAAGTCTCCTATGATGGGATATGCAGACGGAGCTGCAAACTTTTTTTCATCCATTGCATATCCATATTCGCATTATCTTGTAAAGGACAATGCGAAAGCGCAGAAGGCTCTCAACAATATGGATGCATCAGCCGGTGAATATATGCGGCCACTTTATGAATTAATAGAAAAACTTGTAGAAACAGGCTGTGTTGATTTTAATTACTGCAAACAAGAATTCACGGACAATTATAATGGACTTATACTGCGCTTCTTTGAAGGCGATATTCCAATGCTTCTTATAACCGGTGATGCTGTTTCAGGAACAAAAAAGCGTGAATCCAAGTCAGAAGCATTTTCTGCTTCTCCATTCAAATACAGATTGTACCCAACTCCTGTTACAGACAAAGGCGGAATTTTTATAAGCAATACAGGCACAGGGTTTGCAGTTAATTCCAACAGCAAACAGTTGGCAATAACCAATGAGTTTATACGCTTCCTTACCCAAACAGCAGAATTAAATAACCTTGCGACCGTCAAACATCTTATTCCTATTACAAAGGATTTTTCTTCGGACGAGCTTTTTGCCCCGATGGAAAACGGCATCAAGGTTTATGCAAACACAACAACACTGCTTGATGATGTCCAAAAACAGATCCGCATAAGCTGCTACAATATTGCAAACGGACTAATGACCGTAGAAGAAGCTGTAGAAAAATACGGTAAAATAACTGATACTCAATGAAAAGAAATTCAAAAAAATACCGGCCTTAGGACGAACTTCGGCCGGTAAAAAAGTTGTATAGGAGAAAACTTATTTAATGACTTTCAATGATTCGTGGTCAATTGTAAGAGCCACTACAATCAAAAAGATTATTCCTTTTACAAGCTGCTGTGTTGCAGCTACAGGGAAAACCATTGGAAGTGATTTTTCCAAAACACAGTAGGTAAGGGTTCCCAGTATAATATTTGAGAACCGTGCTTTTGCACCACCGGAAATCGGCATTCCACCCAAAACCAAAGCAATCAAAATCTGAGTTTCAAGCTGTCTTCCGGCTGTTCCTGTGATTGCACCAACATGTACAACGTTGATAAAAGAGGCAAAACCGGTGATTGCTCCTGCAGTTACATAAACCAAAAACTTGGTTAAATCAGGACGACAACCGGAAAATCTTGCAGCAGTTTCGCCTGCTCCAATTGCTCTTAAATCATAGCCAACCCGTGTGTAATGCCAGATTACAAAAACTACAACAAGTACAATTCCCATCAAAAGGAATTTGAACCAGGTCTGATCCAGCGAAAGTACGTTGTAGCTCGCAGGAACAGGACCTGCTGTTGTGATGTATTTGCACAAACCACGGAAAAAGTACTGTGAACACATTGTGACAATAAATGAAGCGATTTTAAACTTTACATGGAAAAAACCGTTGAATGCACCCATTAAAGCACCTGATGCTACGGATGCAATTATAGCCAGCGGAATGCTGTACATCGACACCCAGCAAAAGATTATCGACGAAAGGCCGAGAATTGAACCTTGTGAAAAGTCCAAACCACCTACGGTCATAATCAAAAAAACACCGGTACAACAAGTCATAAGAACAAAAACCTGACTTAGCATAAGGCTCAAATTTTTAGCCTGTATGATTTTTCCGCCGGTTAATATAGAAAACAACAAAATAATACCGATAAAACCAAACAATGGTCCAAAATTTGAGAATACTTGTTTTTGTTTTGCTCTTTTTAACAAATCTTGTTCTGTTTTATTTTTTATTGCAATTTGATTAGCCATCTTTTTTTCTCCTATATCATCTTTGCAATGAGATCTTTCTCGCCAAGTTCACGGCTTCTCTTAAACTCACCGTTAAACTTTCCGTCCTTCATTATAAAGATGCGGTCACTCATACCTAATAGCTCAGGCAATTCTTCTGAAATCATAATGATAGACTTTCCTTGCTTTTTGAGTTCAGTCATCAAGGTATAAATATCAGCTTTTACTCTAACATCAATACCACGTGTAGGGCTGTCCAAAATAAGAATATCAGAATCTTTTCCTATCCAGCGTGCCAGTACTACTTTCTGCTTATTACCTCCGGAAAGTTCAAAAACGTACTGCTTTATGCCGGTCATTTTTGTACTCATTTGTGTTGCATATTTTGAAGCAAATTCATCCAGAGCACCAAGATTCAGGAAACCTTTTTTCGAGAGGTCATCCATAGAAGGCAGTATAATGTTTTCACCGATTGTATCCGCAATAACTATGGATTCGTTGTCGCGGTCCTTAGAAGCATAAGCGATGCTGTGTTTGATTGCTCCAGGAATATCTTGGATTTCGTAGCCATCGCTTAAAGTTACTTTTCCGGTTCTGTTATATGAAGCACCGAAAATTGCTTTACCGATTTCGTGCATACCACATTCAGAAAGACCACCGATACCAAGTATTTCACCTTTATGAAGTTCAAGATTTATATCTTGGAACTCACCTGGTACTCTCAGATTTTTGAGTGACAAAACAACTTCATCTGAAACAGGTTCATCGTAATCAGTGCGATAATACTTATTATCAAGTTCACGGCCAACCATTTCGCGTTTGAGGTCATCTGTGGTAACCTCTTTTGTATTTACGGTTTTAACAAGAACACCATCACGAAGAACAGAAATTCTGTCTGTGTGTTCCAGAACTTCATCCAGATCGTGCGAAATAAAGATTACGGTTGAACCCATTTCGCGTGTTTTGTTCATAACCTTAAAAAGTTCCTGTCTTCCATCATGGCTCAAAGCAGTTGTTGTTTCGTCTACAACAAGGATTTTGGGGTTAAAATATGTAGCTTTTACAATTTCGACGAGTTTACGCTCTTCAAAGGAGTAATGATCTATCATTTTTGAAGCTTTTATATTTGTAAACCCATAGGAATCCAAAAGCCGTTGAGCTTCTTTATTCATTGCATTGGAGTCTTTTACAATACCGTGCATGAATTTATCTTCTTCACCCAGGAAAATATTTTCAGCAACAGTTAGTCCGGGCAATGTTCCCATTTCCTGAACGATAATGGAAATTCCCATTTTATTTGCCTCAACCTGATTTTTAGGTCTGATTTCTTTACCCATAAGATTGAAGCTACCGCTTGATATTGTATAAATACCGCAAAGCATAGAACTGAAAGTTGATTTACCGGAACCGTTTTCACCAATCAGCCCGTGTATTTCTCCGCTATAAAGCTCAAAAGAAAGATCGCTTACGGCATGAGTTATACCAAAGTGTTTATTTATTTTTTCCGCTTTTAAAATTACTTCACTCATAAATCTCTTCTCGTTTTAATTATTTGACTACACTACCAATCTTTCCACGGTTGGTAAGAGTAACGATAGCAAGGAGAACTGCACCTGTAACAAAGTCATTGATTGTTGTAGGTACATCAAGAGCAACAAGCCCGTTAAATATCATAGTAATGATGAACTCACCGATTACGATTGCAGTAACCGGACAGCCATATTTCTTAAATGCAATTCCAAAGAAGGTTCCCATTAAAGGCTTAAAGTTGCGGTCCATACTGGTCATACCGGTTACAGCCAGAATACCCTTTCCGTAACTTACAGTCAAAAGTGCCATAATTCCTACAAAAAAGTGAAGGAGCACAAAGCCTATGAACTTATATTTTTCTACGCTGATACCCATATTTTTTGCTACAAGTTCGTTACTGCCGATTGCATTACAATAAGTACCGATTCTTGTAAACCTTAAAATGAATACCATCAACAGGAATGCCATAAAAGCTACGACATAATTCCATGGGGCATGATTAAACGCCAAAATTGAAGCATCTGTAAGCTTCCCGGGGAAGCCGGAAGTATCAAGCCTTACTACATAGTTTGCAACACTCTCGAGAATCAACATAAGGCCGACTGTTACAATCATAGAAGGTATTCTAAGCTTGGAATAAAAGAAACCATTAAAAGAACCTATTAAGGCTCCTGTAAGGAGAGTTCCTCCAATGAGCCCAAAATATCCGAAATATCTTGAGAGCAAAACACCAACCATAGATGAAAGAACAATATTTGCACCTATGGAAAAGTCAAAAAGACCCATTACAACAATAAAGTAAAAACCACATCCACCTACAGCATATTGAATACTTGTCTGAAGATAATCAGACATAAGCTTTGGTGTTCCGAAGTTATCAGGGGATAAGAGTTTAAAGATTATCCAACATATTATAGCTAAAATGATTAGAGCAGTTACTCCAAAATAACGACTTTTTTTAAATGCGGCAAAAGTTCCGCCGTCTGACAATGTATTTCCGTTTTTATTCATATCTTTATATCATCCTAAAAAAAGGGAGCAGTTTTTTGAATTGTTCTGCTCCCTGACAAGAGATAAAACGGTGTAATTCCGTTTATTCTATGAAAAACTATCTGCGGCTCTTAACATCTTCGATAGAAAGTTTTGCAGCAGCTGCTTCAAGGTCTTTTTCTGAAAGTGCTGCCATAGCTTTAAGTTCTTGTGCGTTGTATGGAAGCGCATCGACAAAGTACTTTGCATAGGCTGCGTAATCATCAGGAGATGCAACATAAAGATACGGGAAGTTGACTTCATAGAAAGAGTTTGTAGGAACAGAATAGTTTCCTTTGATTGCATTGTAAACAAGCATGAATGCAAACAATGGGTCGCAGTAGTGTCCGCCGGATTCAGCAGCCATACCGCCAGTCTTAAGCTGTTCATCAAGGTCAGCAAGGAAGTCTGTAGAAACGACAGCGATCTTTCCTTTTTTACCCATAGCTTCAATAGCTGCCAAAGCACCAACCAATGTATCTCCACCGCCACCAGCTACGATAAGTGCGTCAATATCTGGGTTAGCATTAATAATAGCTTCTGCTGTTGAACGACCTGTATCAGATGTTGTTCCACCGTATTGTGGTTCAAGCAATTCAATTTTATTAGAATGAGAAGCATTCCATGCTTCTGTACCTTTCTTATAGCCTTCCCAGCGAAGAAGGAATGTAGCATCACCTGCTTCCCAACCTTCGAGAGCAATCTTTTTGCATCCTTTTTCACCAAGGATTGTAACAAGTTTATAACCGTTTTCAACTTCGTTTTCGTGAACTGCACCTACAAAATATGGTGATTTTGTTGCAAGAGCATACTCGTTGGGGTTTGTTGCCTGGCTGATAATGCGGAAGAACTGTGCAACGTAAACCTTGTTAGCTGTACAGGTATTGATTACTGATGTCATTTCAGCGGAAGCTGAGTTACAGATAATCATACCATCGCAGCCTGCTGCACACAATGTTTCAGCAGAAGCAGTTACGTTTTCAGAGATATGTCCCTGATCCACATACATAACCTGAACATCAAGAGCCTTTGCAGCTTCATCGATTATGCGCTTGCACTGGCTGCCCAAAGTGTCTGTTGAACTCCAGATTGAAACACCAATCTTGATTTTTTTTGAATCAGAAGATTCTTTCGCTGTTTTTTTAGCACAAGAAACAAACATTGTTCCTATCAATGCTACAGAAAGCAGCACACATAATAATTTTTTCATCTACTTCCCTCCTTAAGGAAACATTTTTTTCTTTGGTTGCTTTTCATTCCAACAGCATAAGTTCAACAAGACTTTTGCTGATTTATCCTGCCCATTTGTTCCGGAAACCACAACCGTTCTATGGTGTTATAATATTTCATAAAAAATCAAAAGAGAATGTGTTAATTTATTGAAAAAAATTAAATTTTTTATTTATTTTTTCTACAACTAGAATTTTGGATACTTTTTCGCCATAAAAGTTTTATTTTTTTTACTGAATTTGTTGAATTTTTTCCGAATCAACAGAACTCTTCTATTATACTCTTTTATATTCTTTACAAAGAATAGTATATTTCTAAAATATTGTAAATAAACACTTTAGATTAATAGACGAGAGCTGGTCATGTATCTCCGGCTCTTTTTTGATAAAGCTTTTCTTAAAAGAACGTAGACTAAAAACTGTTACCTTTAGATAAAAAGTAACGAATTTAAACACATAATCTTCCAAATATATGTTATCCTTTTCTTAAAACGATGTATCAATATAGAGGATTATATGAGAGATGTTTCTTTAAATATTAAAAAGTTGGCTTTATTCAATTTTTTTACGGAAGTAAAGTTTTATTCTCCAATTATCGTTATTGTCTTTAACGCTTTTTTAGGAAATTACACAACATCGATGTCTATTCTTTCGGTAATGTCGCTGGCCGTAATCATTATGGAATTCCCGACCGGTGTTTTGGGCGATTTGGCCGGCAAAAAAACAGCTGCAATTTTGGGAGCAATGTGTAATCTTATTGGTATTGGTTTATGGGCGTTGTTTCCGGTTTACTGGAGCTTTTTAACGGGCGCATTTTTTCTTGGAACGGCCACGGCATTTTTTTCGGGTAATAATGAAGCGCTTTTGTATGATTCGTTAAAAGAAAAAAACTTGCAGGAAGAATTTCATGCTTATTTAGGCAAGACAAATTACACAATGCAGTTTGCGCTTGTTTTTACGGCTGTTTTGTCAGCGATTCTGGCAAAATATTCAATGCGTCTTGTGCTGGTTCTTTCGGTGTTTCCGCAAATTATAAGCGTGATCATTGCATTTACGTTTGTAGATACAGGCTACAAAGCGCAGGTCAAAAATCCTTTTAAGCATGTGGCGGCAGCTTTTAAGAAAATCGCTAATAATCCAAAATTGATCGGCTTGATATTTGCAAAATCTTTGCAGGAAGGTCTTTCGTCGTCTTCTTATCAGATTCAGGCGGCGTATTTCAACAGCTTGTGTCCACTTTGGTTTATTGGCATTTTGCGTGGTTTGTCGAATGTGCTCGGCGCATTAAGCTTTTATTTTTCAGATAAAATCTTTAAGCGTTTTTCAAAGCGTGTCTGTCTGATTGCTTCTAACTTGTACGGGCGATTGTCAAGCTTGCTTGCGCTGATTATAAATGCAATTGCTTCGCCGTTTTTGTTCATTTCGTCATCAGCGTTTTTCGGTGTTTCGTCAGTTGCCAACAGTTCGCTGATGCAGGCCGAATTTTCTGATGAAGAAAGGTCAACAATGGGTTCAATAACTTCGTTTATTGGCTCAATTGTCGTTGCGGGTTTTTCTGTCTTGGTCGGTTATCTTGCAGACAGACTTTCTGTAAGGCACAGCCTCTTTATTATTCAAATAACGATGTTCATACCGCTTTTTATTTATTGGCGCACTTTATGGAAAAAGCCAAAGAATGCGAAGTAAAAAACCGGAAGATTTTCAGAAAGTTGTTTAACTACCTCTCCTTTTGGATGAGAACTAGTGAAGCCAAGATTAGGAGAATACCAAGCACAATGATTGCTGAGACGGGTTCGGAAAATACAAGAAAGCCGGTCAGTGTACCGACAACAGGTTCTACCGTTACAAGCACTGCGGCTTTGCCTGTCTCGAGCCCGCTTAATCCGTATGTGTAAAAGAAATACGGAAGAACTGTACACAAAAGCCCGATTCCTGCGAACAGACAGATGCTTTTGCTTGTCACAAGAGGCAGGAGTGTTGAAAAGTTTGAAAACGGAATGATGCTTACGAGCGAAAACAGGAAAGTGTAAAAAATAACCGTAATTGTGTTGTATTTTTTAAGTGCATAGCGTGTAAAAACCGAATACAACGCATAGCCGAAGCCTGCTCCGAGGCCGGTTAAAAAGCCTTTAGGTGTTATTCCCGCCGCGTTCCCGCCACTAAAGATTCCTGAAACAAGACAGCAGCCTGCAAATGTAAAAATAACGGCAAGCACTTTGTACAAATTGAGTTTTTCCTTGAACAAAAGTATCGAAAAGAACATTACAAAAATCGGAGATGTGTACAAAAGAATTACGGCAGTAGATGCGCCGACTTCGACTATGGTCTTGAAGTAACAGAGTGAGAAAAACGTTAGACTGAGTACGCCGGAACCCAAAAACATCCACAAATCTTTTGCGCTGATATGCAGCAGTTTTTTGTCATAAATCAGAATGAATACAAACATCAGAATGACAGAAATCAAAACTCTGAAAAAGAGTATCTGTGCGGATGAAAACCCCATTGCTGAAAGCGGCTTAATAAAAAGACTTATCAAGCCCCACAAAAGACCTGCAAGGATGGTTGAAAGAACGTACCTCATACCTCGACACTCTACAGACAATCGCAGTTTGCGTCAATTGCACCGGTAAAGAGTCAAACTTGGCAAAATATTCTATTTACATATTCATTCTATTGTGTAATAGTATATGTTATATCTTTTTATACAGCAGGGAGTTTGCATGAAAAACAAGAAAAACTCTTTTCCGTTTTCAACTGTAATTGCTGCAGTTTTATTCATCTTGGTACATTTTCTTTTTAAGATTACGGTTTTTAAGTCCATTCTTCTTGCTCTTGCCGGTTTTATTACTTCAAAAATAATTATAAAATCAATCGCCAAAAACAAGGATACCATTCTCATAGGCGGCGTTTCGCAAAAAGAACTCGATGCGGCTCTTTCGGCTGGATACGAAAAGCTTCACCAAATCCGCAAATATGACGGACTTTTGTATTCAACGCCCATCAAACCGGATCTTGATTCAATCGAAGTTTCTACCACAAAGATTCTTGAAGAAATCAAGCGTGACCCGCCGGATTTGCGCAAATCAAACCAGTTTTTAACGTATTATCTGGATGCAACAGTCCGCATTCTCGCAAAATATGTGGAACTTCGCAAACACAACAACGGCGACCCCGAAATAGCGGAATCCGTAAAAAAAGTTGAAGAAACTTTTTCTACCATAAGAAAAGCTTTTGACAACCAGTTTACGCGCCTTTTGGGCAACGAAGTTTCGGATCTTGAAGTTGAACTGTCGTTGCTGAAAAACACACTTAAAATGGAAGGTCTATGCGATTAAACGCATTTTAATTCAAATATAAAGGAAGAAAACATTATGTCAGATGCAATGAATCAAAACGCTCTTCTGCCTGCAGAAGAAGCAAAGCAGGAAATCTCTTTGAAAGAAGAGGATATGGCAAAAGCTAAGGAAATAGCAAAAACCATAGAGATTGACAATTCACAGGCACTAATCCAGTACGGTATCGGCGCACAGTCAAAAATTTCAAATTTTGCCGACAGCATACTGAATCAGGTTCGTGCAAATGACAGCGGTTACATTGGCGAAGATTTGACGAATCTTCTTATGAAGATTAAGGACGTAAACGTTAATTCGCTTACAAACCAGAAAAAAGGTGTATTTTCCAACCTGTTTTTCAGTGTTGACAAATTCTTTACTAAATATGAAAAGCTTTCAGTTCAAATTGAAAAGATTATCTCACAGTTGAACGAAGCCCGGATGCAGCTTTTGCGCGACATCACAATGCTCGACCAGATGTACGGCAAAAACCTGGATTATTTGAACGAGCTTGATGTTTACATTGTTGCGGGAAAGATGAAAATTGACGAGGTAAGAAGCACCGTTCTGCCGGAACTCCAGAAGAAGGTAGAAGCTGAATCCAATCCTGCAACAACACAGGAATTGAACGACTTGATGCAGTTCCTCGACCGTTTTGAAAAGAAACTCCACGACCTTAAGCTTTCACGCATGATTTCAATTCAGACAGCACCGCAGCTCAGATTGATTCAGAACAACGACCAGCTGCTTGTTGAAAAAATCCAAAGCTCCATAATGAACACAATTCCGCTTTGGAAAAATCAGATTGTAATTGCTGTAAGCCTTTTCCGCCAGAAAAAAGCTCTTGAAGTTCAGCGCGAAGTTACAGATGCAACAAATAATCTTCTTGAAAAGAATTCCGAAATGCTCAAAGAGAACTCAATTGGTACAGCTAAAGAGATGGAACGCGGTATTGTAGAAATTGAAACGCTCAAGAAGGTAAATGCAGACTTGATTTCTACAATCGAAGAAACGCTCAAGATTCAGGAAGAAGGCCGCAACAAGCGTGCTGCCGCAGAAAGCGAACTTGCCAAGATGGAAAGCGAGCTCAAAGACAAGCTTACAGGAATCAAAGGCTAGGTATAGTAAACGGACAGATTGCCTTTTCAAATACTTGCAAAGGCAATCCGCCCTGCATAGTCTTTGTTAAGTGAATCATACAATTCTTTTTCCGCTGTAAAATACACGTACTCGGGATGTTTTTTTTGCAGAGCATCGATTATGGTCATTACAGAACCCTTTGTAGTTCCTGCCGGGAAGCATATACCTGCAACGGAAGTGCAGTCTTTGATTCGTCTTGCTATATGATAAAATACATCGGATTGTTCCGCACCGGCAACTGAACCTGTAGCGGAAAATATTACGGTTTTGCCGCTCTGCTCAAGCTGTTTAAGTGCAGAACGCAAATCCGCAAGAAAAGCTTCATCAAAGTTTTCAGCATCAACACATGCAAATGATACGGGAAATTCAAGCAGAACCAGTTCTTTTGCGGAAAAACCCGCAAGCAAAGACTCCGGTACTTTTTTATCCGTAAGAGTGAGTTTTTTTATTGTGGAAAAAGCAACACCGTCTTTGTTATACAACACGCCGTCTTTGGCATAATAATCCGCTTCGGTTAATTTCATACAAGTCCCTATAAAAAACAATAGACCGCCATAATAGCGGTCTGTCATTCAATCAACAATAAAATCAGAAAAAAGTATTTGGCTTATTCAGTCAAAATTCTAATTACTTCTGCTTTATCAGTTGTCTTTAAGATTTCCTGGCGTTTTTCAGCACTCTTGAAAAGAAGGCTTACTTCTGCAAGGAACTGAAGATGCGGACCTGTTTTGTTAACAGGAGAAAGTGTCATTATAAAAATTCTGCATGGTTCCTGATCAAGAGAATCAAAGTTTACAGGATTGTCTGAAATACCAATACAAGCAACCAAGTCTTCTACAGTGTCAGTTTTTCCATGAGGAATTGCAATACCATGCTTCATGCCTGTGGACATTTTGCGTTCACGGTCAAGAACACATGCGCGTGCAGTTTCTTTATCTTTCACCTTTCCTGCGCTTACCAGAATATCCAGCATTTCGTCGATAATCTGCTCTTTTGTTGTGCCTTTAAGGTGCAAATTTACAGTGTCAGTTGTTAATACAGTTCTTAAGTTCATGCTAATAGTTTACGGTCTGTTACATTTAAAGTCAAGAAAAAACTTATCATTACTTTAATTTTTTACATGTAATGCTAAACAATTCGTGTTTTGACGGTTGCAGACTCTGCGTATTTTCAGTAAAATAGACCGTTATGCAGAATCCGTCAAACCCTTTGATAGTACAAAGTGACAAAACCATTTTACTCGATGTGCACGCGCCTCTTGCTGAAGAATGCCGCAATGCGCTCATTCCGTTTGCGGAGCTGGAACGTTCACCGGAACATCTGCATACTTACCGCTTAACGCCATTGTCTTTGTGGAATGCGGCGAGTGCTGGTTTTTCTTCTAATCACATTATAGAAGTTTTGGAAAAATATTCGCGTTATCCTGTGCCGCAGCCGGTTTCTTTCTGGATTGAAGAAATATCCGGCAGGTTCGGCAAGCTTAGGATGACTGCCCCGGACGAGGCGGATACTTCCGAAGATTTTGAAATGCTGTATTTGGAAACGTCTTCAATAGCAGTTTACAAGGAAATAGAAGCTTCAAAAAAAATGAAGGATCTTCTTTTTCCTAAAGCTTCAAAAGGCGTTTATCGTTTTGCGCTCAAACTTGTGGACAGGGGAACAGTAAAACAGGAGTTATTGACTCTCGGCTGGCCTGTAAAGGACGAGGTTCCGCTTGTTGACGGTGAACCTCTGGAATTGGAGCTGAAACCGGTTTGCAGCAGTGGAAAGCCTTTTGTTGTAAGGGATTATCAAAAGCAGGCGGCACGCGCCCTTGTAGGCGATATGGGGCCTGGTACAGGCTTTGGTACTGTTGTGCTGCCATGTGGTGCGGGCAAAACGATAGTCGGAATGGAAATAATGTCACTGCTAAAGACAAGCACACTGATTGTTACAACCAACATTTCCGCGGTTCACCAGTGGATTGCGGAGTTGCTGGACAAAACTTCGCTTATAAAGGACCAGATTGCGGAATATACCGGCGAAGAAAAAGAAATTAAGCCTGTAACAATCGCAACGTATCAGATTTTAACATGGCGCCCTAATCCCGATTCTCCTTATCCGCATTTCAGCCTGTTCAGAAAACGCCCCTGGGGTTTGATAATATACGATGAAGTTCATCTTCTGCCGGCACCGGTATTCCGTGTTACGGCGGAATTACAGGCGGTAAGGCGCGTAGGGCTCACGGCAACGCTTGTCCGCGAAGACAACTGTGAAGGGCATGTTTTTTCGCTTGTTGGTCCTAAGCGTTATGATGTGCCTTGGAAAGAACTTGAAACTTCCGGCTGGATTGCGGAAGCGGAATGTGTGGAAGTACGCCTTGATTTGCCGCAGGAAAAACAGATTGAATACGCTGTTGCCGGAACAAGAGAAAAGCACAAGATTGCGAGCAATAACGAACAGAAAATCGGCATTGTTGAGCTTTTGATTGAAAAGTTCTCCGAAGAACGGATTCTGGTCATAGGACAGTATTTGGAACAGCTGACTATTATTGCCGAAAAGCTCAAAGCCCCGATTATTACCGGGAAAACGCCTAATGCGGAAAGAGACCGAATTTACGGTGACTTCCGTGCGGGCAAAATAAGAGTGCTGGTTGTTTCAAAGGTTGCTAACTTTGCCATAGATTTGCCCGATGCTTCAATGGCAATCCAAATTTCAGGCACATTCGGAAGTAGGCAGGAAGAAGCGCAGCGGCTTGGAAGACTCTTGCGCCCCAAAACCCACAAGGCTTTGTTTTTTACGCTTATTACCCGCAACACCGTTGAAGAAGAATTCGGCACCCACCGGCAGAAATTCCTTGCGGAACAGGGATATGACTACAAGATTCTGCGTTATACGGACTCAGAACAATTTATGGAACAACTCATAAAAGAAGATATTTACAATGGCTGAACTTTCTGACAGAACCGA
>JAEEQG010000152.1 GCA_016285185.1 Spirochaetota bacterium
AACTTCCGAAGCTTCAAGAACAGTTCTAAAAGAACTGTCAGCCCCGAACTGCTCTGCAATTACCATTGCTTCATCAGCAGGGATTTTATCCTGTCCGTCTGCAAAAATAGCTTTCATTGCTTTGATTACGGAACTATCTACAAACTGAGAAACAATATTATTTTCAGGCTTTGAATTCTGCATACTTATAAATAAACTTTTTTCGCCTTTCCGTCAAGGTGAGAGGACAGACGGGGGACGAATCCCCCTGCGCTCCCAAGTCCTCGCGCCCCGCACACAGTTCGGCGCGCTCCGGTCTTGTCCGCGACCCCCTCTGCGGGGCACTTTGTCCGTTTTCGGCCCCGCAACGCCCCAACCATCCGCCCTGAAAATCCTAGCCAAAACATTGACATTTAGCCAATTTGATGCAACACTATAATTGACACCTGAATCGGAGGCCCAAAATGTGCAGAGCAACTATATACGATGCAAGAAATAACTTTTCAGCCTTGGTAAAACTTGCCGAAGGCGGCGAACCGGTCGAGCTTACCCGCCACGACAAACCTGTTGCAGTAATCATCAGCTGGAAGGATTACGAGGAAGTAAAAAAGCCAAAGAAAAACTTCATCGAAAAACTGATGGAATTGCGTGCAAAATATGCAGATGTTTTCGAAGATCCAACTTTCAACGGTCTTGAAATTCCAAAAGACGGATATCCAGATGAAGAATACGATAAAAAAATTGCCAAAATGTGGGAAGAAGAATGAAACCTATTTATTTGCTTGATACCAACGTAATTTCAGAGTTCACAAAACGTAAGCCGAACAAATCTGTCATGGAAAAAATTATCGAACATGACGGACTTTGTGCAATTTGCTCAACTGTGTGGCAGGAATCTATTTTTGGATTAACCGCAATGCCAGAAGGCAGACGTAAAAAAATGATGGAAGATTATCTTCTGGAAATACGAAAATCTTTCGAAATTATTCCTTATGACAGCTTCGCGGCACAAATCTGCAGTGAAATCCGAGCCAAATGCAAAGAAGCTGGAGCACCAGCTCCGTTTTTCGACAGCCAAATTGCCGCCACCGCCATCGCTAACAACATGATTCTCATAACACACAACACAGAAGACTACGTCGCTCTGCAAGAAAACAGCATGCTCCGAATCGAAGACTGGTGGGAGTAGTGGTTAACCGTGTATAAGATTCTGTAAATCAATTATCTTTTTCAAAACTTTCAGCAATTACAACGAGTAGTTTTTCTTTTTCAGGAGAGAGCTGTTCGCATTTTTGAATGATTTCATTGTGTTTACGATAAAGGCGGAGTTGTTCTGTTTCTTCATCTTTGTTTTTGTTTACTGAAGAATTTGAACCGGTTACTAGATATTCAACACTAACACCTAAAGTAGCAGCGATTTTTACAGCGGTATCAGCAGAAGGGCAAGAACCACGTTTTATTCCCAAATTAAAACTCGTAAGACTGAATTCGCATTTATTGGCAAGATAAGTCCTATTTTTCCCGAGATAATCTAGCTCAGCATCAACACGTTTCCAAAAATCACTCATACGTCACATTTTTTTGAAAAAATGTTTACTTTTCCATTAAATCTTTACAAAAGGAAAGTGTTTTGTGATATATTTACAATAGTAAAGTTTGTAAACTTGACTGTATTTTTGTATACCTTTGGAGAACTGATATGCCAGGAAATTCTAATCTGACTGATTCAAGAGCTGCAAAAGCTGATGAATTCTATACTCCACTTTCTATGATCGAAAATGAATTAAAACATTACAGGGAACATTTCAAGGGCAAAACCGTACTTTGCAATTGTGACGACCCAAGAGTAAGTAATTTTTTCAGATATTTTGTTATGTATTTTGATGTTCTAGAACTAAAAAAAGTAATTGCAACTTGTTATAAGAACAATGATCCCGATTTATTTTCGCAAAACAGTAGCGAAAAAGCGATTTATCTCGAATATGACGGAAGTATAAAATATACTGGAGAAGAAGATTTTGCAAAGATTCCTTGTAAAGAATTGAAAGGAAACGGAGATTTCAGAAGCCAAGAATGTGTTGAGTTTCTTAAAGAGTCAGATATAGTCGTGACAAATCCACCGTTTTCATTGTTCAAAGAGTATGTTCCATATCTTTTTGATTTTAACAAAAAATTCTTGATAATCGGAAATATAAACAATATTACATACAACTCCATAATTCCTTTGATAAAACAAAACAAAATGTGGTGCGGGATTAATAATGGACATTTTTGGTTTCAAGTACCTCCATATTATGAAGAAAAGAAAACAGATTTTAAAATCGAAGGCGGCATAAAATATCGAAGAATGGGAAACATCTGTTGGTATACCAATCTAGAAATTAATCGAACACATGAAATTCTTGAAACAGGGAAAAGATATAACTCTGAGAAATATGAACGATATGAAAACTATAATGCTATTCATATTGAAGCAGTAACTGATATTCCAATGGATTACGATGGTGTAATGGGAGTTCCAGTAACTTTCTTCACAAAATATAATCCTTCACAATTTAAAGTTCTTGGTTTAACAGATTGCACAGATTGTAGTCCAGAAGTAGAAAATGTAAGAATTCCAAACACCTTTCGTGGTCGTGGAATTATAAATGGTAAACAAAAATATGCCAGAATTCTAATCCAAAAAATAGGAGAATAAAAATGGTCATAACACCTGTAGAAATATCGATAAAAGACCTTGTAAACGGATTTGAGGATAATGCAGAAAACGGAGTCAGAGCTTATGGAAAAAAACTTGATATTCGTCCACCGTACCAACGTGAATTTGTTTATAATGACAAGCAACGTTCGAAAGTAATTGAAACTGTTTCAAAGGGATATCCGCTTAACACAATGTATTGGGCAAAAAGAAAGGATGGAACTTTTGAAATAATAGATGGACAACAAAGGACACTAAGTATTTGTCAATTTGTAAATAACGATTTTTCATTTAACTTCAAAACATATAAGAGTCTACAGGAATCAGAAAAATCAAGAATTCTTGATTATAAACTTTCTGTTTATATATGTGATGGTGACGACAAAGAAAAGCTTGATTGGTTTGAAACGATAAATATTGCAGGAGCTGAACTTACTAAGCAGGAACTTAGGAATGCTGTTTATTCAGGGGTTTGGGTAACGGATGCAAAGAGATATTTTTCAAAAACAAATTGTGCTGCTTATAATATTGGCAGTAAATATTTGAGCGGTGAAATGAATCGTCAGGCTTATCTGGAAACTGCAATAAAATGGATAAGTGGTGCAAAAAATGACGGTGAAATTCGGGAATATATGGCAAATCATGTTGATGATGAAAATGCAAAACCATTATTCGACTATTTCAGTAATGTTATTGACTGGGTAAAAAAACTTTTTCCAAAGTATCGTAAGCAGATGAAATCTGTTGATTGGGGAACTTTATACAAATTATATGCTAATTCAAGTAACTTCAATCCAGTTGAATTGGAGAATGAAATAGCACGCCTTATGCAAGATACTGACGAAGTTCAGAATCAGGTTGGAATCTACTGGTATGTATTTGATCACGACAGGAAACATTTGAATCTTCGTGGTTTCTCTGATCAACAGAAAACAATCATGTATGAACGTCAAAAAGGATTATGTCCTATGTGTAAAGGTACTGAAAATGAAAACAAAAAATGGGATTTTTCAGAGATGGATGGCGATCATATAATTCCATGGTCAAAAGGTGGAAAAACTGTTCTTGAGAATGGTCAGATGTTATGCAGAAAACATAACCATGAAAAATCAGATAATTAACATCTGTGATAAATTATTTTTTATGCGACAGGGATTGTAGCCCCTTTGTTCCGAAGTGGCTTGCCACGAGGAATGAGCCGCGCAAGACGGCGAAGGGCGAAAAGCCCGACGGCGGCAAATGATTTTGCCGCCGGGTCGCCCAACCTACGCTTATAGTCTCGCGCTTGTGCGCCAAGTCGCGATTGCACTCCAAGCTGAACGACCTGCTATTTAGTGTATTCGTCCACCATGGCTTTTATGCGTTCCAGGGCGGTTTTTATCTTGGAGATGTCCGTCGCATAGCAACAGCGGATAAAGCCTTCGCCGCCCGCGCCGAACACGTTTCCGGGCACGACCGCAACCTGATGATCCTCTATAAGTTTTGTGGCGAACTCCTCGGAGGTAAGCCCTGTTTTGCGAATATCCGGGAACATATAGAAAGCACCTTCCGGCTCGGCGCACGGCAGACCCATTTCCAAGAAAGCTTTGTACATAAGGTTGCGCCTCTGCTGGTACGAAACACGCATCCGCTCAACTTCGGCACTTCCGGTACGCAAACCTTCCAAAGCCCCGTA
>JAEEQG010000153.1 GCA_016285185.1 Spirochaetota bacterium
CTCACTTTTAGCGGAATCTAAATCGACATTCCCGTTCTGCTGGGATTCGAAAACTTCTTTGTAAATACTGTTCGTTTTTAAAAGCTCTTCATGAGTTCCAAAACCGGTAATTTTTCCCTCGTCCATTACAAAAATAACATCTGCCTCTTTTACGGAAGAAATCCTCTGAGCAATTATTATTTTGGTTGTTTCGGGCAGAGTGTTCTTCATTGCCTCTCGGATTCGGGCATCAGTCGCCGTATCAACCGCGCTTGTGCTGTCGTCAAGAATCAATATCCGAGGCTTTTTGAGCAATGCGCGCGCAATGCAAAGGCGCTGCTTTTGTCCGCCCGAAAGGTTTACGCCGCCCTGACCAAGAACGGTGTTAAAACCATCGGGGAACGAGGTTATAAAATCGTACGCACAGGCGGTTTTGCAGACATCCTCCAATTCTTTGTCCGTTGCCTGAGGATTTCCCCAGCGCAGATTTTCGTTTATTGTTCCCGAAAACAAAACGTTTTTCTGCAAAACCATGGACACGCTGTTACGCAGGGTTTGCAGCGCATACTTTTTTACATCGTGCCCGCCGACAAGAACAGTTCCTTCCAGTGTGTCGTACAGGCGCGGAATTAGCTGAACAAGCGTTGTCTTTGAAGAACCCGTGCCACCTATGATACCGACCGTTTGTCCGCTTTTTATTTCAAGCGATACATCCTGCAAGACTGCATTCTTCATTGTTTTGTCGTAGCTGAAAAATACATTTTTAAAGACGATTGAACCGTCTGTAACTTCTCCGATTCTTTCAGATTCGGGCGGATTGGCTATATCCAGCTGCTCGTCGAGAACCTCACTTATTCGGTTCAGCGATGCCTTGGAAATAACGAGCATTACAAAAATCATCGAAATCATCATCAAAGATGAAAGTATCTGTGCTGAATAAGTGATAAAGCTGATCAACTCACCTACCAGCATATCGCCCCGAATAATATAATTACCGCCGAACCACAGAATAGCGATTATGCTCAAGTACATAACCATCATCATAATTGGCATATTAAAAATAACGATTTTTTCCGCCTTTACCTGTGAACTTCGAACGGCTTCCGCCGCATCACGGAACTTTTGTGTTTCGTGATCCTCGCGGACAAATGCCTTTACAGCCCTTATACCGGTAAGATTTTCCTGGACGACCGCATTAAGTCTGTCGAACTTTTTCATCATGATGTCAAAAAGAGGGAATGCTCTGCGCATTATAAAAATCGCTGCCACCGCAATAACCGGAACAGAAAAGATAAAAATCACTGACATTCTCGCATTAACGTAAATGCTCATTACAATTGCGGAAATAAACATAAAAGGTGCGCGGAAGCACATACGTATAATCATCTGGAAGGTATTCTGGGTATTTGTAACATCTGTAGTAAGCCTCGTAACAAGAGATGCCGTTGAAAACTTGTCTACGTTTGAAAATGAAAAATCCTGTACTTTGTTAAAAAGCCGGCGGCGCAAATTCCGCGCAAAACCGAGTGCGGCAACCGCCGCGAAGCGCGCTGAAACAAAACCAAGTGAGAGTGAAATCACAGCGACCATAATCATCAAAAGACCGGTCTTTGTCACATAAGCTACATCATGATTTGCAATCCCGACATCAATTATGCGCGCCATAATGAGCGGAATAAAAACTTCCATAAGAACCTCGCCCATAATCGTAACAGGGGCAAGGACAGCAGAAATCTTATACTTTTTCTCCAGTCCGATGAAGAATTTTTTAAACTTGAGCATTTTTCAAATATAATTAATTATTACATAATTGGCAATGAAAAAGCTGTTATCTCCCATGCCTTAACCATGCGCAATCAGTAATTTGCGGAAAGCTGCTCCAATTCTTCTATAAAAAGCCGCGCATATTTTGTCGGTTCTGTCCGCTCGTTTAAAATGTAGCCGACTTCCATCGACTCATCGCCTTCTGTTTCGAGCGGAACGGGCAGAATCTGCGTACCGTTGAGGTCGCTGGTCACAATTCCTGTACTTATTGTATAACCGTTTAATCCGATTAAAAGATTGAACAGCGTTCCCCGGTCAGAAACATGTACCACCTTTTTTCTACTCACAGTGCTTAGTATTTCTTCTGAAAAATAAAACGAATTGAAATCACCCTGTTCAAAGCACAAATACGGAAAATCCTCCAAATCCTTTAAGGAAACCGTTTTTTTTACTGCCAGCGGATTTGTGCGGCTGATAAAAACATGAGGCTTTGCAGTAAAAAGTTTGTGAAATTCCAAATGGTTCTCGGTAAAAAGCTTGTTCATTATCTTTCTGTTAAAACCGTTCAAATACAAAATCCCTGTCTCACTCTTAAGATTACGGACATCTTCTATAATTTCGTAAGTTCGGGTTTCGCGCAGGGTAAACTCATATTCATCAGCATTTGTTTTTTTTACAAGATTTACAAACGCATTTACCGCAAAGGCATAATGCTGTGTTGAAAAAGAACATATTTGTCTTAACGGTTTTTTATTGGTATATCTGCGCTCAAGCAAATCGCTCTGTTCAACTACCTGCCTAGCATACGACAAAAACTCCTCGCCGTCGGCGGTAAGCGTGATTCCTTTTGCGTTACGCATAAAAATTTCTATACCGAGTTCTTCTTCCAAGTCCTTTACGGAATTTGAAAGAGCCGGCTGTGTTATATAAATGTTCCGTGCTGCTTCAGTTATAGAACGGTATTCCACAATCTTCAAAATGTATTTTAATTGCTGTAACGTCATGACAGTATTATAGTCATAACTAAAAGTTATGTCAGCCCATAAAAAAACAGATTTTGATTATAACGCATATTTACATTATCCTATCAGTATGAAAACGACTAAAAAATGTTCCGTAATCGGATACCCTCGTGTAGGTGCAAACCGTGAACTTAAGTTTGCATCCGAAAAATACTTTAAAAACGAAATCTCTTCCAATGAACTGGAAGCAGCCGCAAAAGATTTACGCGTCCTTAACTGGAAAACCCAGAAACAAGCCGGAATAGACTTTATCAGCTCCAACGACTTTTCTTTTTATGACGGAATGTTGGACACAGCATTTATGCTTTGCGCAATTCCTGCACGCTACAAGAAGTTGTGTCTTTCAAAGCTCGACACTTTCTTTGCTATGGCACGCGGTTTTCAGAATGAAAAAAGCGATGTTACGGCACTGCCAATGAAAAAATGGTTCAACACAAACTACCACTACATCGTACCGGAAATTGAAGAATCAACCGAACTGAGCCTTGACGCCTCAAAAATAGCGGAAGAATACAAAGAAGCCGTTGACGCAGATGTAAAAACAAAAATCAACGTTATCGGCCCGTTCACATTCTTGAAACTTGCCCACTATACAGGCAGCAAAAAAGCCGCCGATTTTGCAAATTCTGCCGCCAAATGCTACAAGCAGCTTCTTGAAGAATGTGCAAAACTCGGTGCCGAATGGGTTCAGATTGAAGAACCGTATCTTGTTTTTGATTTGACCGATGACGACAAAAAACTGTTCAAAACTCTTTACGAACAGATTCTTGCAGGAAAACAGACAAAAGTTCTTTTGCAGACATACTTTGGTGATGTACGCGATTTTTACACGGAAATTGTAAAATTTGGCTTTGACGGAATCGGCCTTGACTTTGTTGAAGGAAAAGAAAGCCTTAATCTGCTGAAAAAGAACGGATTTCCCAAAGACAAAAAACTATTTGCCGGTGTTGTAAACGGAAAAAATATCTGGCGCAACAACTACGAAAAAACATCCGCTCTTATAAGCGAAATTGAAAAAGCTGCATCCGGTGCTGAAATTGTTCTGAACACAAGCTGCTCTCTGCTTCATGTTCCTTACACAACAAAAAGTGAAGAAAAGCTTTCAGCCGACATTCTTGCACATTTTGCGTTCGCGGAAGAAAAACTTGCGGAACTTAAAGACATTGCAACCGGTGACGAAAAGGCTTTTGCGGAAAACAAAAAGCTTTTTGCCGCAAAACGCGTTGAAAAGAATCAGGCTCTTGCTGACAAAATCAGCAAGCTCACCAAAAAAGACTTTACCCGTGTTCCCGCTTTTGCAGAGCGCGAAGCAATCCAAAAGAAGGCTCTCAATCTGCCATCGTTCCCAACAACAACAATCGGTTCTTTCCCGCAGACATCCGAAGTCCGCAAGAACAGGGCTGACTTTAAGAAAGGCTTGATAACCAAAGAACAGTACGAAGATTTTAACAAAAAGATGATTGCCCGCTGTATAAAGAACCAGGAAGAAATCGGACTTGATGTTATTGTTCACGGCGAATTTGAACGCAACGACATGGTTGAGTATTTTGGCGAAAACCTTGACGGTTACATCTTTACTCAAAAAGCCTGGGTTCAGTCTTACGGTACACGCTGTGTTAAACCACCGGTTGTTTGGGGCGACATTACACGCAAAAACCCGATTACCGTTGAATGGTCAGTTTATGCACAGAGCTGCACCAAAAAGCCTGTAAAAGGAATGCTCACCGGTCCTGTTACAATCCTCAACTGGTCGTTCCCGCGCGAAGACATAAGCCTTAAAGAATGTGCGTTCCAGATTGCATTTGCAATCCGCGACGAAGTTCTTGATTTGGAAAAGAACGGCATAAAAATCATCCAGATTGACGAAGCCGCACTCAAAGAAAAACTCCCTCTCCGCAAGGAAGACTGGCACAGCGAATACCTTGACTGGGCAATTCCGGCATTCAACCTCGTTCATTCAGGATGCAAACCCGAAACACAGATTCACACACACATGTGCTATTCAGAATTCATCCCGATTATCACCGACATTGACAACATGGATGCCGATGTTATTACATTTGAAGCAAGCCGCTCTAATCTCGAAATTCTGCAGGCTCTCAAAGAAAAGAACTTCCGCACCGAAGTTGGTCCGGGCGTTTACGACATTCACTCACCGCGCGTACCAAGCACAGAAGAAATTGTAGCAGCCGTCCGCAAGATGAAGCAGTTCGTAAAACCTTCAAAACTGTGGATAAACCCTGACTGCGGTCTTAAAACACGCGGCGAAACTGAAACAAACGCCAGCTTGAAGAATCTGGTTGCAGCCGCAAAGCAGATAAGGAACGAAGGCTGATGATAAACAACAACATTTTCGACAAAAAGACCGTTTTTTCTTTTGAAGTTTTTCCACCAAAGAAAACTTCATCAATTGATACAATTTACAGCACGCTTGACGAGCTTTCGGGGCTTAATCCGGATTTTATAAGCGTAACCTACGGCGCAGGCGGAAGCGAAAACTGCGCCAACACGCTGGAAATTGCAAAAAGAATAAGACAGTCATGCAATGTCGAAAGTGTTGTTCACCTTCCGTGCCTTTATCTTTCAAAGGAAGAAGCCCTCAAGATGCTTTCCGAATTCCTGAATAACGGAATTGAAAACATTTTAGTTCTCCGCGGCGATAAGATTGAAGGAAGAGCGCCAGTCGGCGATTTTCTTCACGCTTCGGATTTGAGCAATTTTATCAAGGCGGAAACAGGCTCTTCCTTTCATCTTTCGGGCGCATGCTACCCCGAAAACCACCCCGAATCCAAGGACGTGCTTTCGGAAATCCACAATCTCAAGTTCAAGGCTGACAGCGGTTGTAATCATCTTATTTCGCAGCTTTTCTTTGACAATCACATATTCTACAAATTTGTTGAAAACTGCCGCCTTGCGGGAATCAACGCTCCGATTGAAGCAGGAATAATGCCTGTAACAAACCGCGCACAGATTGAACGCATGGTGAGCCGTTGCGGTGTTGTTCTGCCTGAAAAATACAAAGTAATGCTCGAAAAATACGGCGACAACGACGACGCTATCATGGACGCAGGAATCGCCTACGCCGTAAACCAGATTATTGACCTTGTGAGCCACGGTGTAGATGGCATTCATCTTTACACGATGAACAAGCCGCAGATTGCCCGCCGCATACACGACGCTGTAAAAAACATCATCTCCATTCCAAAGAACCGGCCAATAAAATAAGGCGATGAACAAAAAGGAACTGCACGATTCAATCTGCGAATATTCACAGGTGCACTTTGCACGCAGCGGCGGCAAAGGCGGTCAGAACGTAAACAAGCTGAACACAAAGGTTCATCTCACAATGCCTGTTTCCGCCATCAAGGGGCTGACAGATGCGGAGCGTTCAAGACTGCGGATAAAGCTTGCCGCAATAATCAACAAAGACGACGAACTGTTTTTGGATGCGGACGAAGAACGCTTTCAGGGGCGTAACAGGGAAATAGCTCTTGAACGGCTCGAAAATCGTATCAGCACCGCAGTAAAAATCCCAAAAAAGCGCATAAAAACAAAACCTACCAAAGCCAGCAAAGAGCGCACGCTCAAACTGAAAAAAATCCGCTCCGAGATCAAGAAAAACCGCCGCAAGATTGTATTATAATCCTTTCATTATATAAAAAACGGCTGCTACCCCTAAAAAAATCGCTTTACAATACTTAACTTGAGTGTTAAATTTAATAAAAATAACTAGGGGAAAATGTCTTATGGAAGAAGAAGTAATTGACAGTTCTTTTTTTTCTGATGATTTAAAAGAAAAAAACTCGATAGATGTAAGAAAGACGGGTCTTGAAAACAGTTTTAACGAGAGACAGGTTGGTTCTATTGCCATTCCTGTCGAAGCAGTCAGCAGTCGTGCCACCCTTGATGTTGTAATTGAAATGTTCGAGCAGCAGCCTGATTTAGATGCAGTTCCTGTAGAAAAAGATGACCGTGTAATAGGGGTTATCGAGCGTAGAACAGTAGAAGATAATACCAGTAATGCTTTCAAACGATTTGTTGCAAAAACCTGCGGTGACTATGTCAAAGAAAGCCCTTTCACACTGAACTGTAGTGACTTTCTCGAAAAAATAGCCGCCAGAGTAAACGAAGCTGCTATTAAAGAAGAAATAAAACATTTTATTGTTCTCGTAAACAACCGCAGTTTTTACGGAATCATGTCAGTTGCTCAGATGAACTCTAAACTCGAAGAACTGCGCATACAGGATCTCGAAAAAGCTGCCGCCATCCAGCAGAACATGTTAAAAAAGAATTCAAACACAAAGGATTTCCCGTTTACAGTTCGCATCTGGAACAAAATGGCGAATGCTGTCGGTGGTGACTATTATATTGCAAAAGAATTGAGCGAAGGCAAATATGTCATAGCCAGTTTTGACGTATCCGGTAAAAACTTTTCAGCAGCATTGCTCACCATCACACTCGGTTCAATCTTCTCAATGCTGAACGTTCAGGGTACTTCGAACCTTACTTCTGCAAAACTCGTAGTCATGCTTGACAACTTTTTACAGGAAATCGTGCCTGTCGGAAACTTCATCACCGGTGCACTCTGTTATGTGGATTACACGGCAGGCGTAGTTGAACTTTACAACTGCGGTCACACTAATGTTTTTGCCTACATGAAGGACGAAGAAGGCAAAGGTAAGGTTGCTACACTTCAACCGCCGTTACCGCCATTTGGAATGGGTGCCGTTACGGATGCAATCAACGCAGGCGAAAAAAGCGCCTATCGCATGCCTATAAAGCCTGATTTTCAGATCAACCTGTATTCAGACGGTTTTACCGATATGCAGAACGACAACGGCGAGCGTTTTGATGAACCGCGTACAAAAGAATTTTTTGGAGAGCTGTTCACTACTGATGTTGATGCTGTGGAAAAGACAATAGAAAAAACTGTAACAGGCTGGATTCAGAATTCACTTTTGCCAGATGACATTACAGTCATGAATATCCGCTTCTGATTCCATCCAATTGCAACACATCAAAAAAGTGATATAATAGCATATCAACTTTATGGATGAATCAGGAGGATTCCATGAAAAGAATTATGGCAGTTCTGGCAGTGTTGTTTCTGCTGGGAGCATTATGTTTTGCCGCAGACCCGGCTGAAGGTTACTGGGTAAGTATTGACGAAAAGACAAACAAGGAAACTGCAGGTTGGCAGATTTGGCAAGAGGGAGGAAAACTCTATGGAAAGATCCTCTCAATTGCAGGAAAACCTCAAGACGAAATGACAACTGGCGGAAAAGGTAAATCCTATGACAACTTTATGAAAGGAGTTGATATCGGTACATTACGCACAGTAGGAACAACGTGGATTTGGGATTTGACATCACAGGGCGAAGGAAAATGGGCAGACGGTTATATCATTGATCCTAACGACGGAAAACGCTATAAGTGCCGCATTACCTTTCACAAAGCCGATGGTAAAAAATATAAAGCCGATACACTTGAAATGCGCGGTGAAGTAGGACCTTTTGGCAGAAGCCAATTCTGGAAAGCTTCTACAGAAACTGATGCAGCAGGTTTGCGCTAATTTTCCAGATTACAAACAAAAAGCCCCGAATACCGGGGCTTTTTTTATGCAAGGTTCTATATCTTTGTGATTTTTCCCTTTAAATCATTGCGTTCAGCCACTAGCATCACGTTCGTGATTTTATCCAAAAATGCCTTGTCATGACTTACAACAAGCATTGCACAATCCAGAGCAGCAAGAGCATTTTCCAAAGCCATTACACTTGTAATATCCATGTGATTTGTCGGCTCATCCATAATCAAAAGTGACAACGGCCTTTGTACCGCAATAGCTATCATCAACTTGCGAAGTTCACCCGGACTTAGTTGGATATCAGAAATATTATATACTTTGTCATTTTGCAAATGATTCAATCGTTCCGGTTCACTTCCCAGTCTGAACAATGTTGAAAGAACCTCACCGCGTTCAGCTTCTTCCAGTCTGCAGAACTCTCCCAAAATGCGTACCCTTTGTTCATCACTGATTTCCTGCGGCAGATAAAGCAATTCGTTACTGCGTCCGTTGTTTTTCAAAAGCTCTATTATATGCCGGACAAACAGTGTCTTCCCCGCTCCATTCTGACCAGTAAGTGCGATTTTTGTTCCCCGTTTTATTTCTATGTCAGGAAAATCCAAGCTGTAATCACCTGCAATAATACAAGTTCCGTCTATGACAATCGGCTTTGCAAAATCCGTTTTTTCCACAGAAAAGCCTTCTTTCCGACGAAGACTCTTTTTTATACTATCACGCTTAGTTTCTGTCCTGCCAATCTGCGATTCCAGCCTGGCTTTCGCTTCTCCTGTGTTACGGTCTTTTCCGCTGACTCTTGCCGCATCAATTTTAGCGCACGTATCATGGTCGCCAGGATTAACCACCTTTTTGGACAATCGTGCCCTGGCTTTTTGATTTTCAGCTTCCAAGGCTGCACTACGTTGTTTTTCCACCGCAACTTTGTTGTCTGCTTTTTCCCAATCATTACGCAACTGTTCCTGTCCGCATTGCCGCAACTCAAGAGCTTTACTGAGTCCGCAGGGATATGTATCACAGACAATGCAATCCCTACCACCTGCAAAAGCTCGTGATTCATTATAAAGATAAACCGTCCGTTTGCATAAAGAATCCGTAAAAGCCCTATCATGGCTCACCATTATACCGATACCCTCAAAATCTGAAAGAGCAGAAGAAATCAGTGATGCAGTAGCAGCATCCAGATGATTTGTCGGCTCATCAAGCAACAGTACCAAAGGTTGCTCAGCAAGCGCACAGGCAATCTGAATACGCTTTTTTTCTCCGCCGGAAAGAGTTTCGTAACGTTCCAACATATCCTCAGTGACACAAAGGCGCGAAAAAAAACGGCGTATTTCATTATCATCCGCCCAGAATGCGGTATAAAGATTCTCAGGTATTTCCGCAGTTTCCTGAGGGCAATAAACCGAGCTATCACAACAGGATAATTTTCCGCTGTCAGCCTTAATAAGCCCTGCAATCAGTTTTAGCAAAGTACTTTTCCCACAACCATTGCTCCCGGCGACACAGGTCCACCCTTCATACAGTTGTAAAGAAAAATCTTCAAAAAGAGTTGTGCTTGAAGAGGGATAAGAAAAATATAGATTGGATATTTGAATTGACATTTTGGCCTCCTTAAAAAAGAAGCCGTTGCAGTATGCACAAAGAGACAGAACAGCCCAAAACCGTTCCTGCCAAAGATAGAAAATGTAAAACTACAACCGACTCCCATAATGAAATCTCTAACGAGAAAAAAACTAAGCGGAAATCAGTTATGTAGTTACATTGGCTATGTGTCTCCTATAAAAGAATGTAAACTCATTCTATAACAAGACAAAAAAAAATGTCAATTGAATATTATTCGGAATAAACTACACATCCTGTACAGTGTGAAGTTTGTAATACTCGCCTTTTTTTGCCATGAGCTGATCGTGGGTACCCTGTTCGACAATCCCATGATCATTGACTACGGCTATTTTGTCGGCATTTTTGATGGTAGAAAGCCGGTGTGCAATCACAAGGGTTGTACGCCCTTTTGCCAGCTCATCAAAGGAATGTTGTATTTTTATTTCCGTTGCAGTATCCAGGGCAGAGGTTGCTTCGTCCAGGATAAGGATAGGCGGATTTTTAAGGAAACATCTGGCTATGGATACCCGTTGTTTTTGTCCACCGCTCAGTTTGATTCCGCGTTCACCAACAATTGTATCGTAACAGTTCGGCATTTTCATGATATCATCGTGGATTTCGGCACGGCGGGCTGCTTGTTCAATCTCGGCATCGGTAGCATCAGGTTTTCCGTAAGCGATGTTTTCACGGATTGTGCCGGCAAAAAGGAATACTTCCTGCTGAACAATACCGATCTGTGCACGCAGGGAACTCTTTTTTATACTACGAATATCTATGCCGTCGAGCAGGATTTTGCCCCCCGTAATTTCATAAAAACGGGGGATGAGATTGCATATTGTGGATTTTCCGCCACCACTTGCACCGACAAGGGCAAATTTTTCTCCGGCGCAAATATCCAGGTTTACACAGGATAAAACAGGAAAATCTGCTGTATATGAAAATGAAACATCCTTAAAGTTGATATTACCGCGGGCAGAGAGAATTTCAACAGCATCCGGAGCATCAGCCGGTTCTGGATCTGTACGCATAATCTCGATAAAGCGATTAAAGCCTGCCATGCCGGTAGAGAATTGTTCCACCAAAAAATTCAATTTTCCTATCGGGGCCCTGAAAGCTGCAACAAAAAGATTTGCGGCAACAAGGTCGGGCAATGTCATTTTTCCTTTTATAATATAATAGCCGCCAACAGCAAGAACCACCAGTGATAAAAGATTGTTGCAGAATTCTATATTCGAAAAAAACTTTCCCATGTACTTAAAGCGTACCTGCTTTGCCGCACTGTACTGCTTGTTGTATACATCAAAACGCGCCCGTTCAAAGTCCTCGTTGTTAAAACCTTTTGTCACACGAATGCCCGAAATGCTGGACTCAAGCCCCGCATTAACTTCGGCAGTAGTTTCCTTTACTTTGGTAGAAGAACGCGAAAGATTATGGCGCGAAACAATTCCGATTGCAATCATAACCGGAAGAACCACAATAACTACAATTGCAAGTTCCCAGCGAATATGAAGCATCATTATAAAAGCACCAAGCAGATTAAGTATTGCGATTGTAAAGTCTTCAGGTCCGTGATGCGCAAGTTCTGTAATCTCAAAAAGATCGTTGGTTGCACGGGACATGATTTTGCCCGTGCGGTGAGTATCGTAATAACTGAACGGTAATTTTTCCAAGTGGTCAAAAACATCGCGCCGCATATCCTGCTCAACACGGTTACCAAAAACATGCCCCCAATAAGCGACAAAAAAGTTGCAACCCTTATGAAGACAAAAGCCCGCAAGTAAAACCGCAACCAAAATCAAAAAAGTACGAAGCTTATGATGGGGAATCAGCGTATTAAGCGCATATCGTGAAAACATCGGAAACGCCACATCTATTGCCGCCATAAAAACCGCACAAGCCATATCAGCTGCAAACAACTTCCAGTGAGGTTTATAGTAGGAGAAAAAGATTTTAAGCGGTCGTTGATTATAATCCATGCAGACCTTGTTGTTTAAAAACTACATTTATACTACAAACTTGTCCAATTCGTTTGTAATGTTCGACACAGACGTTCTGTTCTGTTCTGCCTTTTCCTTTACCGTTTTGAATGAATCCGAGAACTCTTTGATAACGACTTCGGATTCCTTCATTGCACCGTTTACGACAGAAGCAAGGTTTACGATATCATCAATACCGTTTTTAATCTCCTGCGTATAACCGGTCTGGCTTTTTATCAATTCATTTACTTCAGAAATCTTATTGGTAATCTGGTTTGTATTTGAAAGGACCGTATTTGCTTTTTCGGACTGCAGAATAATAGACTTTGAAATTTCACCGACTGCATCAGACTGGGCATCAATTTTTTCGCTGATTTTTCCGAATGCGCTCTGTGTATCGGACATACTCTGCTCCCCGGTCTGTATCGACGAGACAATTTCAGTGATGATTTTGCCGATATCCCGGGCTGATTTTTGAGTATCTTCCGAAAGCTTTCTGATTTGGCTGGCGACAACGGCAAAACCTTTACCGGCCTCACCGGCATGAGCCGCTTCAACAGCAGCGTTCATAGCAAGAAGGTTTGTCTGGTTTGCAACAGAATCGATAGCCTGGATTACGTCACTCATTTTCTTTGATTTTTCGGAAATCTCGTTTATAACAAGCCGGCTCTTTTCTACTTCGGTTTTACCGGAGGATGCCTGTTGGGTAAGTTCCTTTGAAATAATCTGTGCCTTTTCAATCAAACTTGCAATTTCGGACAGGTTGGAGAACATTTCACTGACTGACTGGGCATTTTGTTTTTCGGAGTCAGCCTGTGCTTCCATAATTTGGCTTACATCAGCCGCCTTTTCATTAAGTTTTTCAATATTCGTTTTTGCTTCGTCAAGAAGTTTGTCCTGTTGCGCATTCTGTTTGCTCATATTATCAAAAGAAGCAACAATCTGTGTTATGCCAGAGAAAGAATTTTCAGTAACATTCAGCAAATCGCCGGCATCAACATCTACTTTATTGTTTTCAGTCTTTAACGTTAAAATGGAAAGTTTAAGAAAATCCATAAGTTTGTTCATCTCTGCCATTACGATACCAAAATCGTCAAATGTGCTGATGTTCAATCTGGAAAGCAAATCACCGTTTTCCCTGAGTGCCGCAACCTGAGTAATTGTATCCTTGAATCGATTTCGCAAAGAACGTATAACAATAACAAAAAGCGGAAGGGTAAAGACACCCCCGTACATATAAGCAATAAGAGTTTTTTTTAAGAAAAGATTCAACGGCCATTGATGGCGGAATGCACTGTAAGCGCAGGCGAATATATGATAACAGCAAAAAACGATAATAATGCAATTTATCCTTAATACGGTTGTAGAAAATTTTCTTGGTTTTATTCCATCGATATTATGAATCTTTAGCTTTGATAGTTCTCTGCCCGCGGCAACGGAAAAAGCGGTTATAGAGTATTCTATTGCTACAGCAGCATAAAACAGAATAAGAATCATAATAACTGATAAATCGGCAATAGAGTACGATACTTTTCTAGCAAGTGTCACTATGAGGATTGTAGCACCGTTTCCTATAGGATAACCCGCAATAAGCGAAATGACCGTTATAATATTAATACGTTTTAGAACATTACTCGCCTTAATCTTTTCTTCTTCTGATAGATCTTCTTTTTCAGCCTTTTTGATTAACAATAAAAGCGGCTTTATTATGGAATATGCTATCAAAGCAACGACAATAAAAATCAATAAGGTCGCTCCCATTGTAACAGGCATACTGGAGAGCCAGTCGGAATAGGTAGAACCTTTTATTTGTGTTACCTGGAAGGAAGAAAGCAGAGGAACTCCTACAAAAGTTGAAAACCCGAAGAACACCATATAAATAGTATAAATACTCATAGCACAAACCTCATGTACAGTTTAAAATTATACAACGATTATACAGAAGAACACAAGATTTTTATCTAAGAACTGCCAGTTCATTAATAGTATAATAATTCTTTTCCATAGTGAATGAATCAGCCGGTCATATAACTTTAAAAGATAAAGTCACATTTCATACTTATAAGCTTAGCAAAGGGCTTGCAATGTGAATGGATTTGCACGGTGAGCGGGGCTTATATCGTTGAATAAAGAGCTTCAAGTTTGCTGCGGCACTGAATGAACTGCTTTGTCAGCGCCGGGTCAAAATGGCTTCCGGCAGATTCGCTGATTATTTCAAAGGCCTTATCAAAACTGAAGCTTTCTTTGTAGCACCTTTTGCTTACAAGGGCATCAAACACATCTGCCAGAGCCATTATGCGTGCCTCAAAAGGAATCTGCTCGCCGGTAAGTTTTTCCGGATAGCCCTGACCATTCCATTTTTCGTGATGATAGTGCGCAACATTAATTGCCAGCTTTTTGAAATCTGCATCATCAACTTCTTTTAAAACTTCGCCAACAATCCGTGCACCTTCGGCGGAATGCATTTTCATTTTTTCGTATTCTTCATCAGTGAATTTTCCAGGTTTTTGAAGGATTGCATCAGGAACGGCGATTTTTCCAAGATCGTGCATCGGAGCGGCCTTTATAACATCATTGCAAAATTTTTCAGAAAGCTTTGAATATTCAAGCTTTGACTTTAGATAATTCACAAAGATTCTTACACAGTCGCTTGTGCGTTTAATGTGCCCGCCTGTTGAATTATCACGGCTTTCAACCATAGTTGCCATTCCGGTTAAAATTGAATTCTGAACAGCTAGCAGCTTTTTATTATTCATATCGATTGATGAAATCATGTCGTTGAAGGTGTCGGCAAGTTCACCAAACGAATCGTTGCTTACAATCTTGACATGTTCCGTATAATCGCCTTTTTTAACTTTTTCAGTTCCTTCTTTTAGTTTTTTCAAAGGAGAAGAATAGTAGTTCCCAAAAGTGATGAGGATAACAATATCAAGCATAAAAATTATAAACAGGAAAATAAGTATATTGATATCAGATTCTTTTATGTTTGCACTTATTGTGGTGATATATGCAAAACTAATAAAGCATATGGGGAACACGCTTACAGAGATATAAAAGACTGTGAACAGAAATGAGTTTGAAGGTTTAATCAGCCCTGGAGTAGAGGCAATTTTCCCGTCAGGAAAAAAGCGGGGCAGAAAAATCTTCCGGTGCAAAGTCTCCATTACAAAAAATCCAAGCGTAAAGCTGAAAGAACATTCCAGAATCATATAAGTAGATCCAACAATCAATATGTTCCTAATGGAAATGTCAAAATATTTCTTGGAAATGAGAAGAGAGATTATTTCTACAAAAAAATAAAAAAACCAGCCACTTATGCTTAAAGAGGAATAAGCAATAGGCAGATTGATAAACCGTTTTTGGACGTTTTTCTGATTCATTGTCATTGCATAAAGGCAGCAAAAAAAAATAGGAATTATATAGCAGAAAGAAGTAATAACAGAAACAATTGTGCGGTGCTGCGCAATAATGTCTTGCCAAATAATGTAATTTTGCGTCTCACGGTTTATTGACGTAGAAACAGGAATCTTAGCTCCAATATAATTTGCAACAAAAACAACTAATCCATATAAACAAGGAATATACCACGCATTTTTTCTATTTAATTCCATGTTTTAATTATAACAGATAAGTTTGAAAATCACTATAATCTGATTACACATTCCCTGAAAAGACAAAATCTAAATGCTCTTTTGCAACTTCAACAAGGCGCAGAATTGTGCTGATTGGGGTAGGCTCTTTGTCTGTAAGCTTGAAGGTTGGGAAAAATCTTGTAATATGAAGCGGGATTTTTTTGTTGAACTGATTTTCGAGCGCGACAACCCAGGCTGATAATTCGCACAGTTCTTCTTCACTGTCGTTTTCACCCGGGATGATTAGTGTAGTAAGTTCTACGTGGCAGGATTGAACTGCGTCTATGATAAAATCTTTTACCATCTGAAAATCACCATCTAGAAGATTTTTGTAGAAACTGCCGGTAAAGGCTTTGAGGTCAATATTCATGGCATCGATGTAGGGCAAGATTTCGTTAAGTACTTTTTGTGTGGCTGTACCATTTGTTACAAGAACATTCTGCAGTCCGGCTTCTTTTGCAAGCTTTGCTGTATCGCGGACAAACTCATAGCCTATTAGCGGCTCATTGTAGGTGAAGGCTATGCCGATGTTACCGCGGCTGCGCAGCGAAAGGGCGCTATGTACAATTTCTTCCGGTGGATAAAACTCCGCTCTGTCTTTATAATCAAAAGCCTTCTGCGACCAAGAGATAGAATAGTTCTGACAAAATGGGCAGCGAAGATTGCAACCATAAGAACCGATTGATAAAACCTTTGTACCCGGATGAAACATTTTAAGCGGCTTTTTTTCTATTGGATCCAGTGCAATGGAAGTCAGTTTACCGTAGTTTGCCGCAACAACCTTTCCCTCGCGGCAGGTACGAGCGCCACAAAAGCCTGTTGAGTTTTCTTCGATTTTGCAGTTCCTGAAGCATACATCACAAACCGGCATAGAGTTCCCTCCGCCTAATAATGGCGCACAACTTCAAAGCGGAACAATTCCACTTTCTCACCCGGATAAATGCCACCTTTTCGTTTTGCAATTGAAATCTGCTGTTCAACTGTATCAACACCATCCAGGTCTGGAAGAAGAAGTCCGCGTTTATAACCACTCTGCACAATTACACCGTATCTTTTAACATCAAGGTCGGATGGAGAGCTGATTTTTTCTGCCTCGCCCAAAACATCAACATTGATATCAAGATACTTTAATTCATCTTCAGCTACTGGCTCAAAACGCGGATCTTTTGAAACAGCACTCACGGCATTTTGAATTATCTCCAAGGCAAGATTTTTTTGAGTAGAAGCGATGGTCCCAATACAACCGCGCAAACCTCCAAACTTATGGATGGAAACAAATACACCAGCCTTTTTGCTCAAAACCTCATCAGGTACCCAGTCCGGGAGCGGCATAATCTCACTATTTTTTACAAAATACTCCGCGGAAGCTCTGGCAAGCTTTACATAAGCATCTGATTCCCGGCGTTTTTGTTCCAAATCGGCTTGTACAGACTTTAGTCGCACATCAAGAAAGCACCGGTTTTTATCTTCCTCGTTTGGGATAAAAGAACAGATTCCATATCCAACGCCGGTTACATCCTCGTGCGAATACTGAACAGCCTCCACAGCCCTACCATCCAGCGCACCAGCCATAATCACAAAAGATTTATGACCGCACTCAGCAGCCTTTTCACAAAAGTTTTCATCAAAATCAAAAAGCTCGCCAAAGCGGGCTCCCGAGCACACATCCATAATCCTCTTATCATAAACAGGGCCTTCTTCCGCAAAACCATAAGGACCATATTCCTGAAGCTTATGCGACAAATCCCCGCTGGCAACATAGACAACTTTCCGGTCAAGCTCCTCCACTGCGTCCCTAATCATCATACCGTATTCATAATGCTTTAAAAGGTCATAGCCGGAAAGTCCCGTACGAACAAGCTTAAAGGCCTTATATTTATTTAGAATAAACCAGAGGGGCACCATAGTTCCGTGATCAAGCGAAGAATTCTTTTCGCCAAGAGTTCCAGCAGGAAAACCAATCTTTTCCGCCTTACCCGCCAACAGTTTTACAAGCTCTTCATCATACTCAACATCAAACTTTACCTGAGGAGCGCCAAACTCTGCAAAAGAACCGACCGCCCCACTTCCCGGAGAAATATGAAAATAATCAGAATACATCACGCTATGAGGGCTGGACACAATTATAGTTTCTGGCTTAAGCTCTGTAATTTCGTCTGCAACTTTTTCATAAGCCTTGATAGTCTTTGCAATTTGTTTTTCACTACCCCGTCCAACCTCCGGCACAATCATCGGCGGATGTGGAACCATAAAGGCTGCAATAATTGACATGATGAACCTCCAGATTTTGAAATATATCAATCTGTCTTTATACTAATATAACATGGGTTTTGGAATTTCTGTATATTTTGCATTTTTCATCGCTGTTTTACAAAAATGTTATATAATCTCACTTAATGATTATATTTTTTATTTTAGTACAAAGGAGTCTTTATGGAATTGTATGAAGCAATAAACACAAGACGAAGTATCCGCGACTTTACGGATGAATCTATTCCTGAAGAAACGATGAAAAGAATTCTTGAGGCCGCCTACAAAGCCCCTGCTAACGATCATTTCAGAGACTGGCATTTTATTGTGGTGTCTGACAAAGAAATAATGAAAGAGGCTATTGAAGGAGTGCCAAAAAACCTGACTGAAAAGGACGTCGATTCAATGACCTTTATTTCTGACCCTGTTCAAAAAGAATGTTATCAACTCGCCGTACCAAAGCAGTATAAAATGCTGTATAATGCAGCGGCAATCATCATTCCTTTAATGAAAAAGAAAACCGATATTCTTAATCCCAGAAGCCTTTCAGATCTGAACTGTTATGCTTCGATGTGGTGTGCAATCGAAAATCTGTGGGTTGCCGCAACCTCTGAAGGTTACGGTTGCAATGTACGAATCCCGTTGGGTAAAGAAGAAGAGACCGCAAAAAAGTCTCTTGGTATTCCCGATAACTACCTTATCCCATGTTTTATGGGAATCGGTCGCCCAGCACCGAATGCAATCCATACCAAACAGCTGGATGTAGACCTCAACAAGCAGATACACTGGAATGAGTTTTAACTAAAAAACATCAACCCTTGGCTGACGTTTTACATCATTCTTTAAGCTTTTCAATTCTTTCCACGAGTGTTGGATGTGAATAGTTCCAGAATACGTAGAGCTTTGGAGGAATAAGCTCAGAAAGATTTTCACTGTTCAGTTTGATAAGACCCGTAATAAGAGGCTCTGCGCTTCCACAAACTTCTGCACCAAAAGCATCTGCCTGATACTCATGCTTTCGCGAGAAAATATTCGAAACAGGAGTAACAATTTCACTAACAGAATCCCAAAGCATTGAAGCAAGAAAGATTCCGATGAACTGAACACTTGCGACATTTTGTGCTGTTATGCTCGTAAAACCAAAGGCGTTATAAAGATTTACAAAATGCGCCATTTTGTACAAAAGGAAGATTATGATAAACTCCATCGGAATCATAATTAACAGACGTTTTGTGATGTGATGAAGCTTAAAGTGTCCAAGCTCATGGCCAAGAACTGCCGCCAGTTCATCCGGAGTTAGAGATTTCAAAAGTGTATCATAAAGTACAATACGCTTTGTTTTTCCAAATCCGCTGAAGTAAGCGTTGCTGTGACCGCTTCGTTTTGAGGCATCCATCACAAAAAGTCCACCGTTTTTAAAACCGACTTTTTCAAGAATTGCCATGATTTTGTCTTTAGTCTCACCATCTTCCAACGGGCTAAATTTATTAAAAAGTGGCGCAATGAATTTTGGATAAACAACCTGCATAATAAAAGTAAATGCAATTAAAACTGCCGCAAGAATAAACCACCAGCTGTCTGCGAATTTTACAAAAACCATCGCTGCAATAAAGGTCAATAGCGACATCAAAATCAGCCCCACAATCAGACCCTTTATCTGATCTGTAATCCAAAGCTTCAATGTCATATTGGAAAAGCCAAATTTTTTTTCAATTACAAATTCGCCGTAAAGAGAAAACGGAAGCCCAAGAATAGAAGATGGCAGACCGGAAATAATCATAAATATAACGAAGGCGCAAAAGCTGTTTGTAATTGTAGCAGGAAAGCCTGTAATTCCACAAACAAAATTAAACACAAAAGGATAAAATCCAAAAAATACAAGCGCCAAATCCAGCACAAACATAAACACAGAAGATACACACCATTTAAGATATTTTGCATCTTCGTATGCACTGATTTTTTTAAGCTTTTCGGTATCAAAGGTTTCTGCAGCCAGTGGAATTTTCTGCAAACTTACCGGAATGCTGCCGCCATTTTTGGCACGTGTACGAAAATCAATAAATTCCAGAAAATGGTTGATTAAAAAGTAGCAACAGTACCACATACAAAAACCAAAACAAATGGATTAGAAAGATTTACGGATAAGTTCATATTTTTGATTATAAAGATTATAAGGTAACAGGTAAATCGTTTTGTAATTCTCTAGTTTATATGAGATTCATTTTCGTCTCTATCCAGCTTAAAAAGATATCTGTCGCTTAAATTTGGATTATAAAATGGATCGTTATCTGTATATTTCTTCCATTTATTTAAAAAATACGATTTTTCTTTCAAAAAGATTTTATACTTTTCTGCCGTAGAATTAAGACCTCTTGATAAGGATTCATAATGATATAAAGTCACCTGTGGTAAAAAAACATTATAATATCCTTTATCTATTAGTTTTAAGCAAAAATCTATATCATTGTATGCAACTTTAAGTTCTTCTTCAAATCCTTTTACTTCATTGAATTTATCCCTTTTGACCATCATACAGGCGGCAGTTACAGCAGAATAATCATAAGGAATAAGCAGTCGTTCGGCATATCCATTTTCATAACAGCTATACTTCAAAAATGCATGGTGTGCTGCGATAGATTTACTTAAAACAACTCCACCATGTTGAATGGTATTATCCGGGTAAAACAGTTTAACCCCAACAGCACCTATATGCTTTTGCATAGCATATCCAACCATATTAGCAATCCAGTCTTTAGAAACAACTTCAGTATCATTATTTAAGAATAGTAAATAATCACCCGCACATTCTTTAGCAGCTAAATTGTTTAGCCTGGAATAATTAAAATCTATATCAGCATCGATTACTTTGAAGTTTTCATGCTCTTTTTTATATCTATCAAACAATTCAAAAGTTTCATCTTTTTCACTACGATTATTAATTATTATTACTTCATAATTGTTATATACAGTTTCGTTATAAATTGATTTTAAGCATACTTCCAGAGTACTTGCTAAGTCTTTTGTAGGAATAATTATTGATACAAGTGGTTCCTTTTTAACAATGTAATTAACAACATACGAAGCAGAAGTGATTGGCACCGAAACAGTTACATCTTTTCCAAGCTTTTTCATATGATTTACTAAAACTTTTCTTCCGTTTTCAATTAAACTCTCTTGGCTTTGTAATGAAGTATTATTTGATTCTTCAAGTAGTCTCCAGTGATATAGAATTTTAGGGATATGATATACTCTTTCAGGAGTTGTTTGTTCAAGGAATCTTAAGAAAAAATCATATTCTTGAGCCTCCATATATTCTGATTTGAATTTTCCAATTTTCTGTACAATAGATGTCCTCAATAGTGCAAAATGGCCAATATAATTAAAACTATGAAATGTATCAGGAGAAAACTTGGGCTTAAAATGCGGATAGCATCTTCTATCGTTAAAATCTAATCTATCTTCATCTGAATAAATAAAATCAAGATCTGCATTATCATTTAATGCTTTAACTACTTCATATAAAGTATTGGAAGCAATAATATCATTGTCACCCATTAGTGCAACAAATTCTCCCTTCGTACTATCAAATACACTATTAGTGGCTGTTGATATATTCCCATCTTCTTTATGATATACAATACTAATTCTCTTATCTTTTTCTTCGTACTCCTTTAAAGTTTGTAATATCTCTGTACTTTTTGAAATGTCATAAGCTAAACAAACTTCAAAATTACCATAATGTTGAACAAGTATTGAATCTAAACATTTCTTAAGGTTTTTCTTACTACTATTATATACTGGAATCAAAATCGAAATTAAAGGTCTATACTTTAAATCTTCGTATACCGGTTCTTTTTCATTTTCTTTTATCCATCTTAAATATTGATTTGTATTATATGGATTATAATAATCTTTATTTAAAATCATTCTTACTTTGGCTTTATATTCATCTTTATATTTTTGTTTTTTTCCTTTAGGAACGATAAAATGATGTTCTTCCCATATATTTTTAACACTTGCATATGTTAGCCCACATATTTTTTTTATTATTTTTGCTGTTCGTTTAACTTTGATACCCTGTTGATATAATATCCTGTCATATATTCTCATGGGGAGATTATTACTAACTGTTGTTATTATTATTTTTTTATCATCAATTAACACCAAATCAATTTTATGAGCATATAAAGGAACTGCAGCTTTTAAAATAAAACGATTATTTATTGGACTTATAATAACAAGTTTTGAATCAATTTTTTTACCTGTAATCTCAAAAAAAATTTCTTTCCGTTCACCTAAAAAATAACCCTCAACAACAAGAAAAGGATGAAGAATACCATTAACATACCTTCCTAGTATTTTTACATATTTATTATCTGCCATTTATCCTCCTGTATCTTTCTTCAAATATTTTTTCCAGTTTTCACAATACAGCAAGACCAATTATGAATAGAAAAAAACATATAATACTTAACACATTATAACATAGTTTCAATCAACCATAATTAATTATCGATAAAAAAAGACTGTCGGAAAATCGGCAGTCTTTATTCGGACATAGAAACGATATTAACCGTTTCGAATTCTTGAAGTTTTTATTTAATCAGCGAATGATAGTCCTGTAAGCTCTTAACTCCGCCTTCACCGCCGTTGCCGTTCTTTACGGACTGTATGCCTTTGACGGCTGCCATGGCGCCGGCGAGGGTTGTGATGTAGCTTACCTTGTATTTGAGGCATGCCTTGCGGATTGTCTTGCGGTCTTCAGCATAGTTGCGCTGTGCCTTTGGTGTGTTAATTACGAGACAAACATCTTTGTTCATAATCATATCCACAACATCCGGGCGGCCGGCGCCAATCTTGTTTACAACCTCACACTTGATTCCGTTTGCGTTGTAAAAGTCCGCTGTTCCCTGTGTGCCAATCAATGTAAAGCCGAGGTCTTTCAAAGTCTTACCAACTTCAAGAACTTCTTTCTTCTGTCCTTCCTTGTTGCTCAAGCTGATTAGTACCTTTTTGTTTTCCCAGGCAGCCGGAGCGTGCGGGAGTTCTGAACCGGCAGCTTCTTCTGCTTTGTAGAAGGCGAGCGGGAAGGTTTCGGCAAGACCGAG
>JAEEQG010000154.1 GCA_016285185.1 Spirochaetota bacterium
GACGCAATATTCCTTTTTCTGATGGCTTGAAAAAATGCGACAGATATTATTTCAGTCCGGCTCTTGTGCCTCTTAAATATTTTAAGAGATGCTCTGGTCCGGAACCAGAAATGAAGTATCGTGTTGATGCGCTCTGGTGGGAGCACAAGCTTGGTGAATTGAAAAAGACAATCGAAGCAACTCCAGACTTTGTGAACAAATGCGCTCCAATGTTTGTTGAATACACAGGCGGCGAGTTTGTTCTGAATGACGGTAATCATCGCCTTCAGGCTTACAAAGATCTTGGTATTGAAAAAGCCTGGGTACTTTTCTGGATTACAGAGGAAGAGGAATATCAGAACTTTATGAAAAAGTACGGCGATTGGGTAAAAGACTGCGTTGTAATCAGACGGTAAAACTGCAGACAGGATTGCAGAGTTCGCAAAGCATCTGTAAACTGAATTGTAAATGGAACTGATAAAAACAATTTTTGGTTGTGTAAAAATTTACAAACTTAATTCCCGCTCGGATAATCGTGGTTTGATGACTTACGTTTATGAAGATGGCATTGAAGGTTTTGAAGCAAAGGAGTCGCGCTTGTACACGATGTCAAGAAAGGGCACATTCTTTGGGATTCATTATCGCGAAGAAGCAGACCCGCTGACAAAGTTTGTTTCGGTGGTGAAGGGTAGAGGTCTGGATTATGTTATTGATTTACGTAAGGATTCGGCCACTTATCTGAAATGGGAAGAAATCGAATTATCAGAAGAAAATGCACTGGCAGTTCTAGTTCCGGCTGGAATAGGTCATGGATTTCTGGCCATTGAAGATAACACAATGCAGTTTTTTACAATTGACAAGACCGGCAAAGATGGACATTCAAAGCAATTAAATTATACAGAAAAGAAAATCAGCTTAAAGCTTCCGATTCCAGTTACTGATATTTCAGATTATGATTTGAATGCACCGTTTTTAGATTAATTCATATAGTTTTCCCGAAATTTAATACTCGGCGACATCAATCTTTTTGATGATTACACCGGCATAATCGTGACCTGTTTTTTCAACGTGTTCCGGGTTCATCGGGTAGTGAAGGTTGTACAAAAGTCCGTTTTCGCCTGTCTTATCAGCAAGATGACTTTCATCGATGTGTGCACCAATCACTTCCAGACAGAGCAGCACATGATCATCGCCGTCAACGATTTCTTTTTCCCAAAGATATTTGCACTCAAGATTCATGAAACATTCTTCGACCATCGGCGCGTCTACCCACTTGGCAGGAGTTGCTGTCAAACCGGAGGCGGTAATTTCGTCCGTGTCAAAATCGTTGTGCTTAATAGTGTCCATACAAGCAGCATGACAGGCTGCCGACATAAAATTGATTACAGCGACATTCATTTCTTTTAAGCTTTTATAGAAATGCCCCGCCTTGTTCACGCTTCCCAAAAGCGCGTAAAATCCGTTTCCGTGATTCGCGCTCGTGAAGTTCGCCCATGACTGCATGCACGCATTGGGCTTTCCGTTCGATTTGTATGTTGTTACCAAAAACAAAGGCGATGGGATTGTCATCACGAATTCTTTCCACGAAAAACCAAAGTTTTTCGAAAGCTCGCCGTATGTTCCTTTCATGCTTTCAGGCATTTCTTTGTATGAATATTTCATGTTTGACCTCTTGTTTATTATACCACAAGAATTAAATTGGTGCTATCGATGGGGACTATTGGGGAGCGTTGATTTGACGCATTTCATGTGCCATAATTATGATATGAACTATGAAGTAATGAGTTTGCAATTTCTAAAAGCAAGTACTGCAGATGCTGTAACACTGGTTGGTATTTCCAAGCATGCGTTTGATACTGACATCGAGGTTGGTGCTTCTGATTCGTGCGGACCTCCAGGATATAAGTCTCTTCCTTTTTATACAAAGATGGCAAAGATGAATTGTCTTTATAAGCTTGTTGATGATGCAGGGCTTACTGTTGGTGGCGCAGTTCTTTTTGTAGAAGATAATGAAATGAATGTCGGCAGGATTTTTGTGTCGCCGGAACATTTCCGAAAAGGCTACGGTATTTTTATAATGCAGCAGATAGAGGAGATGTTTCCCGAGATTCAGATATTCACTCTTGATACACCAATATGGAATATAAGAACAAATGCCTTTTACCAGAAGCTTGGGTATGTGGAAGTTCGACGTGACAGCGATTTTGTGTATTATGAGAAGCGGAGAGGCGAGTTATGAACTTCATCAAAGCCGTACAAAATTGAACAAAAAATGACATGAAGAAATTGTCCGAAACGAAATCAACACACAGCTTGCGCTTATTCAGGAAGACGGCGGCTTTCGCTGTATCAGCACAAACAAAAAAATCAACGACCCGAGAAAGCCTCACAAAAGCTGCATAAAATATACAGTCGAATTTCTTATGCACAGGAATCGGCACAGAAATGATAAAGTTTTTTGAAAAGACCGGTAAGGAAAGAAGCTTTTCAGAATTCGTCATCTGGGTGCTCGAAGAAAATGAAATCGGCAAAAACTGCTATCTCAAAAACGGCTACAGCTGTGATGGTTCAGAAAAAATCTTTCAGAGATACCAAAAGAAAGAAATCCGGTTTGTAAAAAAAGGGTAATTGCCCCGCCTTTATATAATCACAGTCTCGGCTCAATCTCCCGCTGAATAAAATCAACGCGGTCAAAAATTGTAGGCTTAAAATATGAGGTCACCGCTACAACGATTTTCTTTTCCGGGTTAATGTAAATCACGTTGCCGCTGTTCCCGATGGCAGCATAAATTCCCTTTTCGCGGTTGATAATCCACCACAAATACCCGTAATCCATCCCCCGGAAATACTTGCCTTCTACTGTGCGGGGCGCGGTCATTTCTTTAATCCATTTTGACGACACAATCTGTTGCCCGCCAAATTCCCCATTGTTAAGACACATCTGCCCGATTTTGGCCATTTCGCCCGCAGTCATACAAAGTCCGTATCCCGGAGTTCCAAGCCCCTGTGGATCTGCAAACCAGACGGCTTCTTTAGGCAGCTTGCTTATTGTAAACTCTTTGTGTTCCTCGGCAGACTTTGCATAAAAGTTTTTGTGCTTCTTAATACCAAGGGGTTCAAACAAATACTTGTTTGCGTAATCCACAGTCTTCATGCCTGTCGCCTTATAAAGAATGCCGGACAAAATATGAATACACACCGTCGAATACTTAAATTCATCCGTGAGCCCCTTACGTCCGCCAAGAAAATCCAGCGAAGTGTAAGTCCAGTTTTCGCTGGAACAAACTTTGCTCCACGGATCGCCCTTGCTCTTATACGGTGCCCGCATCGTAAGCAGGTGCTTTATCGTTACATCATAAATTGTCTTTTCGCCGCGCTTTACCTTATATTCCGGGAAGTAATCCAGAACCTTGTCATCAACACTTTTAATCTGTCCCTTATCAATCGCAATGCCAACCAGCAGTGCAAAAATACTTTTCGTCGCAGACATAACATGCGAATAATCATCCGTCTTGTAGTCGTTCCAACAGTCCGAATAAACTTCCTTGCCGCCCTTGTATGCCACCACCTGGCATATATTCGGCTGTTCGGTTTCAATCAGTTTGTGCAGTTCTTCTTTGTTCATAAACGTTCCTCCAAGTTTCTTTGGAGTATCTATTTTGATTTTTAATTAGTCAATAATGATTTTTAAGATTTTTTGAAAGATTCGTTTTCTTTCCTCAACAAAGTTTTCTTTGACAAACCTCCCCATATAAAATACAATCTTAAACGATATGAATGACACGGTTAGATTAATAAGCATTGTGATCCTTTTTGGGCTGGGCTTTTTCTGCCTGCAGGTCGGCGTGTTTTTGTTGTCCGGGCATAAGATCCGGAACAACAGCCGGAGGACGTTGATTCTGATAGAAATTATTACAGGCCTTTTGCTTGCTTTTGATGGTCTTGCATACATATTCAGGGGAAACCCCGGTCAAACCGGATACTATATGGTTCGGGCAAGCAATTATATGGTTTTTTCACTTAATTATGCTTTGACCTTTTTCTTCTGCTTTTATTCAGTAGAATTCATCAAGTCCGATATTTTGGAATTCAAAATTCTCAGAACCCCTCGTACTTCCATTAAAGGCGGAATCCCAATTCATCTTTTTGTTGTTTTTTTCATCTGTCTTTTAGGTATCATTCTTACTTCAATAAGCCAGTTCACAAATCTATTTTATTATTTTGATGAAGAGAATCTTTACCATAGAAGCTCACTGTATCCATTGAGTGTTGTTCTGGGACTTTTGCCCGGTCTTATCACAGTGGTGATGCTTTTACAAGCTCAAAAGGTTTTACAAAAAAACATTTTTGTTTCCCTTCTCATTTATTCCATCTTTCCTTTTGCCGGAATAATTCTGGCTCTGTTTGTCTATGGAATTTCCTGGATAGACATTGGATACGGCATTGGCGCCTTGCATCTTTTTTATTCTTCAATAAAACTCATGGAGCTTGAATTTTATTCGGACAAAAAAGACGGTGCGCGGTTAAGCCCAAATTATAAGCAGGTACTGACAATGCCTGAAATGAAAAAGCGGATTGCCAGAAGCCATTTGTGGCAGGTCATCTGTGCGGTTTCGGGTGGTCTGTTGGTAGTTCTTGTTATTATTTCGATTACTGGAATCAGCATGCCAAAAAGAACTATTGTTGTTGATACACCCTATTTAGAAAACGATGCTTCACAGGCTGTCTGCGTAACTTTTTTGCGGGATGCCGAAAAGTTTTGGAACGACAATGATGACTACACCAGACTTGGCGCACAGTATAACGGAGTCATTTATAACAATATGAAGGCAACTATAATTACAGACTGGGATGTAATCATAGATGTTTGTGAAGATTGTGCGATTGATCCGGGGCCTTGGAACGGAACCTTTTCAATTTCTGACGAAAAAATGAGTGTTCATAAACCTCATGATGAAGATAATGAGAACATTCATGGGGCTGATTATTATCAGGTTACTCCTCTTAAGACTCTTGGCTTTGGTTGTATTATGTATACACCGGCAGAGTTTTCTCCATTGGACTCAAAAATCGTTTTTTCATACGAAAGTGTTCTTAAGCCGTTGTCTTATATTTTCTTTGATATTGTGTTGGGCTTGCTTTCAATTCTTTTTATTGTTTCAATCACAATCTCATTCACGGAAGGAAAAATTATACGTGTTGAGGAAGAAAACAGAAAGCTTGAAGATACTGTTAAAGAGCGTACAAAGGAACTGCAGGAAGAAAAGAACCGTTCAGAGCATCTGCTTTTGAACATTTTACCGGAAGAAGTTGCAAAACGCCTTTCGTTGGATAACAATGCAAAGATTGCCGACAAGATAGAAAACGCTTCAGTACTTTTTGCCGATATCGTTGACTTTACAAAAATGACAAGCACCCTCGATGCGGACACCGTTGTAGGCGCTTTAAATTCACTTTATTCCCGTATTGATGAACGTGCCAAGCGGGAAGGCATTGAAAAAATCAAGACGATCGGTGATGCATACATGGCAGCAACCGGTCTTTTTGGAAACGAACCTGCAGAAAAAAATGCGGTTGCTCTTGTAAAGTTTGCACAAGGAATGCTGCAGGATATTGAGGATTTTAACGCTACAAGCAATGTAAAGCTTTTTATGAGAATCGGCATCAACAGCGGAAGCCTTATTGCAGGTGTAATCGGAAAAACAAAGTTTGTTTACGACATCTGGGGTGACACAGTGAATGTTGCAAGCCGAATGGAAAGCTCCGGCCAAACATCCAGGATTCATGTTTCCGAAAACACAATGAGCCTTACCAAAGAAGCCATCAATTATTCAGAGCCTGTTGAAATGGAAATCAAAGGTAAAGGCGCAATGAAGACATATTTTTTAGTTTGATTATTTGTTCTGCCTTTTTCAAATGAATCTCAAAACAGAAATGGCTTTGTAAACGAACGGCACATACATAAAAAACAATGTGAGGCGTTCCCACAAACCTTCATAACCCAAAATCGTTTTGGCAAATTCTTCTTTGTCGCCCATAATAAAACAGGCAAAACAAACAAAAGCGAGAATAAACGCGCAAAGGCAAACCGTACCGGACAGCCTGTCTGTTTGCTTGAATGCTATAATTGAACATAAAAGAGGAAAAAACATCAGTGCCATAAAACCGATAGCGGCTCCTGTACCATGGATCTTTGACGCTGCCGTTACAACGTCTTTGCTCTCATTCACACTGAAAATGCCTGAAAGTACTCCCGCTCCAACCGCAAAAAGGCCAATAGCCAGCAGAATCAAAACAGAAAGCACCGGAAAATTTCCCTTGAATGCGAAAAAATACACAAATGCCGTAAAGCTGAGAAAACATCCCAGCCATACAAGCCAGATGTTATAAACAAGACGGACAGGACTTTCAGGACTTCCTAGGGCACTCATCACCATCATTTTGCTGTCATATCCCGGGTAAAAGTGTTTAAGAATCCACGGCAGCAGAAACTCTCCGACAATCGTGAACAATAAAATGGAATTGAAAATTTTGTTGTTTATCATGCGATATTATCTCCGACGGCGGTCATAGTTCTTGGAGTACCAGGCTGCTTTGTCGGCATACATTGCTTCATCTGCACGATGGAATACGGTTTTTATTTCGGTATCAGTACCGTTGATAAAAGAGGCGGCACCTTTTGAAACAGCAAGAGGAGTCGTGTTTTCGCCGTCACTCAGCATATTGCCCTTTTCTTCAAGCTTTTGGTTTATCGAATCAAAGGCTTTTTCAAAAGCATTTGATTCGTTATTTTCGAGTATTGCAACAAACTCATCACCACCAATCCTGTAAATCCTGCTTGTATCGACAGAGGCCTTTAAAATATCAGAAATCGTAGTAATCATAAGGTCACCGAACTCATGACCATATTTGTCGTTGGCTTGTTTCAGACCGTTTATATCGAACACTGCAACGGAAAAATCAGCTGTTCCGTTTGCAATCTTTTCATCCATACGCTTTATAGCTTCTGTATATGCGTTTCTGTTACCCAGTCCTGTAAGCGAATCAATATAAGCCATTAAATGCGCTTCTGAAATATAATGCTTGAGTTCCTCCCGTAAGAACTTAAGTTTGCCTTCAAGTACACCAAATTCATCATCGGACTTGGTCAAGGCGGCTTCATCATATTCCTGAGCATAACCAGACACAAGACGCAACTCCGTCGCCAGTTCTTCAACATCTCCGGTCAGGCGGTTCATTTCCGAATTAAGAAAACGAAAACGCTTTCGCAATCTTTCCATTAATAGAAAAACTATAAAACCACCTGCAAGCAGCGATACGACACATGCAATAAGAATGAGACAAAAATGATTGCGCAGCTGTCCCTCGTACCAGCCTGCATCAATATCAACCGCAATAATGCCCGCCACATTGCCTGCAGAATTAAAAACAGGACTGTATGCGCTGTAAAAACGGCCCCATTTGTCCTGATAAGGTTCTTTATCAACCGAAGGAGTACCAAGGCTTGCCTCATAAAGCGCATCAGTGTACATAATAGGCTCGCCGAACTCGCCCGGATCTTCGACTGTCGGGTCAATCGTAAACGTAAAAGTTTTGTTGCCCATATCGCGGATTCCGTAGATGTACCTGAGTTCTACCTGCTCCTGAAATGCTCTCAGAATATCCAGCGCATGCTGGTAAGGCTCTGTGTTTTCATCTTCTTTTTGGAGTTTTTCAAGAACATCGCCGTCAATTAAAGCCGCCGCACTGTTTGAAATATCAAGCATACGCTTGCGCATCTGAACCTGCAGTGTGTACTTAGACTGAATCATCAAAAGAATACCTAGAAAAGCGTTCACTGAGAACAGAATAGCGGCGAGAAGAATAATCATATGGTTGGATAATCTGTTTTTTTTCAACATGACATAACCGGATTAAATTTTAAACTGATCAACCTGCATTCCCATCTTAGTGATAGAATCTTCCATTAACTTAGAGATTTCCGAAAGAGAATTACCAACTGCATTAATCTTGGAAGCACTCGCGCTCATCTCACTCATACCCTGTTTCATACTTGCAGTTTCATTCTGCAGGCGGCCGATTTCCTCCATGATTACGCGGCTGTCCTGAGACATTTCTTTTGAAGCGTTCTGAACTTCCAGGGAACTTCCATTCATTCCGTGCAGAGATTCTGTAATCTGAACAGAGTCTGCCTGTTGGACTGTCATAGCTTCTTTTATCTGATGAACAAGAATATCAGTTTCATGAATCTCGTTGGCAAGATTAGCGTAGCCGTTAACACCACGCTGAGTTGCATCAACAACGGTACTGATTGTATTTTGGATTCGATTCAACTGTTCACCAATTGTTTTTGACTGTGTACTTGATGTTTCTGAAAGCTTACGGATTTCATCTGCAACGACAGCAAAGCCCTTTCCGGCTTCTCCTGCATGAGCAGCCTCAATAGCTGCGTTCATAGCAAGAAGGTTTGTCTGGGATGCAATTGATGCAATAACCGAGTTTGCCTCACTCAACAGCTTGGACTGATTTTCAATTTCTCCGATTTTTTCCTTAAGTTCACTCTGTGTTTGAACTCCACTTTCGGCATCAGTTTCAAGTTTCCCAAATGAAGCAACCATTTGGTCGGTTGATTGATTGACCTCACCTATTTTTTTAATCATCTGTTCAACAATGCCGGAAGCTCCCTGAATAGCCTGAGACTGTACTGTTACAAGTTTTTCAAGAGAACTGATGCTTGTGAGAATTTTATTAATGCTTTCTGTAGTCTGAGATACACTTTCGGTTTGGGAGCCCAGGTTATTGTTCATTGTACTGATGCTTGTGTTGATCTGCGTGATTGCGGTCATAGCCTCGTTTGTAGAATTGTTGAGGGTATCGCCTGCTTCGGTAAGAGAAACCTTTGTCTGCTTCATGCTTCCAATAATATCCTGAAGTTTTTCAGAAAACACATTGAAGCTTTCCGCAACGTCACCGATTTCATTTTTTGATTTGATGCTGATTCTTTTTGTAAGGTCTGCTTTTCCTGCTGCAATTTGATTTGCGTTTTCACTGATGTTGTCCTGAATTATTCTGAGCGGACGGATAACTTTTTGAGTAACAAGAGCAGTTCCAAGCGCAATTATAACTCCAAGAATCAGAAAAATTATAATTGTTGTTTTGAGAGTCTGATAGAAGGCGGCAAAAACTGTTTCCGCCGGACAGAAAGCTACAATCTGGTAGCCTGTCTTGGGGTTGGTGATTTTTTCCGTATAGTATGTACTGTAGTTTCCCCCCGGTACATTGATTGAACCATCTTTTTCTGATGCACCAAGGAAACTTACAAGGTCCGGAATATTGATTTCTGCAACATTCTGAAAATTACACTTTCTGATACCTGTATCAGCGAGAACAGTTCCATCCTCCTGAATCATCATAAAGAAAGAACCTTCTCCAAGATTCATTGCTTCAAGAATCGTATTAAGAGTTTCAAGAGATACTTCTATGGAAGAATTTCCGATAAATTCACCTGATTTGTCGTAAACACTTTTTGTAATTCCGACAACGGTTGCACCTACTGTCGAAGCAAAGGCATCTGTAATCATTACCTTACCGTTTCCCTTTGTTGCAGTCTGATACCAACCCCGCTTGCGAGGATCGTAACCGCCGTTCATTGAGCTGTCAAAGTTTGTAGCGTAACCACCCCATTTTGTTCCGATATAGATTTCGGCAATATCACTATCACTGTTTGCAAAGTTCTTGCAGACTTTTCTGATGGCTTCTTCTGCAGGACTCTTTTTATATTCAAGAATCTGAATCGGACCTGTTTCATTTACAAAAGAATGAATTGTTTCATCTGCATTTTTGACTTCGTCTGTTGCAGAAAAAACATTCAACTCAACTTCCTTTGCACTAAAAAACATGGAAATTGAATCTGAAAACTCAGAAAGAGCTGTTTCTGCGCTATCATAAAAATTTGCAAGGCTGTTTTTATAAAAGAAGAAACCTGTTGTTACAGAAGAAATTGCTACCATGACAAGAATTATTACAGCAACACCAAATGAAAATTTTGTTGAAAGTGATAAGCGTTTCTTATTCATTTTAACCCTCTTATATTTCAAAGAAAATAATGAATCCTTTTAATCGGTATATGTATTATAAATTAAAAAATGATTTTTTGGAACTAAAATTAAGACAAAATATTTCTCTAAAAAAAAACAATTTATGCTCTTATTATTGCTAAGTTACAAATTAATCGCTCATTTATCTTCATATTGACACCACAGCTTGATTTCATAATAATACTTTATAGGCAAAGACGCCGTAGATATAATTCTTTGTTGTGCAGGATTATGTCTGCGGCGTTTTGCTTTTGAGGTGATTATGGGCTTTCGGGACGAATGTGGAGTAGTAGGAATTTACGGAGCGACAAATGCCGCTGCTCTTTCTTATTTTGCGTTAACCAGTTTACAGCACCGCGGGCAGGAAAGTGCCGGTATTGCGGCAACAGACGGTGAGACAATAAAGCTGCACAAAGGCATCGGGCTTGTAAGCGATGTTTTTAAGCAGGGACATTTTGAAAAGCTTTCAGGCAGCATTGCAGTAGGTCATGTGCGCTACGCTACAGCAGGCGGACGGACTATTGAAAATGCCCAACCTTTTGTTAATTCTTTCAAGATGGGTTCAATCGCACTTGCCCATAATGGTCAGCTGGTCAATTATGAAATATTACACGCAATGCTCGAAGACGGAGGAAGTACTTTTTCATCTTCAAGCGATACAGAGGTTATTTTAAAGCTGATTGTACGCAAATTCATAGAAAACGGCGGAAAGCTTGGTTCCTGCGGCAAAGAGAATTTCTCAAAAACCGAAAATCAAAAGCGCTTTGTTGAGGCTGTAATTCAGGCTGTTCGTCTGATAAAAGGTTCTTTTTCATTGTGTATTATGACTGAGAATATGCTGATCGGCGTGCGCGACCCGAACGGAATCCGCCCGCTGTGTCTCGGAAAAGTGGAAAATGGGTATATTCTTACTTCGGAATCTTGCTCAATTGATTCTGTGAACGGGCAGTTTTTGCGCGATGTAGAACCGGGCGAGATTGTTGTAATTAACCGTGACGGGCTTCGTTCAATTCAGTCTGAAGAAAAAGCCGAAAAGCAGACTTGTATTTTTGAGTATGTCTATTTTGCGCGCCCTGATTCTGTAATTGACGGCATTTCTGTTCAAGAGGCGCGATACCGCATGGGCGAAGTACTGGCAGAAGAATCTTCCGTGAATGCGGATGTTGTTATAGGTGTGCCGGACAGCGGACTTGGTGCGGCGCAAGGTTATGCCAGAGCAACAGGTATTCCTTATGGTATGGGAATTATCAAAAATAAATATATTGGTCGCACATTCATTGCGCCTACCCAGAAAGAACGTGAAAACATGGTATTCGTAAAGCTCAATGCAATCCGAAGCGACCTTGAAGGAAAAAGAGTAATCGTAATTGATGATTCAATTGTGCGAGGAACTACAAGCCGCCGTCTTGTGCAGATTTTGCGAAGGGCAGGGGCAAAAGAAGTCCACTTCCGCGTTTCGTCGCCGCCTGTTAAGTTTCCGTGTTACCTCGGAATTGACACACCAAGCAAGAACGAACTTATTTCAAGTACGCATGAACTTGAGGATATCCGTAAAGAGATTGGTGCGGACTCATTGGCATTTATTAGTCTTGAAGGCATGATAAAGGCGTTGCGTTCATGTTGTCCCGCTGAATCCGGCAAAAGCCGTGAAGGCTGGTGTAAAGGCTGCTTTAGCGGTGAGTATCCGGTTTAAGTTAAAATGAAAACCGGATGTATTCTGCTTTACGCGATGCAAAAATAACAATAAAATGAATTGCTATGCTGGCTAATTATCATACACATACACCACGCTGCAAACACGCCAAAGGAAGTGAACGCGAATACATTGAACGTGCGATTGCCTGTGGTTTTAAGATTCTCGGTTTTTCAGACCATACACCGCAGCCTTATCCCGAAGACTACGTTTCTCCAATACGTATGGGAATGGATGAAATAGGAGAATACACAAGTACTCTTGCAGCCCTGCGCGAAGAATATAAAGATCAAATCAAAATCCTGATTGGTTACGAAGTTGAGTACACACACAAATACTTTGACACACTCATAACTGAACTCAAAAAGTATCCGCTTGATTATATTATCCAGGGGCAGCATTTTGCGCCGGACGAGGTGGACGGTGCTTACATGGGTTTTAAGAGTAACGATGAAAACCGCCTCAAAGAGTATGCGGAACTTACTTCCGAAGGAATGAAGACCGGTTTGTTTTCTTATCTGGCGCATCCTGATTTGATAAACTATACTGGTGATGATGAAACTTACAGAAAGTATATGAAGCGTATTGTCGAAACATCGTTGGAATATGATATTCCTCTGGAAATAAATATGCTGGGTTTTGTAGAAGGACGTAACTATCCGTGCGACCGGTTTTTCAAACTGGCGTCCGAGATGGGAGCCAGGTTTATAATAGGCTGCGATGCCCACAAACCCGAAGCCGTGATGCAGCCGCAATCTGCAGACGGACTTACGGATTTTCTCGACCGATACGGAATAAAAACCGGGGATAATATCATTGAACTTAAGAAGATATGATATAATATCTCTTTGAGGAGCCTTTATGAAAATTGAAGATATCACCAAAATTGCACAGGATGCCGGTAAAATAATGATGGATGCGGAACGGCCCCGAATAATGGAAAAATCCGGACATGCAAATTTCTGTACCGAAACTGATGAAAAGATTCAGGCTTTTCTTATCGACCGGTTGTCAGCATTGGTGCCGGAAGCCTCTTTTCTCGGTGAAGAGGACGGACAGGATGTGTTTACATCCAAGATGAGCAGGGGATATTGTTTTGTCATTGATCCGATAGACGGAACATCCAATTTTATTTACGCTTACCGCCCGTCGGTTGTATCCATAGCGCTTTTGCAGGACGGAAAGCCATATATGGCAGTCATATACAATCCTTATGATAAAATGATGTTCTCGGCGATTGCCGGACAAGGCGCTTATATGAACGGCGAAAAAATAATGTCTGCCGATACCCCGCTGTCCCATTCTCTTGCGATATTCGGAACTGCTCCTTATTACACGGAATTGCAGGAAAAAACGTTTGAAATCGCCAAAAACCTTTTGCCTTTGTGTGTAGACTTGCGGCGTTCAGGAACTTCGGCATGGGATATGTGCTGTGTTGCTTTGGGACGCGCCAACCTGTATTTTGAGATGAAAATTCAGTTGTGGGATTATGCCGCTGCAGCTCTGATAGCCAAAGAAGCAGGTTGTACGGTAACGGATATGGACGGTAATCCGCTTTCGTATAAAGGTGCAACTTCGGTCATGTGCCGTGCAAGAGGTGTCACACAAATTCCAGCGTGCTTCAGATAAAAACCGGTAAAATATTCCAAATAACAAATAAGAAATTTGATGTTTCCGCAAAAACCATGTATCATGAAAGTATTGTTGTGGAGGCATTGCATGTCAGAAAAAGGCAAAACAATCAGTATAAAACACGTTGACGTTGAAGAACCGGGAATAAAGAAACGGAATTTGTGGTTTTTCCCGCTTGGAACAGTGGGTAGAGATATGATTTACAACATGTTCACAAGTTTTATCTATCTCTATGTTTTGTACACCAAAGAACTTACGGCAGCCCAGGTAGTAGCAATCACTATGATTATGGTTGCAGCCCGTGTTTTTGACGCATTCAACGACCCGATTATGGGTAACATCATAGAACGCACCCGGACAAAATGGGGCAAGTTCAAGCCGTGGCTGATTGCAGGCAGCCTGTCCACGTCTGTTGTGGTTTTTCTCGCATTCAATACCAATCTGACAGGTTGGGCTTTTGTTACTTTCTTCGGCATAATCTACTTTATGTACAGCATCACGTATACGATGAATGATATCTCCTACTGGGGCATGATTCCCGCTATATCGAGAACCAGCAACTCCAGAAACCAGTTCACAGCACGCACCACATTATTTGCGGGTATAGGCGGTACAATTGCGGGTCTGATGATTCCTATGTTCACTGCCGGCAAACTTCAGCTTGGCGGTAACGCCTCCACAGCTTATGGTATAATCGCCCTTATCTTTGCCATACTTTCACCTCTCTTCGCTACGTTCACAGTTCTGGGAGTAAGAGAAAACCGTGACGACATGGAAAAGCCCGCCGACAAAGTATCGTTCAAACTGATTCTGGACACTATTTTTGGTAATGATCAGCTGCGTTGGATGGCGTTGATTTATCTGATTCATCAGATTGGCAACAATCTTGTTATCGGCGGTATCGGGGCTAACTACGTATACTTCCGCTACGGTTACGAAGGCGGACTTTATTCACTGTTTACCACTATCGGTATGGCTGCCACAGCCTTCCTGATGATATTCTATCCGGCTGTTTCGAGAAAATTAAGCAGAAAGACTTTCCTTAAAGTCCTGTTGTATGTTGCGATTGTGGGTTGTGTCCTCATGCTGGTTTCGGGGCTGGTTATGCCGCCGGTTATGGCAGGATTCTGGACTCTGACTATCGGCTACATGCTTTTGGCGTTTGGTTTGTACGGTTTCCACCTTATTCTGATGATTTCTATTTTCAATACGGTTGAATACAACGAGCTCAAGACAGGCAACCGCCGTGAGGGTATTATTACCTCAATCCGCCCGTTCCTTACAAAACTGGGCTGTGCCCTGGTCGTAGTATTTACCACTCTTTGCTACCTGATGTTCCGTGTAACGGATTTTACCAACCGGATTGCCGGTCTTGAACAGGCTGCAAACCAGAACCTGATAACTACGGAAGCAAAGAACGCAGAAATTGCCGGAATAATCCAGAACGTTGGTAAAGGACAGTCTGTAGGTATGCTGCTGTTCATGGTCATTGTGCCTTTCGTACTGCTTTTGGCCTCATACCTGCTGTACATACGTTTTTACAAGCTGGATGAAGAAAAATACGCCCAAATCCTAAGCGAACTTGAGAACCGGAAAAAGGCTGACTAGGTAACGGAGACAAACTGTGGGGATTACAAAACTTGCTTTGCACTTTGCCGCTCCGTTCCCAAAGGTTGACAGCTTTAAACGCTATCTCTTTGTCGGACCGCACCCGGATGACATAGAAATCGGTGCCGGGGCTACAGTTGCGGCTTTGGCGGCGAAGGGCAGGAGTATCTGCTTTTTAGTCTGTACCGACGGACGTTACGGAACAAACAATTTAAAAGATGATGTATCGGAGAAAGACTTAATCGCGATTCGCAAGGATGAGGCTGTCCGCTCGGCGGCTGCCCTCGGTGTTACAGACGTAAGGTTTCTTGGTCTTTCGGACGGCGGCTTTTATGACCAAAATGAACTTGTAAAGCAGATAGCGTCCGTGATTTCGTCTTTTCAACCGGATGTAATATTTGCACCGGATCCCGCACCCGCCTCAGAGTGCCATATCGACCACTTAAACGTTGGTAAGGCAGTTCGTACCCTTGCAGTAAACGCCTCTAATCCCGGTATTATGAAAAAACTTGGAGCGGAACCGTGTCCGCTCCAAGCCGTGGCGTTCTATATGACAGCCAGGCCGAACGTATATATGAAAACCACCGGTTTTCTTAAAAAGCAGCTGGACGCGATATTTGCCAACCATTTAAGCCAGTATCCTGAAGGCTGTTCCGACCGCAACGCGATACAACTCTACTTAAAGCTGCGTGCCGCGGATTTTGGACTGCGCTCGTTCCACATTACAGCTGAGGGCTTCCGTATGCTCGGTACAACACATATGCACTGCCTGCCTGAAGCAGGATTATGATTCCAAGCTGCAGCTTGTGAATTAATAATCCTTTGGCAGTACGCCGTATTTTTTTAAGAAAGATTTAGAAAAGTGGCTCATGTTTGTATAGCCGGATTTTTGCGCCGCTTCTGAAACTGGAAGTTTTCTTTCCTGTAACAGTCTTGCGGCATATTCCAACCGCTTCTCCTGAACGTAGGAGTGCAGGGAAGTAGCATACAATGTTCTGAATACTCTGTTTAATTTGCTGATACTCATACCAAGTTCGTCCGCAACAGTTTGCGCATCATATTCAAGCGACGGACTTCTTTGTATTTTTTCGCGCAAGAGTTCAATACGGTCTGCATCGCTTTTATTCGGCTGTGGCAGACGTTTTATTTCGTTAGTTTTGTGATAAGCAATCCCATAAAGAACAAGAGCTGTAAGCTCAATCATTTTACCTTCTGAGTAAACACCTTCGTATTCTTTAAAGCGATCGGCTGTGTCAATCTCGGCAAGAACCCGGTACATTTCAGGCGTGATTGTTGTTTTTGTTACGTGGGTTAGGAATTGTTCTTCCAAACTGGAAATAGCTTTGTTTGAAAAATATTTTGAAAGCAGCTCTCTAAAATACGGTGTGGGCATCTGAAGACTCTTGAATGTAAAATTAATTCCAGCTTCGTAGTTCATTGCCGTTGAATAGTTATTGTTTCTAAATACGCATACTTCACCTTTTGCCATTTCAACTTTTTCATTGCCGGTATTAGATGTTCCGGAGAAATCAGAATTGTTTTTGTTTACAAACCAGTTTATATCCTGGTTCAGATTAAACATAATCTGAACTTCATCCCGTCCGCAATTGTCTTTTTCCTGTGCGAATGTTGTCGTTTCTACCTGAATATTCCAGTTATGGTAAACAATGTTTTCACGTTCTTTCATTTTTTTCAAATCAACTATTCCATAAGGATTGGAAATTATTCCGCTTTTGTCCAGCTGAAGTTTGATAGTCTTTCCCTGAATGATTACATTTTTATTTATACTCATAGGCAAAGACTATCATAATAGAGTTAGTCGAAACTATCAAGCAGCGTATTTCTTTCCCAGAGGCTTCAAAAGATAAATCAAAGCCGGTGTAAGCGTGTAGTCTGCAATAAGTGCAGAACCCAAGCCTATCATAGAAAGCAAACCGATTCTGAACATAGCCGTAATCGGGCTGAAGCAGTACATAAGGAACATTGCACATAAGATGAATGTCGTTGTTCCCATTGTCTTGCCGATTTCTCTGAAGCTTTCTGTAACAGCGTCGGCATAGTTTCTGCCTGTTTCAAGCTTAGCCTTGATGTGATTCGAGAAGTGAATCGTATCATCAACTGCAATGCCAAGAATCATAGGCATAATCATCATTGTCATCTCGTCAAGCGGCATGTGGCAGTAGCCCATAACTGCACCAATCAGAAGTACAGGAGCGACGTTTGGAATCATTGCAACAAGTCCTGTTCTTATGCTTGCAAATACGATAATCAAAAGTATCGCAATCATGATGAATGAGGCTGCAAACGATTTAAGCTCGCTTATAACGACAGTCTCGTTCATGGCGGCATTTTCTGCTACTGTTCCAACAACTGAAACATGTGCAGCCGGAAAATATTTTTTAGCGGCAGCTTCTGCTGCTTCAATATCTTCAACAATCATGTTTGCGTTGTAGTCAGAAATTTCGACATGAGCATAAGCCGCGTTATAGCTTTCAGAAAGCTCATCAAAAAGAGCCTCGCTGTCAGAAATCTCATAGAAGAACAGAAGCTGCGTAAGCATATCGCGCTCTTCTGGAATGCGGTAATAAGCAGGATTATCGCTGTTGAAAACGCGGTACATCTCTTTAACCATTCTTGTAATGCTTCTTACGCGCGGCTTTCCGTTTGTGATTTTTGTCAGCTGAAGCTTGCCCAAGTCTTCTTCCAGCTTATCGAGCGCGAACATATTGGCAGGGTCTTTGAAGGTATCTTCTTCGTCAAACTCAATCATAACGTCGTAGCTATAAATGTTTCCAAGCTTTGTTTCAAGAATTTTTTCGATTCTCTGTATGAACGGAACTTTATTTCCCATGAACTTTAAGTAATCCATGTTTACTTCCATCTTAAGAAGACCAGGGATACAAAGTGCAATTACAAGAACAGAGATAATTGTAACGAGCTTACTGCGTTTTACAATCTTTTTACCGATTCCTTCAAAAATCAGGTCTGCCTTTGTTGCGCCTTTTGTTCCGGCCATAGAAGGTGCTTTGTCTTTTCCAAAGCTTAAGAAAATCGGAATCAGAATTACAACGTAAAGATAAACCATGATGACAACGCAGGAAGCAACAGCTCCAAGCCAAATCATAGGACGGATATTTGCAAAGAGGAAAGAAAGAAGAGAAACTGCAGTAGTAATTACTGTGAACAGAATAGGCCAGCCTGATTCACCGACGGCTTCAATTACAGATTCCTTTCTTTTTCCAGTTTGTCTGAAATGCATCTTAAATGCGTTGATATAATGGAGAGCATATCCGATAGAAAGTGCCATTCCCAAAAGAACAGGGAGAGACATCATGTCAGAATCTGCAGGAACATTTATGAGACCTGTGAAACCGAGAACAGTTCCAATACCAAAGAGGGTAGCAACGAACGGTACGATTACGCCCGAAACTGAGCGGACAAAAATGATAAGACAAATCAGCATGACAAGGAAGCCTAGTCCGATTCTGGAAACGAAATCCTTTGTAAGAACATCTTCTTTTTCGGCTGTGGTGTATGCGCTGCCGATTGGCATCAAAGTCCAGCGGTCGCTTTTAAACTCGTCGCTCATTATGACTTTTTCTGCGGCATGGCCTACTGCTGTAACATCTTCGCTTTCGTTTTTGAACGGGTTAAGCTTTAAAGACATCCATGTTTCTTTTGCATTATCTGAAACAAGGTTGTTTACGATTGATTCGCGGCTCATGATAAAAGCTTTCTTTTCAGCAAGCTCCTGAGCATCTGTAGGAATACCATCGTCAAAGGGGCTTTTAACTTCAAAGCCTTCTTCATCACCAATCGGAATTGAAATGGTTGTAAGTGAAGTTACCTTGTCTGCAAATGGCACTTCC
>JAEEQG010000155.1 GCA_016285185.1 Spirochaetota bacterium
CCATGTTGTACTTGGCAGATATTTTGTGAAGAGTTTTGCCGTCTTCGGTAACAGTCCCAAGGTATTTGTACTTAACAGTGAACGGAACTTTAAACGGCTTTTCAAGTTTAAAAACGCGCCGCAAATCGTGTGCTTCGTGACCTTCGGCAGTCCAAGTGTCGCCTACGGAAAGATTTCTGTCAGGGAAAATCGGAACATCACGGACAACGGGCATAAAATATTCGTCACCGATATCAAAAACACCGTTCTTATTCCGTGAAAAAATGCTGTGGTATTCTTCACCCCATGAGAATACGGGTTGTTTTTGCTTGTTATAGGATGCTTCCGACGTCATGAATGTTGCATCGTGAACCGCATTACCGTCTTCGTCAACCCCTTTTACATTGACCGAGATTCGGTTCACTATGTCCGCATGATGGCTGAATTGACCGTTATAATATACATTTTCATCTACTGTAGAGAGTATTCGATATGAGTCGCCTTCTGAAAATCTGAATGTAAATTCTTCTGCCCAGACAAAACTACAAAGCAGCAAAACAAATACCGAAAGCGGTTTTATAAATCCTTTCAACAAAACATTACCTCCGTGTAAAAAAGTCCGTCTTTTTATGTATCGGGCATTTGTGTCTTGATGTTAATTATAAAACTAGATATCTTTTCAATAAGTTACAAAATCGGAAATAAAAATGACTTTTACCGTTCCAATTGAATCCACGACCTTTATTCTCGGCATTCTGTTCGTTGGTACCGGCTTTTTGGGAATTATTGTACTGCTGTTGATGTTGGTATACAAAGCAGGGAAAAAGACCGGGAATTTGGAAGCTTCTATCCACCATGCTCAGGAAATAGAAGAAGCACGCGAAGATGCAATTAAAAGATCGCGTTCCGTTTTGGGAGGACAAATTGCAGAACAGATTGCGCCTTTTTTGCGTGATTTTCCGTGCAGAGCTGAAGACTGCCGTTTTTTAGGCAAGCCTGTGGACTTTATTGTGTTTTCCGGTCTTTACAACAATGATGCAGTAGATGAAATTGTTTTTGTTGAAGTAAAAACCGGCTCATCAGCCCTGTCGAAACGAGAAAAATCACTGAAAGACGCAGTCGAACAAAAGCGCGTGCGTTACGTTGAATACCGTATATAAAAGCTAAAGGCAAAAATCCAGTCCGCCGGTATTTTTCCTGAAATAAACAGCCTCTTTTATATGCGCCGGCAGGATAGCTTCACTTCCTATCATATCAGCAATGGTTCTGGCAAGCTTTTTTATGCTGCACATACCGCGCGCGGAAAAATTTTCTTCCAAACAAGACTCTTCCAACAAAGCCTCGCAATCCTTATCAAGACGGATAATTTTACGTACTTCTTCAGGTGAAAGCAGTGCATTCATTTTTCCTTGTCGCTGTCTTTGCGTTTTTACAGCTCTTGCAATATTCTGCCGGAGTTCTTCGGTAGAGATGCTGTTGTAGTTGCTGTATTTGGAATCAGATTCCGACATGGATTCAGAATTGTTGAAAACAGGTATACGGATGTCTATCCTGTCTAAAAGTGGTGCGGAAAACTTTTTCCAGTAGAATTCTACAGAACGTGCAGAACAAAGACAAATTTTGCTTTTGCTTCCATAATTACCGCATGGACACGGATTTGTCGCTATAATCAACTGGAAATTTGCTGGATAAGTAGTGTGCCTACCAGCTCTGGAAAGCGTTACAGAGCCTGTTTCCAAAGGAATCCGCAGTGCCTGAAGAACACTGGTTCGAAATTCGGCGGCTTCGTCCAAAAACAAAACTCCGTTGTGAGCGAGCGAAATCTCTCCGGGGCGGCATAAAACACCACCCCCGCTCATTCCTTCAAGGCTGGATGTTTGATGAGGCTGCCGGAAAGGGCGCTGACTTATTCGCGAACTACCGGCAGGCAGTAAACCTGCAAGGCTATAGATTCGTGTAACAGTCTGGGATTCTGCAAGTGTCAGCAGAGGCATAATTGAGGGTAACCGCTGAATCGCAAGGGTTTTCCCACAGCCTGGCGGTCCGTAAACCATAAGGTTATGAAAACCTGCCGCAGCTATTTGCAAACCGCGCAAAAGCGTTCCCTGATTTTTTACGGTAGAATAATTCATATTTTCAGCCAACGGAGAAAAACAAACTTCATCCTCACACTGCAATTCAACAACTTCAGTTTTTAGCTCCTTTACATTCTGAATTCTGCTTAGACATTCAAAAGCTTCTTTCAGATTTTCAACTCCGAATATGTGCATTTGAGGCACGACAGCTTCCTGATAGTTGCCTTTGGGAACAATGCAGCAATTTATACCGTTCTCTTTTGCCGTAAGGACTGCCGCATGAACACCGCGAACAGAACGGACATTACCTGTCAAATCAAGTTCACCCATAACCAGAACACAGTTCTCAGTACCAGACTGTTTCTTTTGATCATCGGGACTTTGTTTATTATGCTCCGCATACAGAACTGCAACTGCAATAGGCAGGTCAAAGCCAGCTCCTTCTTTACGCATATCTGCGGGCGACAGGCTTATAAGTACCCGTTCCTTGGGGAACTCATAACCTGAATTCAATATGGCAGACCGCATTCTTTCGCGCGATTCCTTTACCGCGTTATCTGCCAAACCAACAACATCCACGGCCGGAATTCCGCGCCGCAAATCAACATCTACCGAAACAATGGCCCCTTCATAACCGAAAGGTGAAAAACTATAAATCTTCATACAAATAATATTGTTTTTAAATGTATTTTTTTACCGTTTTTAAATAAAGAAAACAAAAAAAAGCTGTCTGACATAAGTCAGACAGCTTTTTATTAGATTTTGCCTAAGACAAAACCAGTATTAATACATTCCGTCCATACCGCCCATTCCACCTGCAGGCATTGCAGGAGCAGGGTTCTTTTCAGGGATATCTGTAATTGCACATTCTGTCGTGAGCAAGAGACTTGCTACAGAAACAGCGTTCTGCAAAGCTGAACGTGTTACCTTTGCAGGGTCGATGATACCTGCCGCAAACATATCCGTCCATTCCATCTTTGAAGCATCAAATCCGACACCTTTCTTTTCGTTCTTTGCTTTGTCAGCGATTACTGCACCGTCAAGACCTGCATTTTCTGCAATCTGGCGAATTGGTTCTTCAAGAGCGCGTTTTACAATCTTGAATCCAACTTTTTCATCGTCTGTCAAAGAAGTTTCATCTGCTTTTTCAAGAGCTTTTGCAGCCTGAATAAGTGCAAGTCCACCACCAGCAACAATACCTTCTTCAAGAGCAGCACGTGTTGCAGAAAGGGCATCTTCAACTCTGTGCTTCTTTTCTTTCATTTCAACTTCTGTTACAGCACCGATATTGATAACAGCTACGCCTCCTGCAAGTTTTGCAAGACGTTCCTTAAGTTTTTCCTTATCGTAATCACTTGTAGATTCTTCAATCTGAGCCTTAATCTGTGCGATGCGGTCTTTGATGTCTTTCTGTTTACCGTCACCGTCTATGATAGTTGTATTGTCTTTATCAATCTTGACTGATTTTGCTTTACCGAGCTGAGCAATCTCTGTGTTTTCGAGCTTGAGTCCGAGTTCTTCGGTAATTACTTCACCGCCTGTAAGAATAGCGATGTCTTCGAGCATTGCCTTGCGGCGGTCACCAAAGCCGGGAGCCTTGACTGCACAAACTTTGAGTGTGCCACGGATATTGTTTACGATAAGTGTTGCAAGTGCTTCACCGTCAATGTCTTCTGCAATGATGAGGAGCTGTTTTCCAGTCTGGGCAACTTTTTCCAAAAGAGGCAGAAGGTCTTTCATGTTTGAGATTTTCTTGTCGTGAATAAGGATGAGACAATCGTTGAATACTGTTTCCATGCGGTCGCGGTCTGTTACAAAATATGATGAAATGTAACCACGGTCAAACTGCATACCTTCAACAAAGTCTGTTGTAGTTTCCATTGTTTTTGCTTCTTCAACCGTAATAACGCCGTCTTTACCTACTTTTTCGATTGCTTCAGCAAGAATCTTTCCGATTTCTGCATCGTTGTTTGCAGAAACAGAAGCTACGTGAGAAACCTCATCAGAGCCTTTGATTTCTTTTGAATTCTTCTTTATTTCGTCTACAGCAAGGGCTGTTGCCTTATCCATACCACGTTTAAGTTCGATAGGAGTCATTCCGGCAGCAACGGCCTTAAGACCTTCACGTACCATAGAATATGCAAGAACAGTTGCGGTTGTTGTACCATCACCTGCTACATCATTTGTTTTTGTGGCGACCTCTTTCAAAAGCTGAGCACCCATGTTTTCGTAATGGTCTTCAAGCTCAACTTCTTTTGCAACAGAAACACCGTCTTTTGTTACAGTAGGAGCACCGAATTTTTTGTCGATAAGAACATTGCGACCTTTTGGTCCAAGTGTAACCTTTACTGCACGTGAAATCTGTTCAACGCCGGAAAGTAACTTTTTGCGAGCTTCTTCATTAAAAAGCAATTCTTTTGCCATTTTCTCAAATATCTCCTTAAAATTATAATTAGTTTCTCAATTATTTAAATTAAAGATAGTAATTTTTTTTGAAAACGGCAATAGTGAAATGTTTATATTTTTTTGCGGATAATATGCCCACCAAGACTTTGCAAACGTTCCGTAAGATGCTCGTATCCACGCTCAACCTGATAAACGTTACGGATAACGCTTTCGCCATGAGCAGTCATGGCAGCGATTACCATCGCCATACCGGCACGAACATCGGGAGATGTCAGTTCTGAACCGTGAAGATTGCTGGGACCTGAGACAACAGCACGATGCGGGTCACACAGCGTAATTCTTGCACCCATGCCTATCAGTTTGTCCACAAAGAACATGCGAGATTCAAACATTTTTTCGTGGATAAGGACAGTTCCCTCTACCTGTGTTGCAACAACCGTCATAATACTTGTCAAATCCGGCGGGAATCCCGGCCACGGGGAACTGTCAATCTTCGGAATCATACCACCAAGATCTGTATTTACTCGCATCTGCTGTCCGGGTGAAACAACAAGAACATCATCGGTTATATTCCATGTAATACCGAGTTTTGCGAATGCAATTTTGACAGGGCGCATTTCACGCGCGTTTACACCGGATATTGAAATTGAACCTTTTGTTGCCGCAGCCAGGCCGATATACGAACCTATCTCCATAAAATCCGACCCGATTGTAAAATCGCATCCATGCAATCCTTCTACACCATGTATGGTAAGGATATTTGAACCGATTCCGCGTATATCAGCACCCATAGAATTGAGCATACGACACAAATCCTGTACATGAGGTTCACTTGCGGCATTTGTTATGATTGTTTCGCCCTCGGCAAAGACAGCAGTCATTATTGCATTTTCGGTAGCTGTAACAGACGCTTCATCCAGAAAAATATCGGCGCTCACAAGCTTGTTGGCCGAAAAACGGAATTTGCCGTTGACAGCAATACGTACACCGAGTTCCTGCAAAGCAAGAAAATGCGTATCGAGTCTTCTGCGGCCTATAACATCACCACCGGGGGGAGAAAGTACAGCTTTGCCTGTACGGGCTACAAGAGGTCCTGCAAAAAGTATTGAAGCTCTTATTTTGTTTGAAAGTTCAGCAGGAACTTCATAACTGTCTATCTGTTTTGCTGTAATTTTGTACGTATTTGCATCTGTTTTTTCAACAGTTGCCCCGAAAGAAGCTAGGATTTGCAGCATTACACCGACATCTTCTATCTCCGGAATGTTTCGAAGAATTACTGTTTCCGATGTCAGCAAAGAAGCAGCGATGCAAGGGAGGGCCGCATTCTTGTTCCCGCTTGCTTTTATGGAGCCTTTTACGGGGAATCCGCCCTCAACAACATATTCGTACATGACGACCTCTTGTAAAAATAATATCAGTTTTTATTTTTATCGGTCTTTTTACTTTGTAACGTAAGCTTTTAATGCCTTTGCAAGCTGATCAGGGCAGCTTGTTGATTTAAAACCGCATTTTATGCCGCTGAGTCTGTCGATTACATCTTCAACTTTCATGTTTTCAACCAGTTTTGCAATTCCCTGAGTGTTTCCGTTACAACCGCCGGTAAAACTTACGTTTCGGACTTTTCCGTCTTCAATATCAAAGTTGATTGCACTTGCACAAACGCCCTGTGTTCTGTATTCCATTTTTATTCACCTCTCTTGGTATATTTATTTTTCTATGCTCCAAAGCTTTACAAGCTCACAGATAACTTCAACCGCTGAAGTCATCTGCGAAAGTGATGCCCATTCTTTTTTTGAATGAAAGTTATGCCCTCCCGTAAAAATATTCGGAGTCGGGAAGCCCATTTCCGTAAGTCGCGAACCATCCGTACCTCCTCGAATCGGAACAAATCGGACAGGAAGCCCCGTATTTTTTACCGCCTGAACCAGCTTTTCCATAACGACAGGATTTTTCATAATGCCGTCTTTCATATTTTTGTACTGTTCTGTAACTTTTACGTCAACTTTGCCACCGGGGAACGCAGCTTCCGTTGCCTTTGCAAGCGTTTTTACCGTTTCTATCCTTCGGCTCATTCCGTCCGTTTCAAAATCGCGTAAAAACAGAATAACGGCAGCACTTTCAATGTGTCCGGCAACTTCCATCGGGGCATAAAAACCCTGATAGTCGTCTGTCGTTTCGGGGCTTTCCTGCTGCGGAAGCATCTGCAGGAATTTGGCAGTCATTGTAACTGCATTAACCATACCGGGTCGGGCTGTTCCAGTGTGTGTGGCTCTGCCTTCAAACGTAACGTCTACCTTGCAGGCATTAAAACATTCTGCTTCAACCTCACCTACATCGCCGCCGTCAACTGTATAACAGAACTTTGACTGAATCCATCCGGCAGGAACATGATCCATACCGTGTCCAGTTTCTTCATCCGGCGAAAATATAACTTCAATCTGCCCATGCGGAACGGCATTTTTCAATACATATTCAACAGAGGTCATTATTGCGGCAACACCAGCCTTATCGTCAGCACCAAGAAGCGTTGTACCGTCAGATGTGATTATAGTATCCCCCACACATTGAGCCAGCGCAGAATCTTCGTCGGGATCAAGTGATACGTCGTTTTTCAACGTTATAGGATTTCCGTCATAATTAGAAAAAACGAGTGGTTTTACATCTTTTCCGCTAACTTCTTCCACCGTATCAAGATGTGCTAAAAAACATACGGACGGACAGTTTTCATATCCTTTTGAAGCAGGAATCCGTGCACACAAATAACTTTCTGCGGTAAGGGTCAAATCACTCACATCCATAAGTCTGAACTCGTTTTGCAAAAGCTGCGCAAAGTCACGCTGGCGTTCCGTGGAAGGCTGAATGCCTTTATCCGCAACGGAAGAATCGCTAGTTGTCCAGATTTTTACAAAGCTCAAAAAACGTTTGAGCAAAGGTTCGGTAATAAAAGTCTTTTTAAGATTCTGCAAGTTACTCATACATTAAAAGAATACGATTTTTTCTGAGGATTTACAAGCAATGACAGTGGATAAACGTGTATACATAAAATACGATTTTTGCTATACTCATTAACAATGCCCCCGTACAGTCAGGTATTGTGCGGGTCGTTCGGCTCATTGCAGTTATCAGTGAACCGATCGCGAACAGCTTGTCTGCTCACGACAGAATAAAGTGCCTTTCTTCCAGGAAGGCCACAAGAAAGCAAGGAAGAAAAAAACATGGACAATCACGAAATCACCATGGAAAAAATTGTCAGTCTCTGCAAAAGACGGGGATTTGTATTTCAGTCATCGGAAATTTACGGTGGTCAGGCAGGAGCATGGGACTACGGTCCGCTCGGAATTGAACTGAAAAAGAATATTCAGAACGCCTGGTGGAAAGAGATGACACAGCTGCACGACAACATTGTCGGACTCGATGCAGCAATTTTTATGCACCCGCGCACATGGGAAGCATCCGGACACGTAGCGAATTTTTCAGACCCGCTTGTAGACTGCAAAGACTGCAAAATGCGGTTCCGTGCAGATGACGAAAGTCAGATTTCAAAAGAAAACGTTGAAAAAAGAATCTGCCCCAAATGCGGAGGCGAGCTTACACCGCCGCGTTCTTTCAACCTTATGTTCAAGACACATATCGGACCAGCCGAAGACACAGCAAGTATCCTGTATCTTCGTCCTGAAACAGCACAGGGAATTTATGTAAACTACAAAAACATAATCCAGTCAAACAGAATGAAGATTCCGTTCGGTATTGCACAGGTAGGTAAAGCATTCCGCAACGAAATCGTTACCAAGAACTTTATTTTCCGTACCTGCGAATTTGAGCAGATGGAAATGCAGTTCTTTGTAAAACCGGGCGACGACGACAAATTCTTCGAATACTGGAGAGGTCAGCGCTGGGAATTCTATAAAAAGTACGGAATCCGCGAGAACAAGTTGCGCTGGTATCACCACGAAAAACTTGCACACTACGCAAAGGACGCATATGACATTGAATACGAATTCCCGATGGGATTCAGCGAACTGGAAGGTATTCACAACAGAACAAACTTTGATCTTACAAAGCACACTGAGTACTCCGGCAAGGATATGTCATACATAGACCAGGACAATGGAAACGAAAAGTACATTCCATACATTATCGAAACATCCGCCGGTCTTACCCGCAACGTTCTTATGTTTATGTGCGATGCATACGAAGAACAGAATCTTGCCAAAGCCGGGGAGCCGGAAGATTACAGAACAGTTCTCCACTTCCATCCGAAAATTGCTCCTGTAACAGTAGCAGTTCTTCCTCTTATGAAAAAAGACGGACTTGCAGAACTTGCAAAAGATATCCAAAACGAATTAAAGGAAGAATTCGTAACTGACTACGACCAGGCTGGTGCAATCGGAAAACGATATCGCCGTCAGGACGAGGTAGGAACACCGTTCTGTGTTACCGTTGACTATGACTCAAAAGAAGACAATACCGTAACACTCCGTTTCCGCGATTCGATGGAACAGGTTCGTATTCCCAGAAGCGAACTTACAGCAAGAATCAAGCAGGAAATTAAAAATTACAAGAGAGTTTAATACTCTTTACTTTTCACAGGTTTCGTTCAGGCATTTTTCAGTCCTGAGCGAAACTGTTTTTATTTATGGGGTTCCACCATGGAATATGTTACACTGGGTAAGACTAAACTTTTGGTTTCAAGAACTTCGTTCGGCGCTTTGCCCATTCAAAGAATCACCGATTATAAAGAAGCTGCAGAACTTATACAGCAGGCTTACGATGGTGGTATAAATTTTTTTGACACAGCGCGTGCATATTCCGACAGTGAAAAAAAACTCGGCATAGCACTCAAAGACATAAGAAAAAACGTTATAATATCAACAAAAACAGCAGCAAAAACTGCTCAGGCACTTAATGAGGATCTTGAAAAAAGTCTCTCTGAACTGAATACCGACTACATTGATATTTATCAGCTTCATAACCCCCAAACCGTTCCTAAGATAGGACAGCCGGATGGTATTTACGAAGCACTGCAAAAAGCAAAAAAAGATGGGAAAATACGTTTTATCGGTATAACAAATCACTCACGGATTCAAGCGCTTGATGCGGCATTGAGCGGTTTATACGATACCGTGCAGTATCCATTCAGCATGCTTTCTTCGCAAGAAGAAATCGACCTTGTAAAATTCTGCGATCAGCTTAACATCGGCTTTATTGCCATGAAGGCTTTGTGCGGTGGGTTGCTTACTAATATTCCGCTTGCATTCGGCTTTTTGCGCCAGTATGAAAATGTTGTTCCTATTTGGGGTATACAAAAAAAAGAGGAATTGAGTCAGATTCTGTATTTTGAGGCAAATCCTCCTCGTATTGACGACAAGTTTTTAGAAGAGATAGAAGCTGAACGAAAAAGTCTTCCTGTTGATTTTTGTCGGGGTTGTGGTTATTGTATGCCCTGTCCCGCTCAAATTCCGATAGACTTTGCAAATAGAATGATGCAACTTTTAAGGCGTGCACCTGAACAAAATTTTCTTACTCCGGAATGGAAAGAAAAAATGGAAAGGATAGATAATTGTATAAACTGTAAAGAATGTGAAAAAAGATGCCCATATCATCTCAAGCCATACGAAACACTACCTTTGCATCTCAAGGATTATCTACAGCTGTACAGTAAAAAAAACGGTAACTAAAAAACGTTATTTTGCTACAGTTTTCTTTATGTCGGCAACTTCCTGCCGGCTTAGAACACGTGAAATCTTAATTTCTTCTCCAGTCTGAATCGTTATAGCATCGCCCTTTTCATCTTTTTCATTCCAGAGCTGAACAACCGGCAATTTTGGATTTGCGGGGTTAACATCAATAACCTGGGCAATTTTACCGTTACTAAGGAAAACATAAGCCCCAATCGGGAAGAGAGAGATTGTGAGCAATAAAGCTTTTATAACCGTTGCATCATAGAATTTACCATTATCCTGCAAGATTTCAACCATAGCATTGAAAGACTCCCGCGGTGTTCTGTGAGAACGCGGTGCAGTTATAGCTTCGTAAGAACATGCAACCGCAATAATTTTTGCATAAAGCGAAATTTTATCACCCATCATTCTGCGCGGATACCCCATTCCATTTACTTTTTCGTGGTGTTCAAGAACACCAAGACAAATACTCAACGGGAAGGAGTGCTCCTTGAGAATGTTATATGAATATAAAGGATGTGTATAAATCGTCTTCATTTCTGCGGCAGAAAGTTTTCGATTGCTCATGTGTATCTGCGGCGGAATTTTTAACATTCCTATCTCGTGCAGCATACAGGCAACTCCAAGCTCTACCTGTTTTGGCAACGGCATTTTCAGCTGACAGGCAATAGCAATCGCAAGAATAGTTGAACGCATTGCATGGTCAATCAGATAATTGCGTGTTTCTTCAAGAGTATTGGGCAGTACACGAAGCATGTAGCGTCTGTTTTCGTTAACAAATACACAAAGATCCTTCATATTTACCGAGATTGGTTCATATTCCAACTTTTTGTGAGTTACAAATAAGGTATAAATATCTTCTATATACTTCAAATACTCATTATATACGGTTTGTACAAGGAACAGCTTGTTATCCTCAATACTGGCACTTTTCTCGGACTCATTGTTTTCAACAATGGACATGGCACGCTGCATTATGTTAACGCCAGAAATTTCAGCAGGATTCTGATCTTCCATATCCTGCTGAAAGTCATCAGTAACTTCTTCTGTCGGGGTAGAAGCATCAGATTCATTTGTGGCGGCGGCAACAATCTGTTGTGTTAACTCACCATCAGAAAATACCTGCCTGAATTCCCACTCCACCAACGCCTGTTTTAATTTTGCGGTAACAGGAACTGAAACGCATGTCAAAAGAAAAGTTTCATCAAGTACAACATCTTTGGTAAAGAGAGCATCGTCGTCTATTTCTGTCAAATTAAACGTATTCATAAAGTCCCCGTTTTTAATTCATTCGTTATTCTATACTTATCGGCACTATCTATCTAATTCTATTATACTTTTTCCATCAAGTAAAGCTGTATTGACAAATATCCCTAATTCCACAAAAGAGCAGGATTTGTTGTCCTTCCGTTTTTGAATACCGTAAAATGAAGATGCGGACCAGTGCTTTGTCCTGTACTGCCAACCTCGCCTATTTTTGTTGAAGTTGTTACATAGGCGCCTTTTTTTGTCGTAATCTTACTCAGGTGCGCATACATGGTAACATAACCAGAATGATGCGCAACTTTTACATAATTTCCGTAGACATTATCCCATCCTGTAGCAGAAACAGTACCACCTAAAGCCGCATAAACGGGTGTTCCCTTGGCGATTGCCATATCAATTCCGTTATGAAACGTACGTCTACCCGAGAAAGGGTTTTTTCTCCATCCATAATAAGATGAAAAATAATAACCTTTGCGCAGAGGCCGTTTAAACAAATCACCGTTTATTTCCTGACGTGTAACCCAATCAAGTTCGGCATCCGGAACAAAAATCGTTATACCTTCTGTAAGTTCTTCTTCTGTATTTTTATTGTTTACAAATGCTATTTTTTCAGCTGAAACATTGTATTTTTCAGCTATGGTTTGTGCTGTTTCACCTGATTTTTTTGTTGTATAAACTATTCCAGGAATAGATGGAATCCTTATGTACTGGCCAATTTGGATTGTCCTTGAATTTTTGATTCCGTTTACACTGATGAGAGTATCCTGTGTCACACCGTAATTTTCCGCAAGGATACCAAGCATATCTCCCTGTTTTATTCTGTATACTGTATAATACAATTCCGGTACATCTTCTTTTGCAACTTCCGCAGGACTAAGATCCAAGCCCCCCTGCCCGGGAACAAGATCAGGAATTTCATATTCTGCCTCAGCAATTACATCTGTTTCAGATTCTGAATCAGTTTCGACAATTGTTTTCTGGTCAGAAACAGAGTCATCCGCCTCAACAGCCGATTTATTTGCATGCAAAGCAGCCGAAGATTTTTGGCTTAACGCTGCAGCAATAAAAAAACTTACAGAACCGATGTAAATAACAAATGCCAGAACAATGAAAAACCATGCTTTTTTTGAAATTTGCATTTCCTAATCCTTTTTTTGGTTACAGAACCCCTAAAACAAGGACAATTACTTTTTGTTTATGCCAATCAAATATGTTTCAAAAGACTCGGAACGGCATGCCACAGGCTTAAAACCTTTTGCTTCCGTAAAGATAGTCCGCATCTTTTTTAAAAGCTGCTGCTGATCTCCACCCTGAAAAATTTTTACGGCAAAATTACCACCTTGCTTCAGCATAGTCTCAGCATAATAAATCGCAAGTTCAACAAGTCCTGAAGAACGTGCAGTATCAATAACGCGGTTTCCCGTTGTAGGAGGTGCAGCATCACATATTACCAGATTGTATGGTCCGTGTTCTAAAGCTTCCTTTCTTATTTCATCGGAATAAAGGTCGCCTTGTATGAATGTTAGATTGTCACTTTTTACATTTTTTGCAAGAGGATTCAAATCTATTGATGTTACGTGCCCCGTTCCGGCGAGTTCACGGAGTACAAAAACCGTCCAGCTGCCAGGTGCAGCTCCTAAATCCAGAACTTTATAATTTTTTTTAAGCATGCCGAATTTTTTGTCGATTTCCTGCAGCTTATATACAGAACGGGCTGGATAGCCCTCAGAAAATGCTTTTTTTGACCAATAATCTGGTTTTTCGTAACTGTTGGATGGCATAGGTACCTTTTCAAATTTATTATTTATGATAAAATAGGGTGATGGATAAGTATACACACAGACTGAAAAAAATTGAAGATGTTTTAACGGAGAATTTACCAGAAACAATAAATAATGAATGGAAACAGGATGTTTTTGCAAAACTTCCGGCAGCCGTCAAAGATGAACATATCGCTCAACTCGTAAAACCTTGCAGAGAACTTTTACTATTGGGTGGAAAAAGGATGAGGCCTTTACTTCTCATTCTTGTATCAGAAATGCTCTCGGACACTCCCGAAAAAACTGCGGAACTAGCATATTCTCTTGTTCCACTTATAGAATTTGTTCATACTGCAAGTCTTATACATGATGATATAGAAGACAACGCGGATATGCGGCGCGGCAAGCCATCCGCATACATTACCTACGGGACAGATGTCGCTATAAATGCTGGTTCATGGTTGTATTTTAACTCAATGAGTGCCATCAATTCCGCAGCAGTCCCCTCTGATACAAAATTAAAGCTTTATGAAACACTTACAGTAGAACTCCGCCGACTGCATGCCGGTCAGGCTATGGACATATTCTGGCATAAAAACGATGAATTGATTCCTACCCGTTCTGAATACGAAGCAATGGTTCGGCTAAAAACAGGTACATTAACATCACTTGCCGCAAAAATCGGAGCAATAGCAGCAGAGGCCTCTGACAGTGAATTGGAAAAAATCGGCAATATTGCTGCAGATATAGGGGTCGGTTTTCAGGTACTGGACGATGTTATAAATCTGACAAAAGGTAACCCAGGGAAAAAACGCGGTGATGATATTGTGGAAGGCAAAAAAAGTCTGCCCATACTTATTCATCTGGAAAAAAGACATGAAGATTTACCTAAAATTACAAACTTGTTCCGTCAGGCAAAAAAAGAAGGACCGGAAAGTCCTGCTGTAGAAACAGTAATAAAGCTGTTGGAAGAAAGCGGTGCAATAAAAGAAGCTGCTGATTTCAGCAAAAAAACAATAGACACTGCCTGCAAAACGCTGCAAAATAATTATTCAGGAAAAGAAGCCACAAATTTAATAACAGATTTGTTTTCTGCAATGATCGAGAGGAATACATAAATGCAAGAAAATCCTGAATTATTGAATACACAGGCCATTGAGCTTGCAACGGCAGGTTCGTTCCAGGAAGCGGTTGCCTGCTTAAAACGCGCGTTGGCCATAGAAAAAAACAATTATCTATTATGGTACAATCTCGGTATAACATACAGAAACGCAGGTGATTTATACGGTGCAAAACAAGCTCTCATAAGAGCAGTAGAACTTGATGATACAGATGCAGATGTATATGAAACCCTCGGATTAATCTGCTATGCAATGGAAGAATACAGTCTTGCCTACTTTTATTATTGTGAAGGACTTGAACTTGACAATAATAACGCTCATATCTGGAACAATATCGGAGTTCTGCATTTTGCACAGGAAAACTTTGAACTGGCAAGTGAAGCTTTTGAAAAAGCCGTTTCAATTTATCCGCATTATTATGATGCTTTGTACAATCTGAGAGACACATACAAAGAAATGCACAACGAAACCGGTGCTGCTATTTGTGATGAAAAACTCAAACAGCTTCGTCCACCACAAAACTAGGAGTATCAGGTGGAAACCAGAATTTTGTATATAGCCGAAATAATCGGGAAAGCCGGTATTCAATGTGTTAAAATTTTACTACAAGAATTAATCAGCAGATACAAATGCGATTTTGTATTCGGCTGTGCGGATGCGGCGACAAATGGTACAGGACTTGGGAAGCAACATGCCGGATATCTGCATAAACTGGGACTTTCCGTAATCACCGGCGGCGACATGAGTTTTTACAAAAAGGACATGGTAGAAAGTCTCAATACAACAAGCTATGTATTGCGCCCTTTAAATTTTCCGAAAGACTCTCCAGGAAAATCCTGCAAAATATGTACTGCAAAAAACGGTAAACGGGTTGCAGTTATCTCTATCCTCGGCTACAGCGGCTTTTCGCGCATTCATGCAGACAATCCGTTTATTACCGGTATTGATTCAGTTATGGCAGCAAAAAAAGAGACCCCTCTTGTTTTGATAGATTTCCATGCAGCAACAACAGCCGAAAAAAAAGCATTCGGTTTTTATCTGAACGGTCAAGTTTCAGCAATAATTGGCTCTCATGGTCGTATCCAGACGGCTGACGAAATTGTGCTTTCAAACGGTACTGCCTATATTACCGATGCAGGTAGAACCGGCTGCCAGAATTCGGTAGGAGGAACAGCGCCATCTGTTGCAATCACCGAATATTTGAGCGGTATTCCTGACTGGACACGGATAGACGCCCCGGAACCTGCCGTAAAACCTGCCCTGCAAGGAGTTTTTGTAGTTGTTGATGACAGCGGTAAAGCTGTCTCAATCGAGCGAATAAACGAGCCGCTATACAAAGAGTAAGACCAGATGGAAACAACTGTTAGGATTGTTAAAATAGACAAAGACAGCAGAATAACGGCAGTTCCGGTTATTTCGGATGCATGTATAAACTGCTCAGAAAACGGCTGCAAAAAAACTGGAAAACCGTTTGAAATTACAAATCCACAAAAAATTCCAGTCTATGAAGGCTGTATTGCAAACATTGCGATTAATAAAAGGATAGCTGCACGGCAGACAATTTGGACAGTTTTATTTCCTGTTTTAGCAGCTGCAGCCGGCTATTCATTGCCAACGGTAATAACAGGCAAGAACTTTTCTGAACAAGGGAAAATTGCTGTTATGTTCGGTTTTATGTGTATCGCAATAATAATCGTTCTTTTATTCAGCAAAAAAACAAAAAAGTCAGATACAAATCATCCGTATATAACTGCCATCTCCGTAAACAAATAGACAAATGTCAAACAGCGTGGAGTCTAGCCAGTGTACTTATTTCGTTTGCCATATCGCTTAACGAAACTTGTTTTTGAACACCACCCATCTCAAAGGCAACTTTAGGCATTCCATATACTATAGAAGAATTTTCATCCTGACCAAGTGTATATGCGCCCTGCTTTCGCATTTCAGTAATCTGCGCAGCACCATCCCGTCCCATTCCGGTCATAATTACACCCAAAGCTCTGTTCTGAAATTGCTCGGCAACAGATTTAAAAAGAACATCAGCGGAAGGTCTGTGTCCGTTGCACAAATCATCATCCGTAAGATGAACAACCGTTGCAAGCGGTTTGCGTTCTACAACAATATGCTTGTTTCCGGGCGCGATAAGAATCCGTCCTTTTTTTACAATATCCCCTTCTTTTGCCTCGCGGACTTCGAGCGGACAAATCTGATTCAAGCTACGCGCAAATTCTTCTGTAAAACCAGCAGGCATATGCTGAACAACAACAATCGGTTGTTCAAGATTAGGGTCTATTTTTGAAAAAACCTCACGCAATGCGTTAGGTCCACCGGTTGAGATTCCGATTGCAATAATTTCAATTTTACCATTTGCTCTGACAGGTGTAACAGGAGCAAACTTTTTTTCAACCTTTGAAAGCAGTCCTGAAGTTTTGTTTTTATCTCCGATTACTGGAAATGGAACCGATACATGTCTGTTTTTATGAACAAGCGCATATTTTGTTCCATAACCGATAATCAACTCAACAAGACGCTGAGCAACATTACCTATATCAGGGGAATCAGAACCGGACGGTTTTGTAACAAAATCTGCTGCACCAAGTTCAAGGCATTCCATTGTAACCCTTGAACCTTCTTTCGCAATACTAGACAGCATTATTACGGGAATATCAATTCCACGCTTTTTTCTTTCCTTAAGAAACTCAAGCCCGTTCATAACAGGCATTTCAATATCCAGAACAATTACATCGGGATTGCATTTGGGAATCTTTTCCAATGCAAACATTCCGTTCATCGCCTTGTCAGCAATTTCAAGTCCTGGAGTATTTTCTATTATTCTTCCGACCAGATTCCGCATCAAAACGGAATCATCAACTATTAAAACTGATATTGAGTCCATTTATTCATCCTACTGTTTTAAATATTTTTTTGATATAAACATGCCCAGTCTGTTTTTAAGAACTGGAATTTTGTATTCATCCCGAACAGAGATTCTGAATGTCCTATAAACAAATAAGATTTTGCAGCCATTGAATCCCAAAATTTATTTATAACTTCGAGTTGGGCCGCTTCATCAAAATAAATCAGAACATTGCGGCAAAATACTATATCCAGATTTTTTAATCCGGTTTCATGCGTCAGGTTGTGATAGTCAAAGCGGATTGTATCCATTATTTCTTTTTTTACCTGATAACCACCATTGTCTGTTTGAGTAAAAAAACGGGCAAGGTAATCTTCCGGAATACCCGATATACGGCTTGCAGGATAAAAACCTTTTTGTCCAACTAAGAGAGAAGTAAGAGACAAATCCGAAGCGACAATTTTGAATGTATATGGAGCAGGCAGTTTGTCCTTGAGAATCATTGCAAGAGAATAAGGTTCCTCTCCGGTTGAACAGCCGGCACTCCAAACAGTTATACAGGTGTTGTTCTGGGCTTTTTTTACTTTTATCAACTCCGGAAGGATATAATTGATTAAAGCGTCAAAATGTGCCTGATTTCTAAAAAAACGAGTCAAATTTGTCGTTATCGAATCAAGCATAACTTTCATTTCTTCTTCGTCTTTCTGGAGCTTGTCATAATATTCCTTGATTGTTGCAATACCAGTTTTTCTCAACCTGTCATGCAACCGGCTGTCAAGGATAGATCTGTTCGTTTCAGAAAAAGAAATACCGCTTTCTTTGTAAATAAGTTTTCGGAATTGTTCAAATTCGCTGTCAGTTAGTAAATCACCCATATAAAATTCCTATAGTGTCCATTTTACAACACTAAATTAAAAAAGTAAATCAAAAGATTTACCCATACTAATTTAACGGTAAGCGGAAAGGCCTTATTTCATAAAACAAAAAACTTAAAAAATGTATTTTTTTTTCAAAAAAACTGTTGACAGAACATATATGTCTAATCTATGTTTTACTTATACGACAACCAAAGGAAGTGTTTAAATGTTCAGTGAAAGCGAATTACTCGAGGAAACGGCTCAAGCGGATTATTTTTTTATGAATGCTTATGACGATGACTATGATGAAAACGACGATGATTACGATGATGACGAATCATTCGACGATTTCGACGACGAATTTGCTGACGATGATTATGATGATGATGAATTTGACGATGACCTCGACGGATTCAGCGAAGAAGACGAATACGGCTATGATGACGAAGATGACGACAGCGACTTTTTCGATGACGAAGACTTCGACGATGAATAGAAAAGTTCATTCATTATATAATTAATTAAAAAAGTTCAGAATACTGTCAAGAAATTTCAAAATGTACCGGAAGCTTCAATAGCTTTACGGTACATTTTTTTTATTTCTACGAAGGTTAAAGCACTATTCCGCCATACCAAAGCTTTTCAAGATCATAAAACGCCCTTGCTTCTGCTGACATCAAATGTACAACAATCGGTCCGATGTCTATCAGATTCCAATCATCACCACTTGCAAGCTTGCGGTTAGGCACATTAATCTCAAGGTCATTTTCCTTTACATAGTCCTTTACATGCTTATACAAACCCTTCCAATGAGAAGCACTGGTTACGGTTGCAATCACAAAATAATCTGTCCAGCTGTTTAACTCGGATACATCTATAACCTTAACGTTTTCACCTTTATAATCTTCTATTAAGTGTGCTATTTCAAGAGCCTTTTGCTTTGTATCTTTCATGCTATCTCCTTAGCGGACATTACGTCCGTCAAAATCAGAACCCAGAATCAGTGTAAAGTCAACATCATACAGACCTTCTTCATCATTCACAAGTTCTTCCGTTACTATATTGGTACATTTAATAATATCTGCAAGTGATTTCGCAGCTGATTCGTTACCAATATGATCAATTATGACAGTTTGTGTATAATCTTTCCTATCTGCATCCGAAAAAGAAAGAACATCATAACCGAAAGTTTTAAGCAGAGCCGATGTATTGCGTGCAAGACCATTTACATTTGTTCCGTTCTTTACTTCAATTACATAAACACGGTTGCTTATAGTACCGGAAACTATAGAACTGATAGTTCTCTGTATAACTTCTTTTATCAAATTTCCATCATTGGTAGGAAACAGCAAAGGTTTGCCGTCAACCATCTGAGTTATACCTGTTACAGTCTGTGGAACAAGTTTTTCGGAATCAATTCTCGAAATCAACGTAAACAACGTATGGGCATCATCTTTATCAAGATTTGTAGTAATGTTTTTATAAAACAACGGAAAAACATCCTTATGCAGTACAAAATCACGCTGTTTGTTCAAGGCGTAGAGAAAAGCACCCAAAATGTTCTGCATCCGGTTTTGGACATCTTCCTCAGGCTCCTCAGGAATCCTATATGAAACATATTCAGTTATTTTTGCTCCATCAAGTTGTACGGCACCCGACGGTAAAAGATAGCGCTCACCATCATCCGTTGTAACATCAACAGGAGAAAGAATAAATACTTTTAAACCACCCAACAGATCGGTCAATGAGGAAAACTGCTTTAAATCCATTTCTATCGTAAATGGTATTTTTTCTATTCCGGTAAGTTTTTCAATTTCCTGCTTGTATGCAGCAAGACCTTTTTCCTTATATACCGCATCTATTCTGTCCATTCGGTCCAAAGCCGTAGAAATAAGACCGGTATTAGCCGGTATATCAAAAATAGCACCTCGTTCAGAATCAGGGTAATAAAGGACAATGTCCGTAAAAAGCGGCTGCTTGTTATCTTCAAGAATAAAAAGAATATTCAGAATTCTTTTATCTTCTTCCGCATTCTCGAGGACTGATGTAACTTCATCCGTTTGGAGCAAAAAAAACATTGCAACAGAGAGAACTACCAGAATCACAAATATAATAATCAGCAAGAAAAATCCTGTCTCAAGTTTCAATTTCATTTTACTTTCTCCTGTTCCAGTGACCTTAGAAAATCCAAAGAAGCCTGAGAAACGAGTTTTCCTTTGGAGGTAACATATTCAATGTTTTCTTTCAGTATACAATATGTCATTTCATCCAGAGTCATATTATCAAATTTTTGCAAATAACTCTCTGTAACATGTTCCCTGCCGGGTTCAATCTTATCCGCGATGAACAAGACTTTTGCCAAATCACACATCCCAGCCTTTCCAAAAGTATGATTTCTAACAGCTTCAAGAATTTCTTCATCAGTTATATTAAAATAATTTTTCAGCACAGTTGCGGCAGCTCTGCCGTGAAGCAAAGCCGGCTTTTTACGCTCTACTTCCGAAACAGGGAATCCATCACTCATGGAAAGTGAAACAATCACAATATCAGATTCCTGCTTGCAAATATCATGCCCGATTCCCGCAAGGTATCCTTTGCCGTCATCAAGTCCGAATCGGCGGCACAAAGCCATGCAGGTTTCCGCTGTTCTCACGGAATGTTCAAAACGCGGCTGTTTCAAAACCTGCTCTGCATAATTTTTTATTTCTTCAATCTTTTCCCGCATCAGTCTGTCTGTCAAATCCATACAAGTGTCTTTTTGTAATATATCGGTAAACTGAAAAAGGCACAAGATAACGAAAGCTTTCACCGCTTTTGATTTTTTGCCTGATTTCAGAAGAAGAAACTGTCACAATACTGTTCTGCACGGTTTTGTGCGGATACGCAAAATCAACTCCTGATTCGCTTTGTCTCCGCGCAAGAATCAAATCCGCAGTCTCAGAAATTTCTTTTGCATTATGCCACCTGTCAAAACCTTCAACCAAATCATCACCGATTATAAGACCTATTCTGCCTTCAATTTTTCCAGAATACTTTTCGGTTAAATAATGGAGCGTGTCAATTGTGTAGGAAACACCACCGCGCTTTATCTCGCACAAATCATAATCAAACGCTTTGTTCTGCCGGACTACTGCTTTTAACATTCTGATTCGGTGAAAATCGTCAGCCGGTTTTACGTCCTGTTTAAAAGGAGAAATATGCGCCGGAACAAAAATAATCTTGTCATAATTCAGACGCAGCCGAACTTCATCCGCCAACGCACAATGTCCTATGTGGATTGGATTAAAAGAGCCGCCCAGCATTGCGATTCTCATTACTGTTCCTGCCCCGGATACTGAATCTCATCCGTATCACATACGGAACGTTCCGCCATAAAAGCACTCACCGTTTTTTTCTTTTTTGACGTTGCGGCAGGTTTCGTATTCTTTACCGTATCCGCAAGCGTTATAATCGTTTTGCGCACTTCATCCATTCCCTGTCTGTTATACACCGACATTCCGAGAACCATAACATCGGGCAGGGATTTACGTATTGTTTCAAAACGTTCCTGCGCGCCCTCAACATCCAGCTTGTTGCAAACAACGGCAAACGGCTTTTTTGCCAACTCAGCCGAAAACTGCTTAAGTTCGGAAGAAAGAGTTTGGAAGGCGGAAAAACAATTGTCGTCAGAAACATCAATTATATAAAGCAATCCAGCCGTTCTTGAAATGTGCTTGAGAAAGCGGATTCCCAAACCTGCGCCGTCGGAAGCACCCTCAATAATGCCGGGAATATCCGCAATAATTATGTCGCGTTCCTGATCCACATGCAGAACACCCAGGTTAGGAATTTTTGTAGTAAACGGATAAGGCGCGATTTTAGGTCTCGCATTCGTAAAAAAGTCCAGAAGCGAAGACTTGCCGGCATTCGGAAAACCTACAAGCCCAATATCAGCCATAATATTCAGTTCAATAAGCAAAGTCCGCGTTTCGCCGGGCTTTCCGGCATGAGCGTATTCGGGGGCCTGATTGGTGGAAGTCTTAAAATGCGTATTACCCCAGCCGCCTTTGCCACCTTCAAGGAATACAAAACGTTCAGATTCGCTTTGTGTTACGAATTCCTTTATCACTTCTCCGGTTTCTGCGTCTTTTATTACCGAACCCGGCGGCAGCGGAATAACCACATCCTCGCCGTCTTTGCCGAATCGGTTGCTGCCCTCACCGTCACAGCCGTTCTTTGCCTTAAAATGCTGTTTGTAGCGCAAATGCGCAAGAGTACGTAAATTGTTCTTTATCTGAAATACAACATCTCCGCCTCGACCACCGTCGCCGCCGGCAGGACCTCCCAACGGAACAAATTTTTCGCGCCGGAACGCCACACAGCCGTTGCCGCCCTTGCCGGAACTGACTTCGATTGTTGCTTCGTCTGCAAATTTTATCACTTTAGTCAACCTTTAAAAAAAAACCCGGTATAAGCAAATTTGTGCCTAAATCCGGGTATCTCAGTAAAGATTACTGTTCTGATTAAGCCTTAACCGGCTCTACAGAAGCAAGTTTTCTTCCTTTTCTTTCATGGAATACAACTTTTCCATCAGCTGTTGCAAACAATGTATCGTCTTTGCCTTTTCCAACATTGTTGCCGGGATGGATTTTTGTACCGCGCTGACGAACGATTATGGAACCTGCCGTAATAACTGTTCCGCCGTAAGCTTTTACACCAAGATATTTCGGATTTGAATCGCGACCGTTTTTAGCACCGCTACCGCCCTTTTTGCGTCCCATTTTTTATGCCTCCGTTATAACTTATTCTATCGTTTTAACAAGTAAGTGCAGCTGTTCAGGATATTCTTCCGAAATAAGCTCCAGACCTCTCTGAATAAAATCTGCCGCACAAACCAGATGCTCCTTATTAAAAGCATCTTTATCCAAAAGACTGAACTCCAAATATCCAGCCTCAGGAGCTTTGACTGCAAGGCAATCTTCGGCTTCGTCCGCCAAAACGGTCGCACTTGTCCGTAAAATCGCCGTTACCATAGCACAAACAATATCAGAGCCTTTTGCGGCAAGCGTTGAATGACCCCTTGCCACGCAAGAAACCAGTGTACCATCGGTACAACGGCTTAACTCCACGTTTATCATTGTTATGCTACTACAATGTCCTCAACACGAACATTAGTATACTGCTGACGGTGTCCGATTGTTCTGTGATAATCTTTCTTGCTCTTGTATTTGTATACAATTACTTTTTTATCTTTGAAAGTATCTTCTACCTTAACAACTACTTTTGCACCCTTAACATAAGGAGTTCCAACACTTACTTTTCCGTCGTTGTTTACAAAAACAACTGTATCGATAGTAACTGTCTGACCGGCTTCAACATCAAGCTTGTCAACCTGAATCATTGCGCCTTTTTCTGCCTTATACTGTTTTCCTTTGTACTCAACCAATGCGTACATATTCTACCTCTAAATTTCATATTTATTCACTTCAGTATACTAACGGGGAAAATACCGAAGATATGTTATAAACAATAGTATAATTTTATACTATGTTTTTGCCTGTTTGGTCAATAGTCAGGCGCAATTTTACATTGTTTCCATAAACGGAATAAGCACTAACTCCATACCGTTTTTAAGAACTGTCTTTACACAGCTTACCAGCTTAAGACGTGCCTGCAGCAGTTCTTTATCTTCTATACCGAGAATTGAACAATCATGGTAAAAGGAGCTGAAAGCCTTTGCAATGCCGTACAAGACCGCCGTTATTTCTGACGGATCCAGCTTTTCAGCTGCACGGTGAACAGCTTCAGGATAATCGCCCAAAAGCTTGATCAGTTCCCATTCCAAAGGATTTGTCAGCAAGGACAAATCAGCCTTGTCCAAAATCTGTGTACCGGTTTCTTCCGCCTTGCGCAGAATGGAACAGATACGCGCTCCCATGTAC
>JAEEQG010000156.1 GCA_016285185.1 Spirochaetota bacterium
GCAAACAAAGTTTTTGCACAGGGTGCAGCCGCTTTTGTTGCAAACGTTATAGTTGTAGCTGTTGTAGGAACACTTCTTGCCTGGGGTTATTCAAAGGTAAAAACAAAATCATCTTCACTTAAAGCTGAAAACTAATAACCGACCATGCCTTCACCAATAATAGAATTCGCCGGTTTTTCCTGCAAATACAGAACACAGGCTGAACCTACACTGTTTGACATAAATTTGAAAATATATGAAGGCGAAAAAGTTCTTATTATTGGTGAATCCGGCTCGGGCAAATCAACAATAGCAAAATGCATTAACGGTCTGATTCCTTCTTCTTATCAGGGAGAAATAACAGGTTCGCTGAAAGTCTGCGGACTTAATCCTGCTGAAGAAGGGATTTTTGGTATGTCAAAGCATGTTGGAACCGTGCTGCAGGACACCGACAGCCAGTTCATAGGGCTTACAGTTGCCGAAGACATTGCCTTTGCAATGGAAAACGACAACATAAACAACGAATTGATGCACCAAAAGGTAAATGAAACCGCGGATATAGTGAATGTGAAAGAACTATTAAAGCAGGTTCCAACGGCACTTTCGGGCGGACAAAAACAGCGCGTAAGCCTTGCGGGTATTCTTGTTGACAACGTTGATATTCTTCTGTTCGACGAACCTCTCGCCAACCTTGACCCCGCAGCCGGCAAAAAGATAATCGGGCTTATTGACGAAATAAGCAAAAATCAGAAAAAAACAATCGTAATAATAGAACACAGACTTGAAGATGTTTTGTACAAAGACGTTGACAGAATAATCGTAGTAGAAAACGGCAGGATTGTTTCAGACTGTCCGCCGAACCAGCTTCTTTGTACAAACCTTCTTACACAAAAGGGAATAAGAGAACCGCTTTATATTGCTGCTCTCAAATATGCAGGCTGCCAAATAAGCGAAAAAGACAATCCGCAAAATTTGGAAATAATGAATCTTGAAGGCTACAAAGAACAGGTAAAAAACTGGTCAGCCGCAATCTCCGTTCCCGCCGCAAAACCTGTTTCAGAGACTGTGCTTGAGGCGCACAATCTTTGTTTTTCATACGAACGCGGAAAGCCCATAGTAAAAGACATTTCTTTTTCAATAACACAGGGCGAAATGATAAGCATTGTAGGTACAAACGGCGCGGGGAAATCCACGCTTGCCTCGTTAATCTGCGGTTTTATAAAACCGGATTCCGGTACAATCCTGCTTGACGGCAAAGACATTGCACCGCTCTCGATAAAACAGCGCGGTGAAAAAATAGGTTTTGTAATGCAGAACCAGAATCAGATGATTTCCAAATCCGTAATATTTGACGAAGTTGCGCTGGGACTTACGGCACGTAAAGTTCCGCAGGACGAGATTAAGCAAAAAGTATGCGATACGCTTAAAATATGCGGAATGTACCCTTACAGAAACTGGCCTGTTTCGGCGATAAGCTTTGGGCAGAAAAAGCGCATAACAATTGCCTCGATTCTTGTAATGAATCCGCGTATTCTTATTCTTGATGAACCTACCGCTGGTCAGGATTATGCGCACTACACCGAAATAATGGACTTTCTTAAAAAACTGAACGAAGACTTTGGAATTACCATAATAATGATAACCCACGACATGCACCTTATGCTCGAATACACGGACAGAGCTATTGTTATTTCGGACGGGCGGATTCTTGCGGACGACAAAACATCACGCATTCTCACAAACAAAACTCTTACCGAGCAGGCAAGCCTTAAGGAAACAAGCCTTTACACACTTGCGTTAAAATGTGGAATAAGCAACCCCGCGGACTTTGCGGACAGGTTCATTCATTATGAAAGAAGCAGGAAGGCAGAATGAGCAGGATAATTACTTACAAGGAAAAAGACTGCTTTGTTCACAAACTTTGCGGTCTCACAAAGCTGATTTTCTTTTTGTGCTGGACCGTTATCAGTATGCTGACCTTTGATACGCGGATTCTTGCGATTATGATTGTAGCAAGCTTTGTTATATTCGCTTTTTCAAAGGTGGAATGGAAGCAAATACGCTCTGTATTTATGCTTATTGTCTTTTTTTTGGGCATAAACGTAATAGCAATCTTTCTTTTTTCACCTTATGAGGGCTGCAAGATTTACGGCTCAAGAACTGAGTTGTTCCACATTGCGGGAAATTATTTTATGACAAAAGAGCAGCTTTTTTATGAGCTGAACGTTGTTCTCAAATACTTTACCATAGTTCCTTCCGTTTTTATGTTCATTACCGCCACACATCCCAGCGAATTTGCCGCGTCACTGAACAAGCTGGGTTTAAGCTACACAATCAGCTATTCAATCGCCCTTGCGCTGCGCTATTTTCCTGATGTTCAGACGGACTTTAACAAAATAAAAAACGCTCAGGAAGCCCGCGGAATTGAAATGTCTTCAAAGGCGAACGTTTTTTCGCGATTAAAAAATATGGCGCCGATTCTTTTTCCGTTGATTTTTACAAGCATGGAGCGTATTGATTCCATCTCATGCGCAATGGAACTGCGCGGTTTTGGAAAGCTAAAGACAAGAAGCTGGTATTCGGAAAGAAAACTTAAAACAGCTGACAAAATTATAATTGTCTGCACAATCGCTTTTTCGGCGGCTGCGCTTATTATCACTTTTGCGGACGGAAACAGGTTTTACAATCCTTTTGTATAATACAAAAACTTACGGAGCTTCGGTAACGGCTATGTCTATCATGAACGAAACGTTGTAGACTTTTCCGTTAAAAGCGGAAATTGTTTTTGTTACTTCATAGCCGCCGACGGTCATTTTTATTGTGTGGTCACCCTGCGCTATTATAACAGGCTCGCCGGTGAGCGTAATCCGAACATCATCCAGATAAACCGACGCATTGTCCGGTGCGGAAATAAACAGAGCCGGAGTTGTATCCAGCAGATGAATGTCAAGGACGGTTGTCCTAGCCTTTTCTATGGTGAAAGTCCGTACTTCGGTACGGTATTCTTCAGAGGTAACGGCAAGATAATGTATACCCGCCTGCAGTTCTATCAGAGAATTGTATTTGCTTACAGGTAGCTCGTCTATAAAAACACTGACATCTTTTTTTTCTGCCTTTTTGGGATAATGCAGCTGCAAATCCAAAAGGCCTTTGTCAGATAGTATAGGCTTTATTTCCATGTCAAAAGTCAGTGTATCAAAGTTTTCGGGGAGGCCTTTCATAACAGGCTGCATACGCAAAAAAACATAATCCTGTGCCGGTATGGTCTCAACAGGCAAAATACGCGTGTAAGGAGATTTTTTTATATTGTGGAATTCCGTAAGCGGCAGCTGGACAACCATACTGAGCCTCGGCGGAACCATATCAATAAAAGTACGTTCACCGGTATAGTCAATCTGTGCTGAAGAAGGATTGGGGAAAACGTTTTTATAGAACGAATAGGCAATACAATTCGTATAGGTCAAAAGCTCCTGCGGAATCTTTATGCTGAATTCTATGCCCTCAATAAAATATGTGTTTGCCGGAAGCGAAATAACAAGCGCATCATTATAACCCAGAGAAACTTTATGTGAGGTTGTTTCCTGATCGACAGAAACCTCGTAAGCCTGTCTTATGCGGAAAGATTCAGCAAAAACAAAAGAAAAGAGAGAAAAAAGCAATATCAATATTATTGTTTGTTTTTTCGTGCCTCGCCTCCTTGGCCTGGATTCGAATCATTCCTTAAAAAACAGGTAAGCCGGTGGATTCTGTGATTTTCCGTCCATCCGTATCTCAAAATGCAGATGCGGTCCTGTTGACAAACCTGTTGTTCCTACTTTACCGATAACAGTTCCTTTTTCGACAGTCTGACCCTTTTTAACGGAATATGAATCCAGATGCCCGTAAAGACTTTCGGTGTTGTTATCGTGTTTTATTATAATGTAGTTTCCGTAAACACGATCGCTGCCCGCGAGTCGGACTACTCCGGAACGCGCCGCATATACAGAAGTTCCCTTTGGAGCAGCCAAATCCACACCGTTATGAAACTGTTCAACACCGGTTATAGGGCTTATCCGCATTCCGTATGAGGAAGTAAGGATTCCCTGCGGTAGCGGAGAAATCAAAGAAGTATCAAGAAAAAACGCTCTCTCCGTGGCTTCAAAACGGCAGTCCGGTAAAAAGTAAAAACTGTCACCATTTATACTGTAACACAAAGTTGAATCATAATCAAAGTTTTTTTTGGACAAAATGTGCTCAAGTGTGGTTGCGGGCGATTTTGTTATGAAAAGACCGGTCACAGTGGGTAAAAAAAGCGTTTTTCCTGACAAATTGTTGTCAACCGAAGGAATCCGGTTCAGTGTAGCTATTGTTTCCTGCGGAATATTGCATCTGGCCGAAAGCGTTATTACAGTGTCGTTCTTTGTGCAGGTGTATGTATAAAGTGAAAGTTTAAGGGGTTTACCGCGTGCAAGGTTCTTGTAGTTCTGCTCAACTTCCTGGTTGTACTGCTTGAAAACCGGATTGCGTGATACCAGCTCCGTTATGTGGGGATAGTTTTCGGCAGTGAAAATATTAAATTGTATCAGCAACAGAAAAAAAAGTATGGCAGCACAGTTTTTCCGGCACAGTTTTGTCACTTGTCAGTCCTTGTTTTTTTTATGTCTACTTTTTAATCGGGAAAAAACAAAGACGGCAAAAGCACAAAATACCAAAATCAATGCAAAAACCGTGTATGAATGCGGATAGGTGACTGCGAATTTCCATAACGGAAAAGCCACAGCAAATGTTACGGCAAAACAAAAAGCAAGCGCAAGGATCAGGCGGAAAAATGAAGAAAAAAAAGAAACAATAAACACTGACAGTTTCATGGCAAAAAAAAGCTGCCCGAAATTCCTTTTACAGTCTTCCATGGCAGCTGTTTAAAATTCAGAAGAAGATTATTCTTCTACAATAGCACCTGTAGGACATGCAGAAGCGCAAGTTCCGCAACCTGCACAGGTTCCTGCATCAATTTCGCGTTTTCCGTTTGCTTCGCTGATTGCTCCAACAGGACATTCACCTTCGCAAGCGCCACAGTTCACACAAGAATCTGTAATTTTGTAAGCCATTGTACAACCTCTCTTGGATTATTATAATATAAATAAAATAACACAGAATTTTAACAAATACAAGCTTACGGAGAAAATAAATATGAATAAAAAAATTTCAAGAAATGATGTAGCCGGCATGATTGATCATACACAGCTCAAAGCTGCCGCCACATATTCTGACATAAAAAAACTTTGCGAAGAAGCTCAAAAATATCACTTTGCTTCTGTTTGTATTAATCCCTGCTGGGTTAGTACAGCTGAAGGACTTTTGAGGAACACCGGCGTAAAAGTCTGTACTGTAATAGGCTTTCCACTCGGAGCAAATGCGACAAAAACAAAGGCGGATGAAGCATTTCACGCTGTTCTGCAGGGTGCAGACGAGGTTGACATGGTTATCAATATCGGAAGGGCAAAAGCAGGCGACTTTGTTTTTGTTGAAGAAGATATCAGGGCAGTTGTAAACTCCGCGCACGATGCCGCAGCAAAATGCATAAAGACGGCAACTGTAAAAGTCATTATTGAAACCTGTTACCTTACTGATGATGAAAAAATAAAAGCCTGTATTGCGGCAAAAAAAGCCGGCGCAGACTTTGTAAAAACTTCCACAGGTTTCGGTACTCCCGGTAAAGATGCAGACGGCAACCCGATTCCAAACGGTGCGACAGTACACGATGTTGAACTTATGCGCAAAACGGTGGACAGTACAGAGCCACTTTCAGTACGGACAAGTGTAAAAGCTTCCGGCGGTATTCGCGACGCAAAAACTGCACTTGCAATGATAGAGGCAGGTGCGGACAGACTCGGCGTTTCAGCCGGCGTTGCTATTGTAGAAGGTATTGAATAATAGTTTTCGCAATGTTGAACCCGAGTTTTTCAACACCCTCAAAGCCCGGACTTGCGTTTATCTCACAAAGATAATACGTTTTTCCGTCATAAAGAAAATCAGCCGTGCCGTACAAAAGGCCGGCTTTTTTTATTGCACTGAGAGCCGTTGTAATCACATACACGGGAACTTCTTTTGTGGCACACATTCCTCCCTGATGAACGTTGCTCACGATTCCACCCTTCTGCCCCACCCGCTCAACAACCGCGGCAACCTTTCCGCCGGCTGTAAAAACCCTTACGTCCCGCGGGCAGTCCGCTCCGCATGAGGTGTCAACAAAAGTCTGGAACACCCAGTCACCATCCGGTAGACTTTGCAGTTTTGTACCTGAATCAACAAGTGTCACGCCCCTGCCGAGGCTGCCGAAGCGCGGTTTTGCGATAAACGGCGTTCCAAGTTCCTGTGCCAGATACACATATTCAAAACTATCTTTTGTACCGCAAAGCGTTTGCGGACAGCAAAAATCGTTCGCCTTAAAAAACTCATACATGGCTTGTTTATCATCAGCAAGTGCTTTTGCGCTTCGGGAAGGAGTGTGCTTGTAGCCCGCACTTTCCAGGAGAGTGTATACTTGCGGCGGAATCTCACCGCGCAGCAGAACTTTTGTGTCTGACGGCAGAAAAGCTTTTTTTACAGCGTCAAAATGTGTGGTAAAATCGGAGGGAAAATAAAAGGCAGGAGTAATTCCGCAAAGTTCTGATTCTTTGCAAAATCGTCCTGCCGGATAAAAACTGTGACGGAGCCATACATAATCATTAGTATGGACTCCGAATACGATGAGCAGATTTATTTTTTGCCTGCCTGAACAAGTGTAATTGCGGATGTTGTTACAATATCGTCAGCAGAACAACCGCGTGAAAGGTCACTGATTGGCTTTGCAAAACCCTGAAGGATAGGGCCGAATGCATCAGCACCTGCAAGACGCTGTACAAGCTTGTAACCGATGTTTCCTGCACCAAGGTCAGGGAAAATCAATGTGTTTACTTTGCCTGTAATTGGGCTGCCCGGTGCTTTCTTTTCCGTAACGGAAGGAATGAGCGCGGCATCAGCCTGAAGTTCACCGTCAAGAAGCAGTTCCGGGAACTTTTCTTTTGCAAGACGAACACCTTCCTGAACGCGGAGAATGTTTTCATCCTTGTTTCCACCGGAACCTTTTGTTGAATATGACATCATTGCAACAACAGGTTCTGCACCGAGCATAACCTTGCATGAGTTGGCTGCAGCACCTGCAATGTCAGCGAGCTGTTCTGAAGTAGGTGTAGGAATAACGGCACAGTCAGAGAAAATAAGAACACCGTCTGCACCCCATTTGGAGTTGTGTGTGTCCATTACAAAGCAGGAAGATGCTGTTTTCATTCCGGGTGCTGTTCCAATGATTGTAAGACCAGCACGAAGAACGTCGGCTGTAGCGGAACGTGCACCTGCTACCATTGCATCGGCTTTGCCGAGACGAACCATCATTGCACCGAAACGTAAATCAGCCTTCATATCGATAGCTGCCTGTTCAGGTGTCATGCCCTTCTTTTTGCGAAGTTCATAGTATTCGTTTGCAAAATCCGCATTCCAGTCGGATTTTTCGGGATCTATTATGTCAATTCCATTAAGGTCGACTTTGTTGTCAGCTGCAACTTTTTTTACTTCATCGACTTTACCAATCAAAAAAACCTTTGCAGCGATTTTTTCTGCAATGATTTTTCCGGCAGCAACTACAGTGCGGGGTTCTGTTCCTTCAGGAAGAACAAGACTGTTCTGGAGTGACTTTGCCTTTGTTTTCATTTCTTTAACAAAATCCATTGTTATATACCTCTTAAAAATAAATTTAATTTGAATATATATAACTTACAGAGATAGCCGTTTTTCTGCAAGTTCTATTTTTGATTATCTTTTAATCTTCCGACTTTTCTGCGACGTTTTTCCTCGTATTGCTCACTATCAGCCTTTATCAGCAAATCTTTAAGGTCTTTGTTATTCTCATCAAATACAACGGCACCGATACTGATTCCAAGTTCAAACCCCAAACCTGACGAAGCATTGATTTGTTTACAGGCTTTTTCAATCCTCTCCTTTATCTCTGTCAACTGATCCATTTTCATACCCACTGCAACAACGGCAAATTCATCACCGCCCATTCTTGCCGTGACATCAGAAACCCGGAATGTTTTTTCGAGGATTTTTGCCATTTCCTTTAAGGCAATATCACCGGTATTATGACCGAAAGAATCATTAATATACTTAAGGCCGTCAAGATCTCCGAACAGAACAAGGCCTGTCTGATTCGTGCTTACAGCGGCATCGATTGTCTGCTGTCCGATTAATTCAAAACCGCGTCTGTTCAAAAGCTGCGTGAGTTCGTCAGTTCTCGAGATTGCACTCAGCCTGAGATTGTGATCGCTAAGTTTGCGCTGTTCAGATTCAACTTTTGTATAACGTATTGAAGCAGATAAAAAGCTCGAAAAAAAGGAACACAAAGCTTCGTAAACAATACGGTCCCATCTCCCGGGCTTGAATACTATGTATCCAAGCTGGGTTTCACAGTGATAAAGATCCAGAACATAATAGCAACCAGTAAAATCCAGGTTTACACAGGCGGGCAGCAAAGCCTTTTGAGGATTGAAAGCATCTTTATCTTTTGTATTATCAAACTCATAGCCCGTGTCAACATCGTAGGCAGCCAGAATCCTTGCCTTTTTTGGCATTGTAAAGTATTCAAAATCACTCGTTTCTACAGGGTTTTCAAAAACACATACAGCCGCAGACCTTATATCAAAGTTCTTAAAATCGGCTGCGAATTTTTCACGCAATTTCTGTAGAACAATCATTACCTGATTGTTATTGAAATACGACATGACTTTTTTAAACTGAGTGCGTTTTTCGAACCACTCATTCGTAATAGTCCGCGCATGGGCGACATCAACATAAATTTTCTCATTACCGGCTGTAAGCGCATTAACGGACGAATCCCTTTCGGAAAGACAACCACAGCTTTGGCGAAACAAAGCCCGGGAAGAAACCTGCTGAACAGGAGAAACAGGTTTGTTATCCAGCATATTAAGCAGAGTTTCCGCAGCGAGCCGGCCCTGCTCACCAATATTCTGCGATACTGTTGAAAGTGTAGGATTTGTACACGAAGCCCGCTCGGAATCATCAAAACCTGTAACAATCAATTCCGGCAGGGTAAAATCCTGCTGTTCACAAAAATCCATGCAGGCAAATGCCATTTCGTCATTCAGTGCAACAATCGCCTCAAACGGGAGGTCGCCGTGTTTTTCATAAAACTCGGTAAGTGCAGCATAAGCCGCCGGATAAGAAAAACTGCCGTGCATGATCCAGTCTTCATTTATAGGAATCTTGTTTTGTTCAAGAACTTTTCTGTATACATCCGTACGCTCTATGGCATCATTGGAATTTGCCTCAACACCCATAAGTGCTATTTTTGTGCAGCGATGCTCATTTATAAGGTGATTGAGGATTTCTTCCATGCCTTTTTTGTTGTCGGCGATAATGCTGGGTATGCCGGGAACAATACCACCGATACTTACGATTGGCAGAGGTTTGAATGAGTTTATATATGAAAACAGTTTTTCCTGGGTTATGTAGTTTGATTGCGGTGAAGTCAAAAAAATCAGCCCGTCAAGATTCTGCTTTTTTACCAGTGCGGCAACTGCCCTGGTTTGATAATTGAACGCTCCGAACGATTTTCCAAGTTGTCCCGCAACAAAAACAAAGAGAACACAGTCGTGTTTGCTGCAAAATTCCGCTACCGACTTTTGTATTGCGATATAATACTCAGAGCCTAGAGAATTCGTTAATAAGCCTATTCTGCGCAATTTGCCAGACATACATTCAGTATATAGCTATTTTTGCGTAAACACAAGAAAAATCAATTCCAGGCGCATCTTCAAAAAAGTTCTGAAGCAGCTTCCTTTACAAGTAACTGTTTATACCTTATTCTTGGTTTAATGATAAAGTGTTACTAAACTAAGGAGACATTCTTATGAAAAAACTTATTCTTGCAATTTTAATTGGAGGAGTGATAATGACAGGACTCAGTGCGAAAACAGCGGTTGTATATTTCAGTGCAACAGGCACTACAGCAAAAATGGCAAAATCTGTTGCTACGGAAATGGGAGTAGATATTTTTGAAATTCAACCGGTACACATATACACAAAAGCAGACTTAAACTGGCACAATAAAAAGTCGCTCACCACAATTGAATGCAACGATCCTAATGCCCGACCGGAAATTGCAAACAACATTGCCATCACTAGCGACAGCGGAAATCAAACACTCACAGCGACACTCGCTGACAATTCTTCTGCAAAGGCGTTTTACGAGCTTCTGCAAAAATCACCTGTCGAAGTCGAAATGCACGATTACGGTAGTTTTGAAAAAGCCGGCCCGCTTCCCAAATTGCTTCCACGCAATGATACGAAAATCACCACCTGTACGGCGCAATCATGCATTCTATATTAAAGCTCATTACGACAAACAAGAATCTTGTTTAATTGCAAAAAATCAACTACAATTCGCGCATGACTACACATTGTCTAAAAGTTGCGCTCAGAACAACAGTCCCTGTTTTTCTGGGTTATATTTCCTGCGGGATTGCTTTTGGGCTCGTTACTATTAATGCGGGATATCCGTGGTGGCTTGCTCCTGCTATGGGAGTTTTTATGTTTGCCGGGGCGGGACAATTTCTTGCTGTTTCGCTTTTTGCTGCCAGAACTCCTGTACTTGCGATTCTTGCGACTGAGCTGCTTTTGAATATCCGCCATATTGTTTACGGACTTCCTCTCATTAATCAATTTAAAGAATGTAGAAAGTTTAAGCCTTATCTTATTTATGCGCTCTCTGATGAAACGTTTTCTCTTTTGACAACGACAACTGTACCACCTGATATTCCTGTTGAAAATTATTATTTTGCGGTTTCGATTTTGGATCAGTCATATTGGGTTGGAGGAAGCTTGATTGGCGGCCTTGTTGGTACCATGATTCCATTTGATATGACGGGAGTTGATTTTGCGCTTACAGCGTTATTTGCAGTTTTGACTATTGATCAAATCCAAAAGTTTGTGAAGGAAAGAAAGGGTCGCAGGCCTGCGGAGGTTGAACATGCCGATAACTAAAGCTGTTATTGTGTCCATATTAATAGGTCTCATAGTTTTTGCTGAACGCCTTTTTCCATTTGCAATTTTTTCTAAACGTCAGCCAGGCAAGCTCATTCATATTTTTGAACGTTTTATTCCTCCTGTTGTAATGATTGCCCTTTTGTTTTACAGCCTGCGTGATGTCCGCTTTACAACTCTTGCCCAATGGGTGCCTCAAATTTCTGCAATCACTTTTACAATTGCAACTTACCTCTGGAAGAAAAACTCGCTCATAAGTATTTTTGGCGGTACAATAATTTATATGATTTTAATCAGGGTGATGTAAACAGCTGGAACTTTACAAAGCTTGGCAAGGTTGAAGACGTAACACAAGACGAGATTAAACAGATTCTTGGCAAAGGTGATGTTACGGCTGTGTTTTCTGTTATGGAGTAATCATCCACAAAATTGAAATTAAGACTTATTCACCAGTTTGGCAGTCATGAGCCTGCTACTTGTTGATAAAATAAAGCCCTACCAGACAGATTACAATTCCTGCAATCTTCGAAACGCTTAGCTGTTCTTTGTATAAAAAGAATCCAACGAAAATCAAGACTGCCGCAAGCAATGTACTTGCTACAAGTGCCAGAGAGTTTACTTTCCAGCCGGCTTTGTAGGCGCAGATGAATCCAACTTCAAGCCCTGTAATTACGATTCCAAGAATTATGGTTGCCCAGTTTGTGAGTGTGAAATCTTTAAAGCTTGGCTGCCCTTTTGATGTGACGAGGAACATAACGAAAGAAAAAAGTGATGCTACGGCATAAGTAACAGTCATCGAGGCGTAAGTGTTCATCGCCTGAGGAATGCCTTTTGCGCAGATTTGATAAACTGTATTTGCTGTAACGATTAATAAAATTGGCCAGATGTATGAAAACATGATGGAAGAATAACAAAATTTTCCGGAATCATCAATGAGAGGAAAAACACGAAAAGAAAATGTTACTTGACAATACTACGTATGCGTAGTAAGTTCGCCTCGATGGAGGTGAAACGCAATGCTGTCTAAAACTTCAATTGTAATTACCGGAATGTTGTTACAGGGCGAGATGAACGCTTACGACATGCTCAAGATGATTGATAATATGAACATGCAGTATTGGCATCTGATTGGCGCAACAACACTTTATGAATCCTTTCAAAAAAAGAACTGGAAGAAGAAAAGCAAAAACGTGCCACACTTCTTGATGAATACGAAAAAGGAACAATCGAGAATCGCGATAAAATGCTCGCTGCGAAAGTTCCATATATCGACATCTGCGCGATCGATCGCATGATTCAGATAGTTCAGATGGAAAAAGAAACTCTGAAAAAATTATAGATTCAAAAAAGGA
>JAEEQG010000157.1 GCA_016285185.1 Spirochaetota bacterium
GGTCTTTCTGACGGCAAAAAATGGTACTGGGGAATAAGCTACAAGGATTCGGACGGAAAAGATTCACCTGCATCAGAAATTTCTTCGCTGTACACACTCGGCAAAGCTCCTTTCTACAAGGTGCTCTCCCCTGCTCCCGACAGCTCTTTTACACAGCCACAGTTTTTGTCAACGGTCTTTTAGATAGACGCAAAAATTCCGATGCAAATCCGGCTCCAAATTTAAAAAGATCCGCAGTTTACACAGATTGTTGCCGATGAAACGATTCAAGGCACATCATTCCGTGTAAACACAAAACCCGACAGCGGTTTTTATTATTGGCGCATGAGTTCGGGTTCATTCACATCGGGCGTATATACGCTTTACATCATACCCGACAAAAAGCAGAATACGGTACAGATTCCGATGGTTTCCGTTGCGGGCGGCTCGTTCCTTATGGGAAACAACAACGGAACAAACACCGAAAAACCCGCACATACTGTATCTTTAAATGGATTTTCAATTTCGCGCACAGAAATAACCCAGGAACAGTTTGAAAACGTTATGGGGTCAAATCCAAGTTATTCCAAAAATCCCGACATGCCTGTCGAGCAGGTAACATGGTTTGAAGCGGTCGAATTCTGCAACCGTCTCAGCATGATGGAAGGACTTACTCCGGCGTATTCAATCAGCGGAAAAACCGTAACATGGAATACACAGGCAGACGGATACAGACTGCCTACCGAATCTGAATGGGAATTTGCCGCCGGTTCAGGCACAAGCGACGGCAAACAGGCTGTTTCCGCCGAAGGCAGCGTATGGAACAGCACAAATTCCGCCGGTCAGAGCCACGAATGCGGAAAGCTTGAGGCTAACGCAGCCGATCTTTTTGACATGTGCGGAAACGTTTCCGAATGGTGCTGGGATTATTACGGAGTTTACAGAACCGGCGAACAGCATAATCCTAAAGGAACCGAAAGTGGAACACAGAGAGTAATCAGGGGCGGAGGCTGGAATTCAAATCCGCAGCAATGCACCGCCACTTTCCGCGACTGCCAGAAACCCGAAATTCGGTCCTCTTACACAGGTTTCAGAATCTGCCGCGGTCGCTTTTAGTGTAACTGATTGAATAAACTTTATCAAAACATTACAATATTTACATATTTATGCAAATTTTACAGAGGTAAATATGGCAAAGAAAGACAAAGTTATTCTGGCTTATTCAGGCGGACTTGATACTACAGTTATCATTCCGTGGTTAAAAGAAAACTATGATTATGACGTTATCGCCGTTTGTATCGACGTTGGACAGGGCGATGACTGGAAAAAAATCAAAGACCGTGCCTTAAAGACAGGTGCATCCGCATGCTATGTTGTAGATGCACGTGAAGAATATATAACGGACTACATTTTTCCGGCAGTAAAAGCAAACTGTGTATACGAAGACAAATATCTGCTCGGAACTTCAACAGCCCGCCCTTTAATCGGAAAAATTCTTGTTGAATATGCACGACAGGAAAAAGCCGTTGCAATCTGCCACGGTGCTACCGGAAAGGGTAACGACCAGATTCGCTTTGAACTTGCAATAAAAGCTTTTGCTCCCGATTTGCGCGTAATCGCCGCATGGCGTGACGACAAATGGAACATGGACAGCCGCGATGCCGAAATCAAATACCTTGAAGACCGCGGTCTTGAAGTTCCTATGAAAAAAGACCAGTCATACAGCCGCGACGAGAACATCTGGCACTTGAGCCACGAAGGTCTTGAACTTGAAAAAACCGAGAACGAACCTAACTGGGAACACATGCTCCAGCTTACAACCGTTCCCGAAAAAGCACCCGAAAGCGGCGAATACGTTAAGATTGAATTTGAAAAAGGTATTCCTGTAGGCTTAAACGGCAAAAAAATGAAGCCTCTGGATCTTCTTCTTGAACTCAATAAAATCGGCGGAAGAAACGGTGTTGGTCTTGTAGACATCTGCGAAAACCGCTGCGTCGGAATGAAGAGCCGCGGTGTTTACGAAACTCCCGGCGGAGCAATTCTTTATGCCGCTCACGAAATGATGGATCATCTCTGCCTTGACAGGGACACATACCACTTTAAGCAGCAGGTTTCTCTCAAAATGAGCGATTTGATTTATGACGGCAAATGGTTCACACCTTTGATGGAATCATGCATGGCGTTTATCGACCGGACTCAGGAAACCTGTACAGGCTGGGTAAATCTCAAACTTTACAAAGGTTCTATCCGCGGCGCGGGCAGCCACTCCAAATACAGCCTTTACAACGAAAGCATTGCTTCATTTACAACCGGCGATTTGTACAACCATAAGGATGCACAGGGCTTTATCACATTGTTCGGTCTGCCTCTTAAGGTACGCGCAATGATGGAACAGCAGGTTGGTGAAGGACAGGCAGTTGTTGCAAGTAAAAAGCTTAAAAAACGCCCTACAGAGTAACCTAAGGGATAAACAAAAAAAGCAAGAGTATGACTCTTGCTTTTTTTTATCACCATAATTGATTATTGAGGTTCTTATCCCGGGATGAATGCATTCTTTATTATAACGAATACGACCGCCAGAACAATAGCCGGCAGGTAGTTTGCGGTTTTTATCGTGCGCAGTTTGAGCAGGTTCATTCCAATCATTACAATGGCGGCACCGCCGACTGCTGAAAGCTCCGTGAGCATTTCTTCCGTAACGTAAGGGGCAATCCATGTAGAACAGAGTGTGAGCAAGCCCTGATAAACAAAAACCGTAATTGCCGAAAAAGCCGTTCCTATACCCATGGCGGCTGCAAACACAATCGCCATAAAGCCGTCAAGAATTGACTTTGTAAAAATCAATGTATAATCTTTGTTGATTCCCGCATTGAATGAGCCGAGAACTGCCATTGCGCCTACGCAGAAAAGCACTGAAGAATTGAGAAACGCATACGCAAAATTCTGTTTGCTGTTCTGTTCTTCTTTTTTACCGAATTTTGTTTCCAAAAATTTGCCGAGCGCAAGAATCTTTCCGTCAATATCAAGCCAGCTTCCGATAATACCACCCATAATAACCGAAAGCGCCAGAATAACTATACTTTTGTACTGAAAAGCCATCTGAAAACCGATAACCATCGTAACAACGCCGGCACCGCAACAAACAATATCCGAAAGACTGTCGTTAATTTTTTTGCAGAAAATCAATCCCACAAGCGAACCTGCAATAACGCTTGCGCAGTTTACCAATACAGCAATCATACCAAATCCTTTTTGGTTGATTTTATCTGTTTGAGTTCTTTATTACAATACTTTTTGTAGAAAAACCGGTTGTTTTTTTACTCGTCCACTTTTCCGGTTTTGAACCAGAAGCTTATTCTCTGAAAAGACGCGTTTATGTATGAAGTTATTTCGGTGGCAGTGTTCATCATTTCGTTTGTTCTGCTGTGATGGTCGGGATGATGTTTTTTAAGGAGATTTTTGTATGCTTCGCGGCATGTTTCAAATGTAGAACCAGGCACAACACCGAGTCTGAAAAAATCTTTGTAAAGCTCTACCGGCACTGATTGTTTTTCCTGTTTTGAGGATTCATTACGTTCAATAAAATCGTTATGTTTAATAAAAGAAGCAAATCTTTTACGGTAAGAAGAATCGGTTTTAGCTCCGGCTGCAGTCATTTTTTAAAATTTCCTATACCAAAATTCAGAAAGTGGTTTATAATATCAATTATAATTATCGGCAAAAAAGAGGAAAAAAAATGAAAATAAAACGAGAAGATTTTGGTACTTTGTCCACTGGGGAAAAAGTAAGCATCTACACAATTTCCAATGACAACATGTCTTTTTCGGTAACTGATTTCGGCTGTGTAATCACAAGCATAATCATACCTTCAAAAACAGGTCTCAAACAGGATGTGGTCTTAGGCTATTCCACACTGAACGGCTACACAGACCATGCGGGTCCTTTCCTTGGAGCGTTTATCGGACGTTTTGCAAACAGAATCGGTAACGCAAGTTTTACACTGAACGGCAAAACTTACGAGCTTGATAAAAACGACAACGGCAATACACTGCACGGCGGTTTTGTAGGTTATGACAAAATGCTGTTTAATTCCCAAAAGGTAAAGACCTACGAAGGCCTCGGCGTCCGCTTTACAAGAACATCACCCGACGGTGAGCAGGGCTTCCCGGGCAACGTTGATATCGAAGTAACCTATCTTCTTACAAACAAGAATGAGATTATTATTCACTATCAGGCTGTAACCGACAAGGATACTCCGATTAACTTTACAAACCACAGCTATTTCAATCTGACAGGAAACACAAA
>JAEEQG010000158.1 GCA_016285185.1 Spirochaetota bacterium
AATATTCCTTTATTCTCTAAACAAGATCATATAGTAAAACAATTCGATTTATTAACAGATATTATTATAAAGTATCAAAGTCAGTTAAAAAAACTCGATTTGATAATCAAATCCCGATTTATCGAGATGTTTGGGGATCCTGTTATTAATGAAAAGAATTGGGAATTAAAGACACTTCCAGAGCTTGGAGATTTTGGTAGAGGCGTATCGAAGCATCGTCCAAGAAATGCACCTGAATTATTGGGCGGAGACTACCCATTAATCCAAACAGGTGATGTTGCTAATGCGAATTTATATATTAAAGAATATAATTCAACTTATTCAGAACTTGGATATAAGCAAAGCAAAATGTGGAAAGCAGGTACATTATGCATTACAATAGCCGCTACAATCGCTAAAACTGCTATTCTTACTTTCGATTCATGTTTTCCTGATAGTGTCGTAGGTTTTACTCCTAACGAAAAGACAAATGTTTTGTTTATTAATTATTGGTTCACTTTCTTTCAAAGAATTTTGGAAGAGCAAGCTCCAGCAGTTGCACAAAAAAACATTAATCTTCAAATATTGGCAGAACTCAAAATTATAAATCCACCAATGTCCTTACAAAATGACTTCGCTTCATTCGTTCAACAAATCGACAAATCAAAATTTGAAAATACAACACAGGAGATTGCAGCATGAACAAGATAAAATTAGGAGATATTCTAGTAATACAACCTAAATCCAAAATAAAAGCTGGGGAAGGTATCACAAATGGTAAATATCCTTTTTATACCTGCAGCAATGAATTAACAAAATCTATTAATACTGCTGATTATGAAGGTGATGCATTAATTATGGGTACAGGAGGTATGGCTAGTATTCATTATGAAAAAGGTAAGTTTTCAACGTCTACTGACTGTCTTGTATATAAATCTAATAAAAATGTAAATTTGAGCTTAATAAATAAATATTTGAGAACAAACATTTATTTATTAGAAAATGGATTTAAAGGAGCTGGGCTCCGTCATATATCACGAGATTACATCTCAAATATAACAATACCTCTTCCTGAACGAAATCTACAAGATAAAATTGTTACAGAACTTGATTTAATTGAAAAAACAATAACAAATCATAATGATGTTCTAAAAAAATATGACACACTAATCAAATCCCGATTTATCGAGATGTTTGGGGATAACCAAAAATTAGAGTTTCAGACATTAGAAAATATTTGTTCGATTATAACAGATGGTACACATCAACCACCGAAGTTTACAACCACTGGTATTCCTTTTTTGTTTGTATCAAATATTGCAGGAAATAAAATAACATACAAAACGGAAAAGTTTATTTCTGAAAAAACTTATGAAGAACTCTATAAAAGAACTCCTATAGAAATTGGAGATGTTCTCCTATCAACTGTAGGTTCATACGGACATCCTGCTATTGTTGAAACCGATAATAAGTTTTTATTCCAAAGGCATATAGCATACTTAAAGCCAAAGAAGGATTTCATAAACAGCATTTATTTTCATGGCGCTTTATTGTCACCAGATGCGCAAAAACAAATAGAAGAACGGGTAAAAGGAATTGCACAAAAAACATTGAATCTTTCTGAAATACGAAAAATTAAGATTCCTGTTCCACCAATTGAACTACAAAACGATTTCGCAGCCTTCGTCCATCAAATCGACAAATCAAAATTTGAAATATGGCGAACTCTAAAAAACTGTGTTAGAATAGAGAACAGAGTGTTTTGAGAAATGACCAATTTTGATTTCTTGCTTGAATATAATGGATTTTCGTCTTTCGCAAATCTGGCTAACGAAGCAGAAAAACAATATAACCGATCTACAATGTTCAGCGGCATTTCTGCACGTAAGTGTGTGGAACAGGCTGTAAAATGGATGTACAGCGTAGATGATGATTTAACGATGCCGTATGACGACAGTATTCAAGTCCTTGTACACGATAAAAACTTTGTCCACATTGTTCCAGGCAATGTTCAGAAAGACATTCAGATTGTAATTAAAGTTGGAAATCAGGCAGTACATTCAGCAACAGAAATTGAAAAATCTCGTTCACTTTTAGCGTTAAAAGCCCTGTTCAATTTTATGAACTGGATTTGCTTTACTTACGGCGATAATTACCAGACACGCAAGTTTGATGAAAATCTTATTCCAAAGTATAAAGCAACAATTATTTTAAAAAAGAATCAGGAAGAAATAGATAAATACCGCGATGAACTGGACGAAAAAGAAAAATCTATTGCGGAACTTAAAAAGCAACTCGCTGATTTGCAAAAGTCAATTGTAGAGAACAAAACTAAACCAAAATCTGATAATCAAGTTAATTACGAAACAATTGATGAAAAAACAACCCGCAAGCTGTTTATTGATGATGATTTAAAGCGGCTAGGCTGGCAGTTTAACGGTGTTATGGTTCAGGAAGAATATCCTGTTCACAACATGGGCGATAAAAAGGCTAACGGCTTTGTAGACTATGTTCTTTTTGGAAAAGACCATAAACCGCTTGCAGTGGTTGAAGCAAAAAAAACAAGCAAAGATCCCAACATTGGCAAGCAACAGGCAAAAGATTATGCTGATTGTCTTGAGCGTGAATTTGGCCGTAGACCTTTTATTTTTTATACCAATGGTTTTGACTGCAACTTTTGGGACGATACACAATCAGCACCGCGCCGAGTAAGCATGATTTTTAGTCAGCAAGATTTGCAAAAGCTTATTGACCGCAGAAATCTAAAAGAGGATTTGAATGAGATACAGATAAACCGTGAAATTACGGGGCGTGACTATCAGCTTGCAGCAATTAAGGCTGTTGTAGAATCTGCAAAAGAAGGGTTTAGAAAGTTCCTTTTGGTAATGGCAACAGGAACCGGAAAGACAAGAACTGTAATCAGTCTTACAGATGTTTTTGCCCGTGCAAATTATGCTACAAACATCCTCTTTTTAACAGACCGAATCCAGCTTGTAAATCAGGCATATTCAAATTACAAGGAACATCTTAAGTCTATGTCGCTTTGCAATATGCTTGATGCAAAGTCACGTCAGAATGATAAAAATGCAAGAATCGTATTCAGTACATACCCAACAATTCTTAATGCTATTGATACAGACAAGACTGAAGAAGGTGAGCGGCTCTATACTCCGGCTCATTTTGATCTGATTATTATTGATGAGGCGCACCGTTCTATTTTTAAAAAATATCGAGCAATCTTTGAATACTTTGACGCTTACCTTATTGGGCTTACTGCAACTCCGCGGGAAGAAGTTGAACGCAGTACGTTTGATTTTTTTGAACTGGAAAATGGAAACCCAACCTATAACTACACTTATGAAGAAGCGATAAAGAATGAGTATCTTGTTGATTATTATCCTGTAGAAAACTCTACGACTTTTATTGATAAGGGTATTCACTTTGATGATTTGACGGAAGAAGACAGAAAAGCTATTGAAGATGAATACAAAGAAGAAGGCCAGTCTGACTTTGAAGAAGCACCGCCGAGCGATATTAACAAGTTTGTTTTTAACAAGGACACCGTAAAAAAGGTTCTGGAAGAGCTTATGGAAAACGGCATTAAAACAGATGCCGGTGACAAGCTTGGAAAGACTATTATTTTTGCATATAACAAAAAGCACGCACAATTTATTGTAGATACTTTTGATGAAATGTACCCGTATCTAAAAGGTGGCTTTTGTTTGCGTATTGTATGTGATGATAGTAAGGTTAGTCAGACAATTGCCGATTTTGAAAAGCCTGATCAAAATCCTTTTATTGCAGTAAGTGTTGATATGCTTGATACAGGTGTTGATATACCTGAAGTTGTAAATCTTGTTTTCTTTAAAAAAGTTATGAGCAAGATAAAGTTTAACCAGATGATTGGGCGTGGTACTCGTCTTTGTCCTGGACTTTCTTGTTCTGACGGTCAGAATGGGATTTATGAGGACAAAAAGTATTTTTATATTTTTGACTGGCTGCGTAATTTTGAGTTTTTCAGGATAAACAAAAATGGTATAAAAGGCAGCGAAACAACAAGCCTTACAGAAAGTATTTTTAATCGCAGAGTTGAGCTTATAAAAGAATTACAGAGTGCAGAATACCAAACAGAAGAATATGAGAATTATAGAAAACAATTGGTTGATATTGTTTTTAATCAAATAAGCAACCTTAATTTGGAATTAACTTCTGTCCGGCTGGTAAGACAGTATGTGATGAAGTATCAGAATATAGACGCTTTTAAGAATATTGAAGAAACAGATGTTGAAAATCTGTGTAAGTATGTTTCTCCTCTCGTCTATATGGACGAATCTGATATTTATGCAAAAGAGTTTGATAATCTTGTTTATGGTCTTGAAGTTTTAAAAATGCAAAAAAAGTCTTATTTAAAACAACAGACACAGATTATGGATGACGCTAATACACTTTTAAAGAAAAAAGCAAATATTGAGCAGGTAAAAGCACAGATTCCGCTTCTTACACGAATTGTTGATAATTCATATTATCCTAATGCAACTATTTTGAATCTGGAAGAAATGCGTGTTCAAATAAGAACGCTCATAAAATTCCTTGTTGAAAGTAAGAAAAAGAAAGTCAGATATACTAATTATATAGATACGGCTCTTAAAGTCGGTGAAGGAACTCCTGTTTATACTGCCAATAATTTTGAGGCATACCAGAAGAAAGTTAATTCTTATATCAATGAACACCTTGATGATGAATCAATTTTCAAACTTAGAAATAATGTAAGATTTACTCAAGCTGATTATGACAAGTTGAATGATGTGTTTACAAAAGAACTTGGAACAGCTGACCAGTTTGAAAAGATTTGCGACGGCAAGCCGCTTGGCGTTTTTGTTCGTTCCATTGCCAAAATGGATAGACAAAAAGTTAATGAACTGTTTGCAGATTTTATCACTGAATTTAATTTGAACATTAAGCAAATTGAGTTTGTCAAAGTTATTATTGAAAACATAATTGAACAGGGCGAGATTAATCTTGAAAGACTTGGTTCTGGTAAGCCACCGTTTGATAGACCCGGCAAGTTGTTCAGCTTGTTCGGCTTGGCTGCCCAAAAACGCTTAATTAGTATTATCCGCAGTGTAAATGATAATGCCCGAATAGCTTAAGCGAAGAACCGCACGAGCTGAGGGTTGAGATTTCTGATGATGCAGATATGATAGTCTGTTGAATCATGGGCAAGAGGCTTTGAAAAAAACGAAAGCTATTGTGTAGAAAGTATCCGGGTGGAATACTAATTCACTATTCTAAGCGATGAAATATGCGTCATTTCGTGATAAAATGTTCCCATGGTTAAGCATATAATTTTATGGACATTAAAAGAAATGAGCGATTCTGAAAAAGAATCTGTAAAAAAAGGAATCAAAGATGGGCTTGAAGGACTTAAAGGAAAAATTCCTGGCCTTATCGACATCAAGGTAAATACAGAAGGCCGCCTGGTATCTTCTACCGCAGATCTGATGCTGGATTCAACTTTTGAAAACGATGAAGCCCTCAAAGGCTATTCAAAGCATCCCGAGCATGTGGCTGTGGCTGACAGCAAGGTTCGCCCTTACACATCAAGCCGTTCCTGCCTTGATTTTGAGGTGTAAAAAATGAGCGGGAATAAGACCATCAAAACTTACACCGCTGAACTTTTCATAAAAGAAAAACATACTCTCGGCGAGTCTCCTTTTTATGATGCCCGCACAAAGACTCTTTCCTGGGTTGATATTACGGAAGGAAAATTTTTTACTCTTGGACCGGATGGCTCACGGAGAGTTTTTTGTTACGGGCAGGCAATTGGTTCTGCAGTTGCGGCTGAAAAACCGGGGACCTATCTGATTGCAGGATCGGATGTGCTGTATCT
>JAEEQG010000159.1 GCA_016285185.1 Spirochaetota bacterium
ATCAGATTCAAAAAGAAAGCATACTGAGCCACAAGCCCGACCGCCGCTACAGCTTCGTTGCTGTATGAACTCAGCATCATTGTGTCTACGGACGAAACCAGAATTCTGAAAAACTGTTCCATGGCTATTGGCAATGTGAGTTTTAACATTGGCAATGAGCCGCGATTTTTTATCTGTGCCATTTTTCTCCCGACGTTTCACCGATGATACAGTTTTTGCAGAAAAAAAAATAGACACTTTCTATAAAAATATGGAATGAAAAGTATCGCGTGAGATGAGATGAGAACTGGTTTCAATATCATATCTATTGTTCTGAGTATTACCTTTTTTGATCCCCGCCCTTATTTTTTCACTGCGTCCGTCCCATCGGATAAATCCGATGGGGGCGAGTTTGCTACGCAAACATCGCCAACCACATTGTTTGTTTTTAAAAAGACAGTTGCGATTTTTTGTGAAACAAAAACTCGGGAAGCAAGCCGCAAGGCTTACGACTAAACCTCCTAAAAGTGGTCTACAATTTATATAAGTTTAAAATATTGATTTTTGTCGTTTTTGAGAGGAAAAAGTTGGAAAAATCTGCATTTTCTTTCATGAATTTGTCAGTGAAATGACAAAGCCTTATTTTATATGGATCCATTGAGGCTCAATGGAAGCCAGTAATTGAGTCTCAATGACGACAGTAATTGTGTGTCACGATAAGCCGTAATTGAGTCTAAATGGAAAATGTTATGAAGATTTTATACTTGGAATAGCCAGCTGTTTAAAAATAATTAGCTAGCATTGTGATTTTTCTTTCGCACTAATACTGAGTCAATTCCAGGTCTTAAATCTATTTACACTGATACCTGATATTTTAAGCTTTTTTTCATATTTCCGCTTAAGAGCTGAATCTGATTTATCATAATCATATTTCTCTGCATTCAAAACATTCATCATTGATTGTGTAAAATACAAAGTCCCGTCTACGATTTTATACTTTAAGATATATTCATCAAGTTTTTTATCTAAAATCGCTATGTATTGTGTTTTTTCGCCTGTAGTCAGCAAATCTGCATATCTTAACTGTTCAAATATAATTTGCAAACATCGTGCTGTCGAATCGTAGGGTTCTTTATATAAATAATCTAACGAAAAAGAATCCAAAGTACTTTCTAAAAATGGCAGAATATCTCTTTTGTGTTGTTTTATCATTATTCTTGCCCATTGAATAGGTTGTCCTTTCGGATCTTTTACAGGTTTAAAAGAATTTATGTAACTCGTGTACTGTTCTTCAAGTGTCAGTTTTTCAAATTCTTTTATATCTTCATAATTGTTATAAAGATTCATCTCTTTTGCATACAGAAATGAAAAAAAACATATAAACGCACACAGGGAAAGTTTTTTCATATTAATTAAATTCCTTCCTGCCATAACCAATCATCTACAACTCTAACATTATCAATTTCAAGTCTTTCTTTGTAATAAGCAGCTAAAACGTTTTTATCTTTAGATTCATTCTTATCATAAGTATAATAAAGGAGACTTAATGAGCCATAGGCAGATCTGACGATTTGGTCTATAACTCTATATTTATATACATATAAATCAATTTTTCCCTTAAGTATTTGGGCATATAAATTCTTTTCATTTTCCGTCAATATTTCATAGTCTTTAAATACTATAAGCAAATAATCCAGGCAGGCCTGCAAATTCGGCGTATTCTTTTTTTCAGAAAAATCTTCAAGTTTCAGGTCTTGTAATGTTTGATTAAAAAACGGCAGGACATCCCGACCATACTGCTTAACCATACTTATTGCCCATTTATGGGGTTGTTCTCTGACAATGCTTCTGTACATAAAAGAATTCATATAACTTGTATACTGTTCTTCTATTGTTAGTTTTTCAAATTCCTTAGTAGGATAATTGTTATGCAAATTCATTTCTTTGGCTGATATGATATTGATCAGAATCAAAAAAACTGAAACTAATAGTATATTTTTCTTAATCAACATAAGCATCCTCCGGTATACGTTTGGATAAATGTATATTTCTTATAATTAAAATCAGATTTATTTTGGATAACTAATCGTAACGAGCCCAATTATAACTATTGTAATATGATCCTACAAAAAAGCTGACTAAATTGAAATTATAATCATAATAACACTCTAAAAAAGGATCTTCCGGAAAATCAATACTTATGTTATATCTAAAAACATATTTATTATATTTATCTTTGTAACGGAAATTTCCTATACCAAGTTTTTCTTCAATTTGATTCTTGTTTTCACCTACTACTATTTCAATATTATTTATTTCAAGTATATATTTTGCATTGAAAATATATACTTCATAAATTGTATTATTACCAAAAGGGTAGTAATGAATAATCAAATCATCAAAAACAGCTCTATATAAATCCCAAGTATCATTTATAGAATCTTTGAATAAAAAAAATTCATTTGGTTCCCCCAAAAGATTATAGATATCATTCATTTCCATACCACAAAACAATTTATATTTATTTGTTTCTTGACCACATGGAAAAATAAATGAACACTCAATTAAGAAAAAAATTATAATTACTATTCTTTTCATATTAATATCTCCTTATCTAAATTCCTGAATATAGTAATCTGGGGCTTTGTCGTAACGTGTTTTCTGAACTACACCGTTTGCAAAACGTCTTTCTGTCTCGCGTCCGCATTTGTCGTAGGTGTATGATACTGCAAGGTTCTGTTTTGTATCTTTTTGTGACAGGATTTCACTGTTTTTACCGTAAGTATATGTAATATCGCGGTTCTGGTTTGCAAGTCTTGTTCTGCGACCTGCCTTGTCGTAGGAATAACTGATTGTCTCACCAGTTTTTTCATCAGTCTGCCTGATCAGCATTCCGGCTTTGTCGTAGATGTAGGATATAGTACCTGTTTCATTAATCGCAGAGAGGATATTACCGCACTCGTCGTAGACGATAACTGATTCAGTTCCGTCTGCATATTGAGTACGCTTAGTTCTTGTCCTTGTATCATAAGATACGGCGGTCATGTTACCTTCAAAATCCTTTTACCTGCAAACTCTGCATTATCATTGTAAGTGTAGTTCTGCACGCCGTCAATGCGGTTTTTCTCAGCAACGAGCCTCCCGAACTCATCAAAGCTGTAAATATAATCCGAGCCTTTGCCGTCGGTAAAAGTTACGGTTCTGCCTTTTGTTGCGTAAGAATAACGCTCCGTGACCTCTCCGCCTGTTTTAACTTCAACAATTCTTCCAAGCTTGTCATAAACAAAATAAATATAATTATTATAAACATTTTTAATTTTTTTTACTCTTATCCAGACTTATCGTTTGTTTACCCTTAGTTATAGAAGTAAAATCCATGCCACAATTTTTACATTTCTTGCCCATAGGTGTGAAAAAACCATTTTTCAATCCTCCGAGTATTGATTCACTATTATCAATTGGAGTACCACATTTTGGGCATTTTATTGTATGAAGAATTAAAGTAATTATAAATGGACCCATAATACCAATACCAATTCCAATAATATCATATCCCAAATAACTACAGATAATAAAAAGTATAAGATTAATTATTAATAAGATAAATTTTGTAAATTGATATTTGACCCAAATTGAAATTTTCATATATATATTTCAGTCCATGTATAAGGAATATAAGCATAAGGAGTTCCTAATAATTCATTGTTAGGTCCTTTTCTATCATTATCTGAGTCTTCTCCGATTATATCCCAGAATCCATCATCAATGAATGCATGATATGTAACAATTCTATATTCCGAAGTATCTGATATATTATTGCCATATTCTATAACGGTTTAATTGATTTTACCAGCGATTTTTGCATATACCAGACTAAGTACTATTCCGATATACTGGAATAAGCTATTCCGATATACCGAACTAAGCTATTCCGATATACCGAACTAAGCTATTCCGATATACCAGACTAAGCTATTCCGATATACCAGACTAAGCTATTCCGATATACCAGACTAAGCTATTCCGATATACCAGACTAAGCTATTCCGATATACCAGACTAAGCTATTCACTAATCATAGAAAATCTATAAAAAAAATCAAAAAATATTACATTTTTTTTCCGCAAAACGGTAAAAAATAGAATTCTTTTTCAATAGATATTATGTAAGGAATTTAAAAAAAATTCTGCATGGAATTTTTATTTAAAAACAGGAACTGCCAACCTTATAAATGGCAGAAGGAGTATCTAATTATGGAAAAGATTTCTGAATTAGACCAAAGCTCAACAATCGTGAGCGTTACCCTTCATGAGAATCCTCTCACAAAAGACGGAACTTATTACGCAACTGTAAGCCGTAATAAAGCCACATTCAAAAATACCCTTGCCGAAATTGAAAAAGCAAATAAGGGTGTAGATCCTTACCAGCTCCAGTTCTCTGCAATACAAATGCAGCAGCAGATCCTAACTTTTCTTAGACAAGGAAAAACAGTCAATGTACTTGACCTTGGAACTCTGTACCCTGCACTTAAATGCAGCGTAAAAGGCAAAAGTGATGTACCCCAGACCGGTAGTTTTTGCGTTAAGTTTACACCGTCTCCTCTCGCAAACAAAGCTGTTGAAGATATCTCTGTAGACAAAATCGTTTTTGCAGATGAAAGCCCTGAAATCACGATAATTACAGATATAAAAACAGGTGTATGCGACGAAACTCTTACAGCAGAACAGCCTTGCTGCATTCAGGGAGGAAATCTCAAGATAGGCGGTGTAGATAGTGGTATATGGTTTGCTCCCATAGAAGCAGACGGTTCATATAATAAAGATGAAACAACATGGACAAAAGTAGAAGATTCTGCATTGTTCCACAACAAGCCTAAAGAACTTTATTTTTTTGTACCGTCATTGTCTTCCGGTTCAAAGTATAAGATTATTCTGAGAACCGCTTATCTCGGCAAAGATAAAACCAGAAAAAAGCTTCTTCAGACAGAGAGTGAAATTATTACCATTAACTAGAATTTTGCTCCAGCCTGTTGAACTATAAATTCTGCAAGGTTCAATTGACTGTTCAGTGGCAAAGGCGAGGTAAAAGGCAGGGAATCAAATTTACAGTTCCCTGCCTTTTTTATTGCCAGCAGAAGTAGTGCATGGTATCATGGTTTTATTGTTTACAAACACATTTTTGCAGGAGTTAGAATACGGAAAAAAGAATATCGATAATCATTCTGATGATTTCCCTATTTCCTTTGTTTGCACAGGAAATAACTACACCGACGACACTTTACGGCTGTTTTGAGTATTTTGACAATGTTTTTACAAAAGAAGAAAAAGAGGCATTAAAAAACTTGGACACAAATACACAGGATTTTTTATCTCTATCTCTCAAAATAAGATACTTCATTAAAAATACTACAGCCTATAAAGAAGGAAAGCTTTATTTCATCAATTATAGAAACAAAAACCTTACAACCAATACAATCCCCGAGGGATATCCGGGTATCCATTTTGAGGATTATCCAGGAATGATTTATAGGAGCTACTACTATCTATTGAAATATGGCGACTGCAGATGGGATTTCTTACTAAAAGCTTACTCTCCAACGACTTTTGCTTGGGAATATGAGAGAACGGGAGTCTTAATAACCATATATCCTGACAACATAACAAACAATGATTTAAAAGCTTCTCACGATTGGAGTTTTAATTATTTTTCCGAAACCGTCTGGGATACTATTTTATTCTTCAAAAACGACTTAAATGAAACTTACATCTATTCATTCGCGTACAGCTGGCGAAAAATTCCTGTAAAAGATTTTGATAACCTCATTAATGGACAAATTTCATTTAAGACTTACTTTGATGAACTGTTCAAAGACAGCCCTTTTATCGGTGGTTTGTAATTTTGATGATAAACATATAAAAAACAAAAGCCCGATTATACATCGGGCTTTTGTTATCGGCTCTTTTGACTACAGGGCAAGAAGTGCTTCTATATTTGCCTTTACAAGGTTATAGAGTGCACTGTTGCCTGTATGGTCGGGAAAGTTGCGCCATACAATCACGGCAGAGTCAGGGCTTACCGATTTTGCAGGATCCGCTATTGCGTTGTGAAGATTGTCTATAATAATGTCAAACTTCTTTTCAGCTGCGAGAGCCAGCTGTTCACTTGTAAGCGGTGCGGAACCGAATGTTCCTGCAACGTTGAGTCCCAAATCCGTTGCAAGCGGAATCTGGTCTTTGTGAACCCAAACAGTAAGCTTGTCGAGACCTTTTTCAGAAACCTGAGCGCGACCCCATTCAATCAACTTTTTGTACTCGCCAAAGCATTTGTCAGCTTTTTCCTTTGTTCCGGCTTTTTCAGAAAGCATTTGGACCATATTTCCAAGGTTTTCAAGAGAGTTTGTAGTCTTTACCTTTACAACCTTTTCCTTGTCAACTTCCGCAGCGTTGGCAATGGTCTTCATCATGGCCTCATAGCCTGCCTGCATAAACAGTTCTGCCTGAGAAACTTTTACAATGTCTTCTGGAGTAATCTCGTATTCAGGCGGATGCTTTAAATTTGCCGGTGCAATAGTCGCAACATCGTCAATTCCTGCAAGTTCCGCAATAGCGGCAACCCAGCTTGTAGAAGCTACATAAGCAGGTTTCATCGGCTGAACCGGCCTGCTGAAAGACAAACCCAACAACGCAACAAGCAGAACCAGTGCCATGCCCAAAACATGTGCCTTATTCATGTTTTTCATCTAATACCTCTTGGTTTTAATGGTTTTATATAATCCGCTCAGCAAAAAAAATATGACCGAAAGAACCGCCATTGTTCCGCTGACCGGGAGATTGAACAAAAGAGAAAATAAATAGCTTATTACCGAAAGCAAAAAGCCTGTAAGCGCACTCACGGCAAAAAGACCTTTGAGACTTTTTGCGTTCTTGGAGACTGCCGCAACAGGCAGAATGACGAGAGCATCTATCAAAAGCGCACCGACCATTTTCATCGCTACCGAAATGACAAGTGCAGTTATAAGCAACATGAGAAAGTTGTGCAGTTTAACGTTTACACCGCAGGATTTGGCAATGTCCTGATCAAAGAACAAAAGCGAAATCGGTCTGAAAAACAGCGTAACATACAACACCAGCAGTATTCCCAAACAAAACAGAATCAGTAGGTTTGGTACCGTAAGCGCAAACGGACTGCCCCACAAAAGTTCCAGCGTGTCTTTTGCCGGCACATCAAACACATGCGACAAAAGCGAAGCAAGACCCATCGTGAGAACCATCATTGCGGAACTCACGGTAGAAAGCCGCGAGTGTTTGCCGCCGTTCAAAAAATACATTATTACAACAAGAAGAACATTTATCGCTATGACCACCGGCAAAAGCGGCAGTTTGAGCGCAATGGAAAAAATACCGCCGAGCAGAACGCCGTGCATGAGCATGTAGCGCATCGGCACAAGATTGTTCCGCAGAATGATTACACCCGCGAGCGGAAAGCACAGCCCCGAAACAAGCATTCCTATAAAACCGTAGATAATAGGCTTGAGCGTGAACAAAAAAACAAGCTTACTCATTCCGCGCCTCCCCAAGCCTGATTACTCTCCAACCGAGCGAGGCGATAATTTCCTCATCATGTGTAACAGCGATTATTGCGACAGGTTCCGTTCTCATGCCCTGCAAAAGATTGAGGAACGTTTCCTTTGACTGTGCATCCAAAAATGAAGAGGGTTCATCCAACAACAACAGCGAAGAGTTCTGGCAGAAGCATCTTGCAAGCGAAACTCTCTGCCGTTCGCCACCGGAGAGTGTGTAAAAAAGGCGCTTACGCAGCTGCCAGCAGTCTGTCTTTTTCATGGCCTGTTCTACCTGTTCAGCAGAATAATGCTTTTTGTACAAACCCATTGCAACAACTTCTTCCGCGGTAACGGGAAAATCGGGATTGGGGAAATCCTGCTTGCAATAGGCGATGTTGTTTTTACCGGTATATGTGATTGTGCCGCCGAGTGGCTTTTCTATTCCGAGGATTGTTTTAAGAAGGGTTGATTTGCCCGAACCGTTTGCGCCGCACACCAAAAGTTTGTCGCAGGGAAACATTTCAAGCGAAAGCGGGGAACAAAGAGAAACGCGGTTATAACCGATTGAAAGATTTTCAAGAGAAAGAAGAGGTGCCAAAGGAACGACCTAAAAAAAGGCTGCCTTCATGGGGACTTAAAAAAGTTTTAAGATGAACTTCTGTTCAAACAAAGTCTTCATGACTTTGTTTTATTTTACAGGTTTTCCTTTAGTTTTTCAACTGCAAGTTCTATGTATTCTTTTAACGGCAAATCCTGAACACCTGCAATTGTTATGCATTTATTGACCGGTATAAGAATTTTATGTGCGGTTGAAGAACTGACCGCATGTGCAATAACGGGAGTAATCTCGCCAAGCAGGGAATCCGCCAGAACGATTCCGACGGGACCCACAATAAAATCGGCATCGCGGCAGGCAACAACAACGGGGTTTTCGCCGGTTGCGGCATTGCACATACCGCCTTTCAGCATGTTTTCCGTCGCAACGGCGTTGGTTCCTATTGCAAAAAGTTCGCAAGGCAGTTTTTCGGCAAGAATGCGCTCAACAAGACTTTTGCCGATTTTGCCGCCCTGTCCGTCAATAACAACAACTTTCATGATTCTATTATATCACGACTAATTGGCAACGGGAATTATCTCTGCATCAGAAATACTTTCAGTTTTTCCCATTTTGGTCTTTTTCACATAAAGATAGCGCAGCCAGGCGGTCAGTCCGCTCAAGAACCACACTATTCCTGCAGAAAGCCAGAGTCCCCACACACCTATGAACGGTATCATGGTCAAAAGCAGAGGAAGAGTAAAACGTCCTATAACTTCGGTAAAACCGTTAATCAGTGCAAAAAAAGCATCACCAACACCGTTGAGTATTCCGCGGGCAATATATATCAAACCAAGCGCCAAAAAGAACAGGCTGCTTATTTTAATTCCCTTTGCTCCTATGGAGATAACCTGTGAATCATTGACAAATACGCTCATAATACTGGCACTGAAAAGCTGAATAAGTATCATCATAAAAACGGTAAAAATCGCCATGAGCAGCATAGCTTTGCGATATCCTTCAACAAGTCTGTCTTTTTTACCGGCACCATAATTTTGCCCGCAGTAAGTTGCCAAAGCAGCACTTAGCGACTGGTACGGCTGATGAACAAGCTGTTCAACACGGCTTGTTGCAGTGAAAGCGGCAACTACAATCGCTCCGAATGAGTTTACAACCACTTGCAAAGCCATGCACGAAATAGCTATAAGCGAAAATTGAAGTGACAGGGGAACACCGAGTTTTACGACTCGCAGGACTATGTTTCTGTTATAGGCAAAGTCCTTTTTGTCAAACTTAAAATAACTGTTTGTTCTACAGGCATAAGCTATGCACAAAAAGCCCGACAAAAACTGCGAAAGAACGGTTGCAGCCCCAGCCCCGAAAACACCCAGCCTGAATGTATATACAAAAAGAATATCGAGAATCACATTCAAAATACATGCAAAAATAAGAAAGTAAAGCGGCGTCCTCGAATCACCGAGCGCCCGGAGCATTGAAGAAATGTAATTGTAAATTGAAACAAAAAACAATCCGACGCAGGAAACTTTCGTATATATAGTTGCATCTTCGATTATGTCTTCGGGTGTTCCCAAAAGCAAAAGCACAGGCCGAGAAAGAATATATGCTATTATGCCTACAACGATAGGGAACACGAACATTATGTAACCGGTGTTCACAATACAGTTTTTCACCTTTTCCCTGTCACCGCCGCCAAAAAAATGCGAGGTAATGATTCCGCCACCAGAACCGATTCCGTTACAAATCGCAAAAAAGAAAAACGTGATTGAACCCGTAACACCGACAGCAGCCAGAGCCTGAGAACCAAGCAGTTGTCCTACGATAATTGAGTCGGCAAGGTTATATACCTGCTGAAAAATGTTGCCAATCAGCATAGGTACTGAAAAGCGCAATAACAGGGATACCGGACTGCCCACAGTCATGTTTACAGTTTTTTCTTTCATAGCACCTGAGCCTGCTTGTGACACTCCCGAATTTTTTAAAGAAGTTTCAGTATTTCAGGGCGGACAGAATCGAGCCAGCTGTCCGCTATTCCAAAGTTCATCTGTTTGTATGACCATACGGATCTGCCTATATTGTACTTTTCAAATACCCTGTTGATCAGCCTGTACCATTTTATGGCTTCCGCAGGGTCTGTATAGCTTATGACACCGTATTCACCGCAATAAAGGGAAACGTTTCTTTCCTTTGCAACCGCAATCGCATCTGCAAACAGGTTTTCAAAATATGTGACATCAGGAACTTTGTCGGTATCATATTTGCCAAAATCGTCCCCTTCCTGATTTATGTTTTCTTTTGTGAATCTTGCATAATCGGCATATGTCGACTCAAAAGGCATCCTGAAAGACCTGTTCATGGTCGGAATCCATCCTGCACCCTGATGAGTGAATATGAGCGGTTCATAACAATGGAAGTTGTAAACGATGTTTTGGTCATGAGGCATATCCAAATCCCTTACTGCCTGTACATGATTGTTCCAGTAGCTGCCTACAAGAATTCGGATTGTCGGAGAAAATTTTCTTATCCGGCAGATGCATTCTTCCGCAATCCTGTTCCATGTTTTTGAATAATCCTTGCTTGTTACCTCATTCAATAGTTCAAAGCAGAGCATTTTTTCATATTTGGCATAACGTTTTGCAAACTCTTCCCACAATGAGTAAAACATGTTCTGATATTTACTGTTTTCAAAAAAACCACCCTTATTCTCGCCTTCGTCAAAGGAATAACCCACGGTTTTATGCAAATCCAGAATCATGTTTATTCCGTATTGTTTACACCAGTCTATTGCGGATTGAACATAGGCAAAACCGGCTTCTATAAAAGAGCCGTCTTTGTTCTGAAAAAGATCGTAATCAACAGGAAGTCTTATGTGATCCAATCCCCAATCTTTGATGATTTTTATATCAGATTCCTTGATAAAAGAATCGCAATGCTCCTTTGTGTAATCGCACTGAGAAAGCCAGCCTCCCAGATTTATACCATGCTTAAAACCTTTCAAATCAGACATATTATCTCCTGTTGTCGTTGTTAGTTTATAATGTTTGTTGCAATTAAAATGTAATAATCGTCCATTTTAGTTGTAAAAAAACATTTTATTCGTATTCATGATACAGCATAAACGATTAAAATCGGGAGAACAATATTTGTTTTGACAATTATAGCTTATGTCCGTAAAATGCAAGAATAACGGAGAAACAGATGGAACTATCAAACAAAGAACTGCAAGAATACTATTTTGGTGCGCTTTATTTTACCGAAACAAAAGACGGCTATCTCCAGGCATTTCAGTATACCCAGCCGCAAATGGACTATTTTAAAAAAGCTTCAGACTTTTGGTATGAGCGTTGTTTTGCTTCAACCGCAAAAACACTGGAATTCGTAACTGAAGCAACAGAACTTTCATTTGATTACAAAATCATCTGGAAGGGCTCTGAAGACTCATTCGAGCTTACAATTGACGGACTCGTTACAAAGATTGTTTATGTAAAAGACTTGAAAGACAAAGGAACGCTCTCCTTCACACTTCCTGAAGGCAAAAAAACAGCTGTTGTTTATCTTCCGGCAGACGCAACCGTTCTAATAAAAAACTTACAAATAAACGCAGAAGCCGCCGCGCCGACAAAAACGGCGAGTGTTCTGTGGCTCGGCGATTCTATAACTCAAGGTTTCGGACCGCTACGTTCCGCATGCACATATGTAAGTGTTGCAAACCGTATTCTTAATTACAAAATAGTTAATCAGGGAATCGGCGGCTATGTTTACGACAAAAAATCACTTATGAAAATGGGCGACTACATGCCTGACAAAATCATCGTCGCTCTCGGAACAAACCAGTACGGAACCGAAGACATGACCGACATCGAAGAATACTATGAACGTCTTATGGAAATATATGGAAACAACATGCCGGTTCTTGCCGTTTCGCCTATCTGGCGCGGCGACAATATGGAAGCCCTGCCCGTTTTTGAAAGCTTCTGCCGCAAAGTAAAGGATATTTGCAAGCGGTACAAAAACGTAAAACTCGTTGACGGCGAAAAACTTGTCCCGCACCTGCCCGAATACTTTCTTGACAACCTGCATCCGAACTGCTACGGCTGCGAAGTATACGGCCGAAACCTTGTAAGGGAAATAGAGCGCTTAGGCTTCTAGCTAATACAATGATTGGCTTACGAGCCATAAAAAAGCCCGTCGTTTCGCAAAACGGCGGGCTTTCTGCTTAGTATGTACAGCAAATACCGGATATTTTAGTAATTTTCGGCGCTGATTTCAAAATATGCTTTTGGATGGGCGCAAACAGGACATACTTCAGGAGCTTTTGTTCCTACAACAATGTGTCCGCAGTTGCGGCATTCCCAAACTTTTACTTCACTCTTTTCAAATACAGCCGCAGTTTCTACGTTCTTGAGAAGCGCACGATAGCGTTCCTCATGACGTTTTTCTATCTTTGCTACAGCACGGAATTTGGCCGCAAGTTCCTTAAAACCTTCTTTTTCGGCGGTCTTTGCAAAACCCTCGTACATATCTGTCCATTCGTAGTTTTCACCGTCAGCGGCAGCTCCAAGGTTTGCGGCAGTATTGCCGATTCCTGCCAATTCTTTGAACCACATTTTTGCGTGTTCTTTTTCGTTATTAGCAGTCGCTTCAAAGATTGCGGCAATCTGCTCAAATCCTTCCTTTTTTGCAGCTGAAGCAAAATAGGTATATTTGTTACGCGCCTGCGATTCACCTGCAAAAGCAGCCATCAGATTTTTTTCGGTTTCTGTTCCTGCATATTTGTTTGCCATAGTCTTCTCCTTATACTTTTATTTCCATTTATGCTTTCCACAATCCGTGAAGATTGCAGTATGCGTAAACTGCTTCAATTTCGTCACCATCAAGAAGAGCAAAAGTTGCGACAGGCTTATCGGACGGTTTTAATGCCTTGCGCTGGTTTCCGTGTTTGGTCTGCAAAGAAATCCACTGGATATAATGATCCGTTGTCATAGGATGTTCCGCGGAACCGACTGTAACGGTCACAGTATTTCCGTTACGTGAAACAACAGGAACGTGTTTTTCAACAGAAGCGTCTACAGAACCGGGCACAAGTCGAGTCATCGGTTCACCGCAGCAGATTGTAGGAACAGCAGTTTCCTGCACGATCGCAATGATTTTTCCACAATGCTTACATTTGTAAAATTTCATTTCCATAAGATTTCTCCTTATAGTTTTATGTAATAACTAAAACTATAAGCCATCCCGACTGAAAGCGCAAGGAAAAAAGGCGATTAATATTGTGGCACATCAAATGGTATAACCGGCTAAATTTTTGAAAAACTCGACATTTGAGCTTATAAGGTGCTAGAATATCTGCATGAGTATTTTTAACCCTAACAGCATATTTTTGTATGTAATTGCGGGCTGCGTCATATTGTTCGTTCTGGCGCAGTCTGTCTTTTTTCTTGTGCGCTCAATGCGCCGTGCCAAAGCCATAAACATGGACATGCACACCGTATGGAAGACAATCGGCTCGACGGCGGTGGTTACAGTTGCGCCGGCTTTTTCAATTCTGCTTGGCGTTGTTACGCTGTCTCAGTTTCTCGGACTGCCGCTGCCGTGGATTCGCCTGAGCGTAATCGGCGCAATCACTTATGAGCTGCCAGCCGCAACTTCTACGGCGAATGCGCTTCATATTCCTCTTTCTGAAATGATAACAGATCCAAAGATTTTCACCGCCATAGCATGGGTTATGACTCTGGGCATTTTGCCAAGCGTTGTCGGAACGCCGCTGCTTATAAAGAAAATTCAGAAAGGCGTGGTCAAGATTCAGACTAAAGACGCAAAGTGGGGCGACATTTTTATGACGTCTCTTTTTATGGGCATGATTTCTGCTTTCAGCGGCATGGTCTTTAGCCATGTGCGCGAAGGCTTGCAAGGGCTGCTGCCTGTTGCCGTGCTTGTAGTTTCCGCATTGATTATGTGCATCTGCGGTCTGCTCGTCAAAAAGGCGAAAATCGCATGGCTTGAAAATTATGCAATGCCTTTTTCGATTCTGCTTTCAATGGCGTTTGCCGTAATTGCCGCGCCGCTGTTTGGTGTCTAGCATCAGCACGAATTTATATGGAGAAACAAAATGACTTACGACGAATATATTGAAAAATCTCACAAGGCAGGGCAGATTTGGATTTGGAGCGCGGTCTGCGCAATCTTGTTTGTGCCTGTGGCAGTCTGTGTATATTACAACGCGTGGCCGTCATTGGGCGCGGTCTTGAAAGGCTTGCTCGGCGTTGCACCAATTTACTGGACAGTCGGTATAATCGAGATAATCACGTTTACGCCCATGCTCGGCACAGGCGGAACATATTTGAGCTTTGTAACAGGTAACGTTACCGCGCTGAAAGTGCCGGCCGCGCTCAACGCAATGGAAAGCGCCGGTGTAAAATCAAGCAGCGAAGAAGGTGAGATTATTTCTACAATCGCAATCGCAACAGCATCAATTGTTACGACGCTGATAATTGCGGCCGGAATCTTTCTCTTTGTACCGCTTCAACCGCTGCTCGGCTCTGAAAAACTCAAGCCGGCGTTTGACAACATCATGCCGTCGCTTTTCGGCGGCCTCGGTATAGTCTATATAAGCAAAAACTGGAAAGTTGCGGTTGCTCCGGTGCTTTTTATGGTTGTTCTTTTTGTGGCTGTTCCGGCGCTTGCAAGCTCCGTTGGTGTGCTTGTGCCTGTCGGCATTCTGATTGCGCTCGGCGCGGCAAGAATCATGTACAAAAAAGGCTTGCTATAAGGTCAGCTTCAAGATGAATTTTACAGAAACCGAAAAGCAAAAAATCGTTGCGGACATGTGCCGCATGATTCAGTGTAAGACTGTCTCTAATCTTGATGATTCTCTCGTTGACTGGAACGAATTTGAAAAATTCCGCGCCTTGCTCAAAGAGATTTTCCCAAATATTTATTCGGCATGCGAATTCTTTAAGATTGGCAAGTCGGGCATCGTCCACAAAATAAGCGGCACAAACGGCGACTCAAAGCATGCCGCCGTCCTCATGGCGCATTACGACGTAGTTCCGGCTGAAAAAGAAAAATGGTCTTTTGAGCCGTTCATCGGCGATGTTGACGGCGGCTTTATACGCGGCCGTGGCACGATGGACACAAAGGGCACTTTATGCGCGTGCTTGGAAGCAGTTGAACTTGGCCTTGCTTCGGGCTGGAAACCGAAAACAGACCTTTATCTTTGCTTTAGCGGCGAAGAAGAAATTAACGGCAGTTCATGCAAAGAAATCGTTGACTGGTTCAAGGCGAACGGCATTTCTGTTGATTTTGTGCTTGACGAGGGCGGTGCGATAGTCGACAAGATTTTTCCGGGTGTGGGCAAGCGTTGCGCCATGGTCGGCACGGCAGAAAAAGGCTCTGTCTATATGGATGTAGCCGTAAAAGGCAAGAGCGGACACGCGTCTGCGCCGCCAAAAAACTCGGCGGTGGGGCTTGCAAGCAAGATTGTCTGCCAGATTGAGAAAAAGCCGTGCCGCGCAGAATTCACAAAGCCTGTAAAGCAGCTTTTCAAGCTTATGGCCGCGAACAACTCGAACCTTGCGCTCAAGTTTTTGTTCGGCAATTTGTGGCTCACCAAGCCGCTCATCAAGCTTGTGGCTTCTGCTATGGGCGGCGAACTGAACGCACTGCTGCACACAACTTGCGCCGTGACGATGTGCGAAGGCAGCAAATCTTACAATGTACTTCCTTCTGGGGCTGTTGTCGGGCTGAATTTAAGGCTTCTCGGCAGCGACACAGTTGAAAAATCAAAGGCGAGAATCGAAAAGCTTGCGCGCAAAGCCGCCGGCAAAGACGCTGAAATCAGCGTGAATCTTGTAAGCGAGAACAATCCTTCTATAGAATCTGACACCGAATGCGTGCAGTGGAATGCGCTTTGCAGCGCAATCAACAAGACTTGGCCTGACATCATCGTAAGCCCGTATCTCATGATGGCATGCAGCGATTCAAGACATTATTGCAGCATCACAGACAAGGTGTACAGGTTCAGCGGAATGTACATGTCAAAAGCCGACCGCGCCATGATTCACGGCACCGACGAAAAAATCAGCGTAGACATATTGCTTGAGACTGTGCAGTTCTATAAGAATTTGCTTGATGAGATTTGAGAGAAGTTCTTTGAGTAAAAAGCTGAAATCTCGTAATTTATAAACTTCTTTATGCTATAATAATTTATCTTTTTAACGGAGAACCACAATGGCAAAAACAAGTAAGTCAAAAATAAGCTCCGCCACAATCGGATTTGAACAGCAGATTTGGGATGCAGCCTGCGAACTTTGGGGACACATTCCCGCTGCAGATTACCGAAAAATCTTTACAGGACTTATCTTCTTAAAATACATCTCAACCGCATTCGAAAAAAAATACGCAGAACTCCTTGCAGAAGGCGACGGATTTGAAGACGAACAAGACGCATACTTAGCAGACAACATCTTCTTCGTCCCTCCGGAAGCCCGCTGGTCAGAAATTGCAAAGGCAGCCCACACACCGGAAATCGGCACAATCTTA
>JAEEQG010000160.1 GCA_016285185.1 Spirochaetota bacterium
ATTCAGGAAGACCAGGCTTCTGTTTCCATTACAATAGGCGGTAACGGCAAAAAGCCACAAAACAAAGAAATTCAGCCGCTTCCGCGTAAATACCGCACAATGCAGCTGGGCATGAACATCGACGATGTAAAAAAAGCACTTGCAAACGACAGTATTTTTGGTTACAGAGGAGAACGCGATGTTTCGCTTTTGCCCTCACCCAACCGTGTTCTCATTGAAACATCAGGGCTTTCTTTTTTGGACCGCAGCTGGTTCCAGTTCTATGAAGACAAACTTTACACAATGATTTTCAAACTTGATGAAGATCGTGTCGATTTTTATTCAATGTTCAAGACACTTAACGAAAAATACGGTGAGCCCACAAGCCTAAGTCCCGACAAAGTTGTATGGAAAGACGACAGCATAACATTGTGTCTGGAACGTCCGCTTACTATCAAATACATAGACACCAAGGTGTTTAAGGAAATTCAGGACAAAGCCGGAATCGAAAAGAACAAGGAAGAAATTACACGTCAGGGATTTTTGGACAGTCTATGAGAACTTTGATACTGCGTACATCTTTTTGGTTTCTGCTGTTTTTCATTCTTATATTCTGCGGCTGTTCGGAACAATTGAAAAAAACAGAGCTTGTACTTGTACGCAATGACGGCACAACGGAAACGCTTTCCGTTGAACTTGCGCTCACACCGGAAGAACAGGCACACGGCTACATGGGGCGTAAAAAGATTCCTGCCGGAACAGGTATGCTTTTTGTTTTTCAATACGACCAGCGCGCAAGCTTTTGGATGAAAAACACACCCACCCCGCTTTCCATCGCGTACATCGATTCAACAGGAACAATCCGCGACATATTTAATATGAAGCCTTTCAGCCTTGAAGCGATAAACAGTACCGTTTCAGTACGGTATGCGCTTGAAGTTCCTCAGGGATGGTTTGCCGAAAACAACATAACTTCCGGCGACAAGATTCAAATCCCCAAACTAAAATCGATTACACAGACAGGCGGTTTCAATTAATTTCTCTTTCTTATCCACAAGGTACAGCTGCCTTAAGAAAACCTATGTAGATTTATTCTATAATTGTATATCTCTGTTATTTGATATTAGGGGTTAGACGCAGTACTATAATAATATGAGCAAGTACATAGCAAACGAAAACCGTTACGAAAAAATGAAATACAACAAAGTCGGAAACTCAGGTCTCAAACTTCCTGCCGTTTCACTCGGATTTTGGCATAACTTTGGCGACAACGACAAATATTCCACAATGGAAGAAATGTGCTTTACCGCTTTTGACAACGGAATTACGCATTTTGACCTCGCAAATAATTACGGTCCTGCAGGCGGAAGTGCGGAAAAGAACTTTGGGCGAATATTCAAGGAACATTTTAAGCCCTACCGGGACGAAATGATTATTTCCACAAAGGCCGGCTATTTAATGTGGGCAGGTCCTTACGGCGACGGCGGCAGCAGAAAGTATCTGACAGCCTCGCTCAACCAGAGTCTTGAGAGAATGGGACTGGATTATGTTGATATTTTTTACCATCACAGAATGACACCTGAAACACCACTTGAAGAAACGATGTGTGCGCTCGACCAGATTGTAAAAAGCGGGAAAGCCCTTTATGCCGGTCTCTCAAACTATGACGGACCCACACTCGAAAAAGCAACGGCAATTTTGAGCGAACTAAAAACCCCGTTTATCATCAACCAGAACCGTTACAACATTCTCGACAGAACAATCGAAAACAACGGACTTAAAGCAACTTCTACAAAACTGGAAAAAGGAATCATCTGCTTTTCACCGCTTGCACAGGGTTTGCTTACAGACCGCTATCTTAACAACATTCCTGAAGACAGCCGCATAAAAAAAGACGGTCGTTTTCTCAAAGAAAAGAATGTTACGGAAAACCGCGAAGCTCTGCTCAAGCTGAACGATATTGCAGCTGCGAGAAACCAGACTCTTGCCGAAATGGCTCTTGCCTGGATTCTGAAAGACTCAGACATTACTTCGGTTTTGGTCGGTGCTTCAAGACCGTCACAGATTCTCGCCAACATCAAGGCTCTCGAAAACACCACGTTCACTAAAGCCGAGCTGGATGCCATCGACAAGCTTACAGTGCGAGGATAGAGATTCTTATCAAGGTTACGCCTTTATTCGTCTGAGGTGCAATTTTTTTTACAGGCTTTGACTGCACCACATGAATGGATTCTTACAACTTTGTTTTTGTCAGTTACTGAAATTTCAGTAAGAAGCTCAATGTAAGGCTTTACAAGATCAGGCATACGCTTTCCGATTACACGGAAAATTTCCGGTGCTTCCATGCGCACTTTATCGTTTTGATCTTTGAGCAAAATGGCAAAAATATCCATAAAGCCGGAATATAATTTGGGATTGGTTGTTGCAATATTTTCTGACGCCCAGATAAAATTTAATCTTACGTTTGCTTGCGTATCAGTTGCAAACCGGAACAATTTTTCCCAATAAGGTTTGATCAGCTCAAAGTCAGCCCGACCGATTCTTCCAATCGCATTAACAGCCCGTTCCCGCAAAATTGTATCTGAACTGTTCAGAAATGACGCAATTGAAGGTACACAATCTTTGATTGCCTGAGGATATTTGAGCCCCATCTCTCCCATCAGCCATAATGCTTTTGCCTGTATTTTTGCAGAATCAGTCTGAAGAAGTGAATGAACAGATGGAATACTTTGTTCCCATTCTTTTTCTGATTTTGTCAATGTTCCGAGTTTTTTATATAATTCGGATTCTGTTAGTTCTTCATTTTTGTATTTAATTGTTTTCATAGCTTTTTTAATGTTTACAAAGTTTTATCGAGTGGGTTACACGTAAATTCTGTATTAAAAAAATACGCCCTTAACAAAAATCTCAATGCCGATTCCCACAAGAATAAGACCGCCAATCAGCGTTGCTTTTGCACCGAGGTGTACGCCCGCCCTTTTTCCGATTGCGAGACCAATCATGCAGATAACAAATGTAACAAGTGCGATAATCAGTGAAGCTGTAAGTGCCATTAAAAAACCATAGTCCGCAATTGTAAAACCGACTGAAAGCGCATCGATTGAAGTTGCAATTCCTTGAAGCACTAACACTGAAAAAGTAAGTTTCGAAGTACAACTCTCTTCCTCAGCTTCTACAACTCCATGCAGTGCATCCCAAATCATCTTGCCGCCGATGTACAAAAGCAGAATAAGTGCAATCCACGGAACAAGCGTATCAAACTGGCCGAAAAACTCAACAATTGTGTGAATGCACACCCAGCCTGTCATAGGCATGGCAAACTGAAAAAAAGCATAGATACCGGCAATAAAGCACATGCGGCTTTTTTTCATCTGTGATTCGCTTAATGCATTCGCAATTGAAACTGAAAAAGCGTCCATAGCAAGCCCCGCACCAAGCAGGATGCTGTTGACAAAAAAGATAAGATTCCATTCCATAGTTCGAGCCTTTGTCATGAGTCTCGCAATTTAACACAAACAAAAAATGTGGTCAAGGATATCTACCCCAGCGCCACATCGAGAATCATCATCAGCGCAAAGCCGAGCATGAATGTGATTGTACCCCAGTTGGAATGTTCACCGTCCGCCATCTCAGGAACAAGTTCTTCTACAACAACGTAGATCATCGCACCTGCAGCAAAGCTCAAAAAGTACGGGAGCACAGGCATAACAAGGCTTGCGAGAAGTATCGTTAACAGGCCGGCAACAGGTTCTACAACACCGGACAAGATTCCGTACCAACAGGATTTGGCTTTTGAAAGGCCTTTGGAATGAAGCGGCATTGAGATGATCGCGCCTTCCGGGAAATTCTGAATGGCAATTCCGAGTGCAAGCGAAAGCGCACCGGCCTCGGTAATCTGCGTAGAGCCGGAAGCCCAGCCCGCGTACAGAATACCGACTGCCATTCCCTCAGGAATATTATGAAGCGTTACAGCAAGAACCATCATTGTGGTTTTTTGCAAACTGCTTTTAACACCTTCCTGCGATTCGTCCAAGTGCATATGCGGAACGGTTTTGTCCAAAACCAGCAGAAAAATCATGCCAAGACAAAAACCGACAGCGGCAGGAACAAAAGCGAACTTACCGCGGTCTGAGACCATATCCATAGAAGGGATAAGGAGACTCCAGACCGAAGCAGCAATCATTACACCTGCCGCAAAACCGGAAAGCATTTTTTGAATGCGGCTATCCAGTTCCTTTTTCATAAAGAAAACCAGAGCCGAACCAAGTGCGGTTCCCAAAAACGGAATCAAAAGCCCTTTTGCAATTATGTAGTTCATGAACTAATTATATCACAATTTCCAGGATACGGCTTCCCTTCTCGAATCAATAAAGCGTGCATAGATTCCGTTCTGCTTTACAAGTTCGTCGTGTTTGCCCTGCTCCACAATTTTGCCTTTGTCGATTACGACAATCGTGTCGGCATTGCGGACTGTCTTGAGGCGGTGCGCAATCATTATTACTGTCTTTTCTTTAGTCAACTCATTGATTGCAGCCATAAGATCGCGTTCGTTTTCAGGATCAACGTTGGCGGTAGCTTCATCCAAAATAATAATTGGAGAATCTTTCATGATTGCGCGTGCAATCGAAATGCGCTGGCGCTCACCGCCACTCAAAGACGCACCGCCCTCACCTATTACTGTGTCATAACCATCCGGCAGCTGACTGATAAACTCGTGGCAGCAGGCTTTTTTTGCAGCTGCGATTACGCGTTCCATCGGAGCGTCAGGCTCACCAAAGCGAATGTTGTTTGCGATTGTGTCGTGGAAGAGGTACACATTCTGAAAAACAAAGCTGTAGTTTTTCATGAGGTTATCCATGCTGTAGTCGCGCACATCTCTTCCATCCAAAGTAACAGTGCCTTTGTCCACATCCCAAAAGCGTGCAAGCAGGTGACAGAACGTAGTCTTTCCGCCACCGGAAGGACCAACGATTGCGGTTGTGGTGTGTTCAGGTATTTTAAGTGAAATACCGTCGATAATCTTTTTCTTGTCATACGCAAACTCTACGTTGCGTGCTTCAATGTCATCCTGCTTTACAGGGCGTTCTTCGCCTTCAATTTTCATTGATGGAAGTGCAAGAATCTTGCTTGCCTTAGTAACACCAAGATCGATTGTACGCAAAAGTGCGGAATAATTACCGCCGGCTTCAAGTGCATTGAACAGCATAAATGAACAAACAAGCATTGTACTGCAATCCGCGAGAGACATTGTACCATTCAGATAGAAATAGAGAGATGCAATCATCATGGCAACACCGCTAAGCTTTGCAACCAGCGATTGTATGTTTGAAATAGGGATACAGCGCATCTCCATTGTAACAAGAGTCTTTTTTCTGCGGTCAATAACTTCATTCAATTCGCGGCTGCGCTTGCCAACAAGATTGTAAGCCTTTACCTCGGCAATACCCTGAATGTATTCAAGAACTTTTCCAATTTCAGCGGCGTCGTCGCGGATTTTGTCGGCGGAAATATTTTTTACCGCAAAACGCATAAAAAAGTTTACAAACTCAAAAAGACCAAAGCCTGCAAGAGCAACAAGAGCAATTCTCCAGTCAAAGAAAAACAACATCAGGATTATGAGACTTGTATCGAGCAAGCCCTGAAAAACCATCATAACGGCGCGGGTTGCAACGTCACCGACAGCTTCCATTGTGTTGGTTGTAACAGAAGTAATTTCGCCAAGGCTGTTTTCATTGAAATAGCCCATGGGGAGATAGCGCAAATGCTCGGCAATCTCAATACGTTTTTGAGCGCAGGTTCTGTAGCCGCCTTCGCACTGCCACATTGAAGTAACCTTGCGTGTAATGATTCCTCCGATTATACTTACGCACATAATCCCGAACGAAAGCCAGATTGTGCTTGTTTCAAACGGCTTGCCTTCAATTGCAGTTCCAATAACACCCCGGAGCATAACTGCAACTGCACCGATTCTAAGTGCCATAAAAAGCGAATTAAAGATTCCGACTATAATTGAGCCGGTGAACTTCTTACGGTTTTCTTCATCACAGAATTTGAAAAATTTTATTAACGTTCCAAACATTACTCACCATCCTTAGCACTGATATGTGCTTCCCACATATTCTTGTACAAGCCGCCCTTAGCAAGCAGTTCCTCGTGCGTACCTTCGCTGTCGATTAAACCGTCTTTGATTACGTAGAGCTTGTCGGCGTCGCTGACAGTTGAAAGGCGGTGCGCAATTACAATAAGCGTTTTGCCTTTAACAAGCTGCGCGACAGACTTCTGAATGAGAGCTTCGTTTTCAGGGTCGGTGTAAGCTGTAGCTTCATCAAGAATTACAATCGGAGCGTCTTTCATCATTGCACGTGCAATCGCAATTCTCTGGCGTTCACCGCCGCTAAGATGCGCACCGCTGCCACCTACGATTGTGTCAAAGCCGTTTTCAAGGGACTTGATAAAATCGTAACAACCGGCTTTTCGTGCAATTTCTTCAACTTCTGCGTCTGTAGCATGCTGACGACCAAGGCGTATATTCTCACGAACACTCATATCAAACAAAAAATTGTCCTGCGAAACATAAGCAACGCGGCTGTTATATTCCTGAAGCGAAAGGTCTTTGATGTTCACACCGCCGATTTCAACCGAACCGGAATCAACATCCCAGAGAGAAGCGATGAGACGCGCAATTGTAGATTTACCCGAACCGCTGGGACCGACGAATGCGGTGTAGCTGCCCTGTGGCAAACTCATGTTGATGCCGTGGAGAATCTCTTTCTTCTCTTCGCCTTCAATTCCCTTGTGATAGCTGAATCTGACATCCTTCAATACAATCGAATTGTCAGCAGGCTTTTTAACATCACTTGCAGGGCGGTCAAGCTCGTCCAGTGTCATAATCGAACCAACTTCACCAAAAATTGCACCGGCCTTGGCAATATCATCATGGTATGTGAATGCAATCAAAAACGGCTGAATTGCACATACTGCAAGAATTATTACTGTAATAAAAAGAGAGGCGCTGATGCTGCCGTGCAGAAACATAAAACCGCCAATCGGAAGCAGAGAAAAAAGAAGCGACGGTGTAACTACTGTTGCAACGGCATGCGGCCAGATACAGTCACGCATCCATTCTACATAACAGGCAGATCCTTCCTGAGCTGCAACAACAAAACGCTCGTAACTTGACTTTGATTTTCCGAAGGCCTTGATAACCTCAATACCATTTATGTATTCAACTGCGGTATCGTTCAAAGCCTTTGTTTTATCAAGGGCAAACTTAAAGCGGGCTTCGCCGTCTTTGAACATAAAACACATTGCTATAAGACCAATAGGCAAAACGGCCATACAGGCAAGTGCAAGGTGCCAGTCCATTACAAAAAGATAAACAACAAGAGCAATCGACAAAATGATGTTCGAAGTATATTCAGGAACAATATGTGCAAGCGTTGTTTCCATACTGTCGATACGCTCAATCATTATGCTCTTGAGCGAGCCTGACGGCATATCGAGAACTGTACCGAGCGGCAGGCGGGTCAGCTTGTCGCACATGCTTTTTCTGATATTACCAAGCAGGTTAAAGGTTGCAATATGACTCATGCTTGTAGATATCGCATGAAACAGCACATTACCAAACCAGAACAAAGCTGTAATTCCACATTCACGCAGAAACAGATTCCAGTCACGGACTCCGTCCATCAATTGACGGACAATCCGTGCAATTATAAAGTATGGCGCAATGCAACACGCCACACTCAAGAGGGCAAAGAATACACTGACAATGTACTGCCCTTTTTTGCTGCCTGCAAAATAAAAAATCCAGCTTATAAGACCGCGATGAGCAGCCTTAAAGCTTGCAGATTTTTTGGGAACAGGACGATTACTTTTGTTATCAGACATATAAACCTCCAGTTATATCCATCATTTATTTGCGCCAGTCTTTTGGCAGAAGGCCTTCATTTTTTTTGAAGACTTCTGAAAACTTACTTGCATTTGCATAACCGCAGCGACCGGCAATTTCGGTTATAGAAAGTTCTGTAGAAGCAAGCAGATTTTTTGCAAGCTGAAGACGGGCCTTTGTTCGGTATTCATTTACCGTAAGACCGTACATTTCCTTAAATACTTTTTGAAGGGTTGTACGATTCAAATTAACTTTGCCAGCCAGTTCTTCAATCGATATTTCATTTTCCAGATTCGAATTGATAATACGGCGGACATTCTGAACTTTGCGACCGGTTGAACCGCTGAAGTAGGAATCCTGGCTGTCGGTTTTTACACGCACATCACAGCTGTCTTTGTCTCTGAACTTTTGAATTAAAAGAATGATTGAGTGAACCACAGCAAGCTTCACCGTGTATTTTGAATAAACAGATGGCAGTCTGATTATTTCCAGAAAAAGTTTTTCAAGTAATTCGCTGCATGGAAAACTCACAGCGCTATCACTCTTTCTGATGTCATTGAAAAAATCAGATCTGCTGAATTCGTTTGTTCCAAGAAAATCATTCAGGAAAGAAATTGTATCATCGGTAAAAAGAATAATGCTTATGCAGTTCATGCCGCTTTTACCAAGCATTGCTTTTTTAACACCGGTCTTACAGTTGAAAATCATGACATCGCCTTTTTCCCCGCTGGCAAACTGTCTGTTCAAAAGTTCAAACTCGCCGTGGCCATCGACAATATACATGATTTCAAGTCCGTCAACTTTCTTCTTTTCTGCCTGATAGTTGGGACTATAACTTTCAAGCTCTGAATAAACAAGCTCAATTCCTTTGGCAATATGAGTGTGTTTCATAATGCCTTCGCCGACAGGCTCATTCAAGCGATAGATTTCCTCGCTTTCTCTCTGGCTGATTAAATCCATGTAAACTTGAAAAAGTTTTTCTGCCGGCATTTTATTCATAAAATCTCCTTAGTTCTTTTGAAACCTGCAAAGGCTTTGATCATCAAAATTATTGCAAGCACAAGAACAACAAGGTCTGTAATCAACTGCGCATAGAAAACGCCCTGAACTCCAAGGCCTGCTATGTGTGGCAAAATCACAACGAGCGGCAGGAAGAGGACAAGCTGTCTTGCAAGGGCCAGAACTGAAGCACCGCCTGCCTTACCAATTGCCTGGAAGAAGGTAATTGAAAGAATCAGAATACCATAGCTGATATAGGCACCAAAAATTACACGGAGCATTGGAGCACCAACTTCTACAATGGCTGCATCTGTAATGAACATAGAAAGCATTTTTACAGGGAAGCACATAATCGGCACGTAGAAAAGAAGCGCTACAACGGTTGCTGAAATCATAAAGGTGCGGGTGAAGGCGCCAACGCGGTCAAAAAGCTTTGCACCGTAGTTTGTTCCGATTGCAGGCTGGAAGCCCTGACTGATTCCCCAGAGAGGAATAAAAGCAAAGGCCTGAAGGCTGAGTGCGGCTCCAAGGATTGTCTGCCATTCACTGCCGCCCCACTTTGCGGCTGTGTTATAAAGAATTGTCTGTTGAACCATAGACATTACCTGCATCAGCATGGCAGAAACGCCTACGCTCAAAACCGGTTTTACAAGCTTGCCTTCAAAGCGAACCTTGTGGATGCGAACTGTATCGCTCTTCTTAATGAAGTAAAAGAAGGACATGCACATCAAAACAAACTGAGAAATGATTGTTGCAAAAGCGGCACCAAGAACTCCGTTTTCTGCGCCGAGAACTTTAATCAGAATCGGATCTAGAATGATGTTGAGGATGGCGCTGGTTGCCATAATGATCATTGCCTTTTTGAGTTTTCCTTCTCCGCGCATAATCATGTTTGTAGACTGGCCAAGGTTTACAAAAAGTGAACCACAGAAAACAATGCGAAGATAGCGGACAGCCTGATCAAGAACTTCACCTTCTGCTCCGGCAAGTGTCAAAAGCTGGCGTGTAAAAATCAAACCTACAACAATTACGATTGTAGAAAGAAGTGTTACAAAAGAAATAAGATTTCCCATTATGCGGTCAACGGTTTCTTTATCGCG
>JAEEQG010000013.1 GCA_016285185.1 Spirochaetota bacterium
CAGTAGATAAAATTGCAAGTTGGCAGACACTTCCAATTGAGACTGTTGAACAGCTAGCTGAAGAACTAAAGGCAGAACCTGTGTAGATAAACTGCTGCGCAAACTAGCGCATGTTCTGCCGGTACACGTCCGCTATGATTTTTACTGCCTGGTGCACTTCATCTTCGTTGCGGGAATAATTCAAACGCAGGCACTTGTTATAGTGAGGATGCGTGGTATGTTTCGGGAGACCAAAGAAAAAGTATTCGCCGGGAACAGTTATAACACCACGCTCTTTAAGCTTGGAATACAGTTCCAGAGTAGGAATTGTTAAATCATTCAGCAAAAGCCACAAAAAGATTGCGCCCTCGCTTTTATGAATTCCGTACGGTAATCCTGCAAATTCCTCATGAATCCAGTCCTGCATCTGACGTGATTTGTGCTCATAAAACGGACGGACAAATTCCTCACCCATCGATACCAGTCTGCCTGTCTTTACCAGCGGCTCGGCGAGTATCTGCCCGAGGCTGCCAGAAGCAAGCGCCGCGATGGCATTTATGTTTGACATAGCTGTAATTATCTTTTCGTCAGCAATTATGATGCCGGTTCGCAAAGCCGGAAGTCCTATCTTTGAAAGGCTCATACTCAATATTACGTTTTTATCCCAATAAGGCTTTGCGTCATCGGTAAATACAATGTTCGGGAACGGCAAGCCGTATGCGTTGTCCACCATTAACGGAATGCGGTATTTTTCGGCAAGAGCGGAAAGTTTTTTTATTTCAACATCGGTAAGCACATTGCCGCTTGGATTGGTTGGTCGCGAAACACACATTGCGCCTACTTCCGGGTGCTCAGCAAGATATGCTTCCACAGCGGGAAAATCTATAAAATACTTGAAAGTGTTGTCGTCATAATATTCGCAGCGCGCCGGTACAGAAACAAATGTGTCAGCTTCCACGCCCTGATCGGCGTATCCGACGTATTCGGGAACAAGCGGAAAAAGAATCGTCTTTTTTGTTTTTACACCGTTCTGCGTTGTTGTTCCCGAAAAAAGATTGAACAAATAAAAAAAAGCGCTCTGGCTTCCGTTTGAAACGGCTATGTTTTTTTCGGTAATCTTCCAGCCGTATGTTTTTGAAAGATATTCGGTAAGCACTTCAATAAAGCTTATGCGTCCTACAGGGGCATCATAGCGCGCAACGGCGTTTTCAAAACCGTCTTTTGAAGAAAGGAGTTTTTCCATTTCCTCCCTGTAAACTTTTTCAACCTGTGGAATCCGGGCGGGATTACCGCCGCCGAGCTGATAAGACGGAACTCCCTTGGGGAGCGGTTTGCCCAAATCATCCATGAGCTGCAGGATGCCGGAATGTGTATTAAGTTTTGTACCAAAATCAGAGAATATCATTCCGCTATGATAGTTTTTTTATGAACTATATGCAAGTATCAGGATTTGCGCATAATCTCAAGCGGCTTTTCCCTGCCCGCCTTTACGGCAGGAAGAATTGACACAATTACGGAAAGAACAAGCGTACCCGCCGCAATCAGTGCAATTTCGGCAACTGGGATTTTTACAGGGATATAGCTCATGTAATATTCGGGATTGAGCAGCTTTACGGGAATGAGTTCCTTTTTGGAAAAAGAAAGATTTGCGGCAAGTTCCATAAAAAAATTAACTGCTTTTTCCATGAACAGAATAATTTCATTAACTTTAAGACCGCAAAGAATTCCGACCGGAGTTCCGATTAAAACACCTCCAAGCCCCGTAAAAAAGCCTGTAAGAATAAACGCATTGCGAATTCCGGCATGATTTGCACCCACGCTTTTTAGTATGGCTGTTTCGCGCCGGCGTTCCATAACAATCATCACAAGCGACGAAGAAATGTTTACTGAAGCAACCAGTACAATCAGGAACATGATTAAAACCAGCAGAACCTTTGAAGTTCTAAAATTGGTATATGTGCTGTCGTTAAGCTGTTCCCAGTTGTAAACTGAAAAGTCTTTTTTGGTGAGAGCGGCGATTTGGTTTTGAATGCGGTACAGATCTGGCGAAAAAGCGTCATCAGTTTCAACTCCGATAAACAGGCGCGAAACACTTGTTGCAAGAATGTCAAAGCCTGTTTCAAGCGGAACAAAAATCCACAGGGCATCCAGTTCTTGATAGCCGCACGAGCAGATTCCCTCTACGGTAAACGTTAC
>JAEEQG010000014.1 GCA_016285185.1 Spirochaetota bacterium
ACTCACAATTTGTTGTAAAATAGACTGGTAAAGTATGATTCAATCAAAAGTCTGCCTGTCGCTGACAGGTTCTACAATAAAAGAAAATCTTGAAGTAATTGAAAAATACAGGGATTGGATTGACGTTGTTGAATTGCGGGCAGACTATCTTAACAAGGATGAGAGGCTTTCATTGCGCCGCTTTCCCGAACTTGCGGGGCTCCCTTGTATTCTTAGTATCAGACGAAGCATAAACGGCGGAAAGTTTGACGAAGGTGAGGCAACCCGAACTGTTTTGTTCGCACGTGCTATTGCTTTTGCCAATCAGGACACTACAAAAAACTATGCCTATATAGACTTGGAATCGGATTTTAACGTACCGGCTTTACTCGATGCGTCGCTTGCATTCGGAACTAAAATAATCAGAACCGTTTACTGTGAAGATGATTCGATGAAAGAAATTCATACTCAAATCTCATCAATACGAAAGAATGAATATGAAATTCCAAAAATAGCTTTTACCGCCCGTTCGCTTTCTGACGTTACCAAATTGTTCCGTGAGGTAAAAAAATCCGAGAAAAAGCGTGTTATTTTTGAAGTTGCCGGTCCATATTCACAGCCGGAGCGGATTCTTTCTTCGCTGGCAAATTCATATTTTGTGTATACATCGGACAGCAACCCCATAATTCCATGTAGCAGAAACTATAGTATTGACCCAAAGCAGTTACAGCAAATTTTTCATTTTGATGACATAAATGAAAAAACAAAAATCTACGCATTTGCCGGAAAAGCATTATCCGCTCAGATGTATGCAAAGGCTCAGAACAAGCATTTCAGAGACAATAATATGAATGCGGTTTGTCTGCCTGTTTATGCTGACAAAATTGAGGAAGTTCTTGAATTTGCGGATGAACTTTCAATTCCTGCATTGTCCTTTTCTTTTCCGTTCAACAAATCCGCGCTGCAGTTCGCCGTTACTGTTTCTTCTGCTGTTGGAAACACCGAAAGAACAAATACTTTTGTAAAAACCGAAGACAACTGGATTGGTTTTAACACTTCTGTAAAGGCTTTGTTGAATTCGCTCCTGAAGCTGACCGGAAAAAAGAATCTTTTCGGCTGGCGTGTTTCTATTATTGGTGCAGGTTCAATGTCGCGGACAGCAGCGTATGTTGTAAAGCTTTTACGTGGAAAAGCATGCATTTTTAACCGGACGGTTGCAAAGGCAAAGGAATTGGCAAGTCTTTATAATTTTAAATGGGCTTCGCTCTCCGTTGATTCGCAGCTGTATATTGAAGATTTTTCGGATTTGATTATTCAGACAACTTCCGTGGGTTCCACCGAATATTATGCAATGTTTCCAAACGGAATTGGTGATCCTATTCCCAACTACATTTTCCGCGGAAACGAAAAAGTGTTTGACTGTGTCGCGTCCAATGAAAGAACACCTGTTATAATGCGCGCCGAAGAAGCCGGTTGTATCGTAATGACCGGTGAAAAAATGATGGAAGAACAAATATATATGCAATACAAGCTTTTTACAGGAGAATATGATGACTGAAAACAAACTTTCACAAAGTGAGCAAAAGGTTCTTGCGGCGAGAACCGCGATAGATACATTGATAAACGAAAAACTGATTTTTAGCGGTATGAAAATAGGACTGGGTACCGGTTCCACGGCAATGCCGGCTGTACAGAGGCTTGCTGAACGAATCAAGGACGGAACCCTTGCAGATATAAAAGCAGTTGCCACCAGCTTTCAGACTACAATAGCCTGTGAAGACTTGCAGATTCCGGTTTTTTCAATGAACTCAAAGCAGATTGGCGGCAGTTTGGACCTGGCAATAGACGGTGCGGATGAAGTAAGCCCCGAAAAGAACCTGATAAAGGGTGGTGGCGCGGCTTTGCTGCTTGAAAAAATAGTTGCGTACAATGCAAAACAGTTTGTGATTGTGGCGGATTCTTCAAAGGCAGTACCTTCTATCGGAACAAAATTTCCGCTGCCTGTTGAGATAATACCCGAAGCACGTGTTGCTGTTATAAGAGAGATAGAAAAACTTGGTGCTTCCTGTACTCTGCGTCAGGGTGTAAAAAAAGCCGGTCCTGTAATAACAGATAACGGTAATCTGATTCTTGACATTCTTTGGCAGACTCCGCCGGATCCTGTAGAAATGGAAAAAGCACTTAACCGCATAACCGGTGTTGTTGAAAACGGCTTTTTTACGCAGAACAAACCGATTGTTTTTGTTGCACAACCGGATGGTTCGGTAAAACGTATTTAACAGCGTTAAGAATAATAAAAAAGTCCCGAAATACTTCGGGGCTTTTCTTTAATCAATATCCATCGGACATTGCGCGGTTCAGGTCTTTCTGACACAGATCTGCGTAAACAAGGCTGCGCATTTTGAGCATATCCTTGCGTTCCTGCGGGAACGGCATATATCGCCAGAATACGCCGCGAACTTCTTTGTCGAGACGCTGTACACCTTCCGCTTCTTTTGTCATCCAGAGTATGTAATCGCGGATAAAGTAGTCTTTTACATCACCTTTAAGCTTTTGCTGGTCAAACCACTGATAATACATACCGGTAAGGCCTTCTTCCATCCAGTAGTATGAGGCTTTTTCCTTGGCAACCTGCCAGCGCAAGTCAGCGCATGCGGTCAGTACCGCAATTTTAAGGTTTTTAGGATACATAGGAATTGCGATGCGTCCGCGGCTGGTTACCTTGTTGTATTTGTCGTAAGGTTCCCAGCAGAATCCCATTTCGCCGTAGGTTGGAACAAGCAGAACGTAAGGAACAATGCGGTTTGCGTTGTTTTTGTGCATACGCACGAATGCACAAGGATCTATGGATTCAACCCAGGCAAGCGCTTCTATAACGTTTTCGCGGAAACCGGTTTCCTTAGGTGTACAGTGGTAGTAGTCTTTTGTGAAAATCGGGAAGTGATTTCCCTTGCGGCCTACTGTCATCTTTGCCATCTGCCGGACAGTGTCAATTTCGGTCATCAAATCTGCATTGCTAACGGATGTGCTTACCGCTGCAGTAGAAATCTTGTCTTCAATTGACTGGCTTTCCTCTGCCGCATCCTGATACTGGTTAAGATATGTGTTTATTTCTTTGTCGATTTTTAA
>JAEEQG010000161.1 GCA_016285185.1 Spirochaetota bacterium
ACGGCCGGAATGCGGGCAAGGTTTACGAATGTGGTGAACAAATCTGAAAGATACATCGCCATAGGGTCGTCAACCTTTTCGCCGAGCTTGAAAGCCGGAGTAGGGCTTGTAGGACAAAGAATCATGTCGTACTTTTGGAGAACGTCTCCGATTTCACGCTGAATGCGCGCGCGCACCGTCATTGCCTTTTTGTAGCAGTCGCCTGAGAAATTTGAAGAAAGTACGTAGTTTCCGATGATGATTCGGCGTTTTACTTCTGCACCAAAGCCCTGACTGCGTGTTGCAATGTAAAGCTCGTCGTAGCCTTCGCCGGGGTCTTTGCGCGCGCCGTAACGGATGCCGTCAAAGCGCGAAAGGTTGCTGGCGGCTTCGGAAAGCGCGATAACGTAATAACAGGCGATTGAAGCATCCAGTACAGGAATTTCAACAATCTCCACGCTTGCGCCGTTGCTTATGAACCACTGCTTTGCTTCTTCAAACTTTTCGGCAATTGAAGAATCAAGGCCTTTTGTTTCCATGAACTGTTTGGGGATTGCAATACGCATTCCCTTTATCTGTGCTTTTTCAAGTTTGCCGCCGGGAACAGCCGCTTTTTTGCAGACTGAAACGTCAAGGTCGGCGGATGTGTCGTCGTAAAAGTCCGTACCTGCAAGAACAGAAAGCGGAATTGCTATGTCGGAGGGTTCTTTTCCTAAAAGACCTACCTGGTCAAGCGATGAACCGAATGCAACAACACCCCAGCGGCTCAATGCGCCGTATGTGGGCTTGTAGCCGTATATACCGCAGTATGCGGCGGGAAGACGGACTGAACCGCCTGTTTCTGTTCCGAGTGCGAACGGAATCTGACCGCCTGCAACAACGGCCGCTGAACCGCCGGAACTACCGCCCGGTGTGCAGTTTCGGTCAACAGGGTTGCGTGAAGGTCCGTAGCATGAGTATTCGGTGGAAGAACCCATTGCAAACTCGTCCATGTTTGTTCTACCGAACGGGATTGCCCCTGAGTTTATAAGTCTTTCAATAACTGTTGCGTTGTACGGGGCAACGTAGCTTTCAAGAATTTTGCTTCCGCATGTGCAGGGTTTGCCTTTTACGGAAATATTGTCTTTTACGGCAAAAGGGATTCCCAAAAGAGGCTTTTTTTGGAACAAAGCGGTAACGGCGGCTTCCCCGCCGTTTTTTCTTGCTTCCGCTATTTCCGCATCAGCAGCAGAGGCTTTATCCGCGGCGTCTGCGTACAAATCAATGTAGCCTTTCAGCGCATCTTTGGATTCGCAGTCTTTTTTGTATATTTCAATAAAATCGGCGGTTATTTTTGCGCTGGTTGTTCTGCCGGCAATCAAATCGGACTGAAGTTGTGAAACTGTGGATGTGTTCATTATGCTCCGCCTCCGAGAACTTTTGGTACTCTAAAGTAACCGTCCAGAAATTCCGGTGTCATTTTTTTGAGATTCTGCATTTCAACACCGCTTACGGCAGAATCATCCCTGAGCTTGTCTGCGGTTGTTGACGGATAGGCATCATAAGGGTTTTCGTTATCATCATATTCCGACAGAACGTCAAAATATTCTACAATCTGGTCAACCTGCGCTTTTAATATGTCCATGTTTGTGCTTTCGGGCGAAAGCCGTGACAAAAAGAGCAAAGCGTCAAGTGTATTTGAATCAATTTTGTTTTTTTCGACACTCATTGTGTTCCTCAAAAGTTGAAATTACAAGAAAATAATAGAATATTTTTTTAATTGCAACAAGGGGAGCGGATAATCCAAGCTATGTTAACAGATAATCCAAGCTACGTTAACAGACTCTCCAAGGGACCGTTAATGGTATTAACGGAAACGAAACGTTTCGTGTATTGAAATGAAACGTTTTAAGCATAGAAATGAAACGTTTCGTGTATTGAAACGGATCGTTTTAAGTATTAGAAATGAATCGTTTCATGTATTGAAACGAAACGTTTTAAGTATAGAAACGAATCGTTTCATGTATTGAAATGAAAAATTTCTAATTTGCGCACCAAAAATGACACAACTTTTTCACTGTCTGCACCGGAACTGACACAGAAAAATCGCTGACTGCCCCTAAAATGTCACAGACAGAACTGCCACTGTAAAAATAGACGAGCAGAATATCTGCGGTCTGTTCCCTCGCACATCTGCGGTATCTCCCCCCGCACATCTGCACACTCTCCCCTCGCACATCTGCGGTCACTTCCCTCGTATATCTGCGATTGATATCGTCTGCATGTATTTCGCATTATCTAAAAAAATTGAATTTCTCATTAAATGAGATTCTTCTGTGCAATTATAAAAGTACAAGGAGATAAACATGCAAATTATTCATTCAATAAAATCTGAAATTAGTGAATTGGACGAACTTACAGGTGGATTCTTTCCTGATGAATTAACAATTGTGGGGGCTTTTGAGTATGAAGTAGCACAGGCTTTTTTTCTTGCTGCCATTCAAAACATGATTGTAAATCATACTGCGAGAACAGTCATTTTCCCGGTTTTCATGCCGTATACCTACTTTAAGAATAGTTTAATTACAATGCTTTCCGGGGTTCCGATTGACGAAATTAATAATGGTACAGCAAAAAATACAGATGTTGTGAAAAAAGCTGAGAAGATGATAGACGATTCAGGTTTGATAATTGGGGATATCTTTGAAACACCTCAAATTGATGATTTTTGTGATAAATTAAGGCAGCTTGTGTATGAAAATGAACAAGAGCAAACTATTATATTTATTGAAAGATTATGGCATCTTGAAATTGATAAAAGACCTCTTTATGAAATATTAACGGAATTAACAATGAAATTAAAAGCACTGGCACAAGAATTAAGTGTTCCCATTGTTTGTATACTTCCTCTTAATTTTTCAAGTGTATATCCAGAGAAGAACATGAGGATATTGAGAAAAAATTATGGCTCTTCAATAGAAGATAATGCGGATGTTGTGATTGTGACTTACAAGGATAAGAACCAAAAGGATGATAACGACATATTGAATCGTGAACTGATTGTTGCAAAAAATAGAGACGAAAAAACTGGCAGGTGTCCTTTTTCATTTTCATGTAACTGGCTTCAACCTTCGAGCCAGGTATTGTATCGTCCGCACCCAGAGTGGTAAACCGTCCGCTCGTCTAGCGGAACATCGTATGTGATACATTAACAATGAATGATTATTTTATGACTTTTATCAGTTTACAGATGAGTTCTTGAATGAGGGTATGGTAACTGTTTGTAATGCACATATTATATTGACAAATACTATCTATCATATTATGATAGATACATCATGCAGCAACAATTCAAATCTATTTATTTCCCATCAAGCAATAACTCTAATGCTGGAAAGAGTATTACGATTTCATTTTCAGATAAAGAAACTAATTTATATTCTATTTTTACAAAGAAAACTAATAATGAATTAAGAACTTTAGTAGGAGATACATATTTAGAAAATCTTCAAAAAAATGCTGAAAAAGAAAATAGAAATTTAAGCCAATATATAAAAAATCAATTACTTAAAAATTTAAAAAAATCAATATCTGGAGATGTGACCTTTAAAAGTAGTAAAAAGCAACCTTTACAACGTTGGTTTAACTATGCTGAGGGTTTTTCTATGGATTTTGTTAAAAGTATTATAGAAAAATATTTTGGTGATGCAAATAATATATATGAGCCATTTGCCGGGACAGGTACAACTATTTTTGCTTGTAATTCCCTAATGAAAGATTGTTGCTATTCAGAAGTAAATCCACTTATGTTTTTTCAGATTCAAACAAAAATAGATTTACTTAGATTGAAAGATAAAAACATTTTTTCATCTCAAATTGATTATTTCTTAAAAGAATTAGATAAAATGTATTCAGATGCAAAAATGGATGAAAAATTGAAATTAAGCTATCACAAAACATTTGAGAATAGCATATATTTTTCTGAAATATCATTTGAATTTATTTTAAAAATGAAAACTATCATAAGGAATATAGAAACTGCAAATAAACTTCTAGCAGACACTCTTTCTATGGCAATTATTTCTATACTTTTACAAATTTCTATGCTAAAAAAATCTGGAGATGTTCGTTTTAAAACAAAAAGAGAATTAGAAAATGATAATGTAATTCCAATGGAAATATTCAAAAAACAATTGGAAATAATTAAAAATGATATTTTATTGTATGGTGAAGATTTTCATATTAACTCTTTTCCAATATTGTTTAATTCAAAGAAAATTAGATTTACAAATGATTTTTATTTTGATGGCATTATAACAAGTCCTCCATATTTAAACGGTACAAATTATATCCGAAATACAAAAATTGAACTTTGGTTTATGGAGTATATCAAAAACAAAGATGATTTAAGATTTTTTAGAAATGAAATTATTACAAGTGGAATTAATGATGTAATTGTTACAACTGATGATGAAAAAAGAATTATTGGCGGAATCTCTAATCTTCTGGATAAAACAATAAAAGAATTGAAACAAAATGCATATGATTTGCGGATACCTTTAATGGCAGAACAATACTTTTCCGATATGTATGTGACTTTTGAAGGAATAAAAAAACATTTGAAAGAAGGATCGCATGTTGCAATAGATATTGGAGATTCCATATTTGGAGGAATTCATATACCTACAGATTTGATACTAATCGAAATATTAGAAACGCTTAGTTTTAAATTCATCGAATCAATAAATTTAAGAGAAAGACGTTCTCGCTCTGGAAAAATAATAAAACAAGTTTTATTAATATTTGAAAATTTAAATGAATTCAAAAATGAAGAAAAAACAAAAACTTTTTGGTTTAATAAGTGGAATCAATTTAAAGACAATATTCCATACCAACAATTACCATTTTCAAAAAGAAATTGGGGCAATAAAATACATTCACTATGTTCTTATCAGGGAAAACTAAAACCCTCAATTGCTCATTTTCTTGTTGATACATTTATACCTAAAAAGGGAACAATGCTTGATTTATTTTCTGGAGTCGGAACAATACCATTTGAAGCTCGATTGGACAATAAAAAAGCATATGGGTTTGATATTAGTTTGCCTGCTTATTATATTTCATCTGCAAAGATGGGAATAATAAATGTTGATAAAATGTATCAAAAATTACAATGTTTAAAAGAGTATATAATCTCAAATGTCATTACAGAAGATTTACAAAATAAATATGATAACTTTGGTTTCAATGGACACATAAAAGATTATTATGAAGAAAATACTTACAAAGAAATATTATTGGCAAGGAATTATTTCCTATTAAATTCTCCAAAAGAAACAGAAGATTTTTTTATTATTTCTGCATTACTGCATATCTTACATGGAAATCGTCCTTATGCATTGAGTCGACATTCTCATCCTATTGTACCCTATGCGCCAACAGGAGATTTTATTTATAAAAATCTTATGGAGCATCTTTATGACAAAATAAATAAAGATATATCTGATTGTTCCAGTAATATAGAAGGTGAAATTTTTCTTCAAGATTCAACAAAGTTTTGGCCAACAAAAATAAATAATATTGATGCAATAATAACATCTCCACCATTTTTTGATAGTACAAGATTTTATTCCGCAAATTGGATTAGACTTTGGTTTTGTGGTTGGGAAAATATTGATTTTAATAATAATCCAAAGGAATTTATAGATGAGAGACAAAAAAAGACTTTTTCTGTTTATGAACCAATATTTTTACAAGCTAGAGAGAGATTAAAGAAAGATGGTGTATTTGTTCTTCATCTTGGAAAAAGTAAAAAATGTGATATGGCAGAAGAATTAATAAGAATTTCAAGAAAATGGTTCAAAAAATATGATTTGTTTACAGAGGATGTAACACATTGTGAAAAATTCGGAATAAAAGATTTAGGAACCGTTGAAAAACATCAATTCCTAATTCTAAATTAAACCTAACTTTTTTTTGTTTGCATCTGATAATTTATCAACAAGGTCATATTCAATTATAATTTTTCTAATTTCAGATACACGTTTATCAAGATTAGAGTTTTCTCTTACAGATAAATAATTATCAACGCCGGCATTTACATTATCAACTGTAATTTTCTGGTTAATAATAGGTTCTTTACTTGATAGTAATTGTAAATCTGCTCCAGTTATATTTGCAAGTTCAATCAATTCATTATTGGTATAAAATTCAGAAGGCCATCGATCTCTTTTATTCAAATTAGCTTCGCTACTTAATAAGGCTGCATTTTCTTTTGTTAAAGGATATAGATACTTAGAGGGAAGAATATGATCTATTGCCCATGAATCTCTATCTTCAATATCTAAATGCTTCTTTGTTTTAAAACATTTAGAATCAAATCGTTCAAATAGTTCTTTAATAAATAAATCATCTTTTATTAAGTTTTCTTTTTGAACAAATAAATCTGCAATTCTTCTTCGAATTGATGATTCACGTAATTGTTCTTTTGTCCGTTCGGGGTTAAGAGATGCATTTATAACACCTTTACAGGCTCTGCATTCCATTTGACGCTCTAATGGTCCAAAATTGCTATGCTTACTAAAAGCTGAAAAGGGTAATATTTTCCCACAACAGTTGCATTGTTTCCAATATGCTTCTTTATTTTCTGTATAAATTCTAAAAAAAGCTTGCCAAAATCTCTGCACAGGTAACGAGCCCTTTTTTTTACTTTCTGTAGGCCAATTAGAATAAGAAAGAGAATTATTTTTTGAATGTTCAAATCCACAATTATTACATACCCATTTTTGAGTTTCATATGCAACTTGTGGATCTAAAAGTTTTTGTCCAATATTTATTGTATTTAAGCTATTGCATTGAACACAGATAAAACCAACATACACATCATTAGGTTGTATACCTTCTATCCTGCTTATATTTGTTTGATTTTTTGTTTTTCTTCTAGGCATATTCTTTTATCGGAAACAATTGTTATAGACTATAATAATAATACTTAGTGCCACAGTACAGGACTCTCATAACAAATTTCTTCGTATAAGTTTTATTACAGTTAAAAAATGTCCGTATATTATTATGGATTATGCTTTCCCATTATTCTTCAACAGGTTTTCGTCTTTTCATAGCATTTTATGTCAATGCTGATATGCCGAAACAAACACAGTATTGAATTATTTTAGCTATCATTATCAAATAGTAATATTTGGCATTGGTAAATTATTACCTTTAGAATCCTTTAGCATAATATCAATAGTACTTTCTGTCTTTTTTTTACCTGCTGCTACTGAGCTTAAAAAATATTGAAGAGCATAATTGCTTACTTCAAATGAGTGAAGAATTTTAGCAGATAGAATAAATAATTCATTAAATTTGTTTCTATTCATTTCTTTTGCTGCAACATTTATTTCATTTGATAAATACAACAAAAGCATGCTATTATATTTTAATTTATATTTGGAAGAATCCCTTGAAAGAAAATTTCCATTGATTACTCTTTTGCTATTTAATTCTGTATTCGTTTCAAATTTCTCTGGTACAACTTGCAAGTCAAATCCTATGTTTTTCCTTTCAATATTTTCTTGATCTAACTTAATCCACGCATTGAGAATAGATTCATATTTTTTCTTTATTTCTGATTTTCCGATATCAAGTATATAGGATCTTATTATTGGCTTTGTGAACTTTGCTATATATACTTCATCAGAACTTTTAATATTACAATTTGAATTAAATGTTATTATTACTTTTTTTAATTTATCTTTTGCCATTAAACTTGGTATAAACTCTGTTGTATATATTTCCAATATATTTTCTTTTTTATCAATTAGGCATATAAGTATGGGATAATTATGAGAAAGCAACCATTTGCAACTATCATTTTCATAAATGATATCATCTTTTTTGCTTTTAATTTGCACTAGGTAGTAGTTTTCAATAAATAACAATGGACCTTTTCGTGTTCCAAGTGAACAATACAAATCGATCCCTGAGTCTTCCTGATGTGGAACCAAGAATGATGTACCAAATGCTGAAAAAAAGTATTGTGCTAGGTATTCTGATCGACTACCTTCATGAAAGTTAGCTGCTATGCTACCTGTATTATTCATTTCAAATCCTAAAAAAATGAACTAGAATTTTGAATAGAGTGTGTCACTGATTCGTGGCAATATATTCATCAATTTCCCTTACCATTTCTGGCTTTGTCATGCTGTCAAAAACATCAGGGCAGTCTGCGATATAAATTAAAATTTCGTATTTTTCATCGAGTTGTAAAAACGGCAAAGATGTAATATTATGCTCGTGTTTGTAATCTTCTATTGCGAGGTACATAAGAAAAATTGAATTATTCAATCTTAAATCAGACATAGTAAAACCTCCCTTCAAATATGTAGTTATTATAACATAAGTAATTTGAATCCACAATAAAGTTAATCCCACTAAATGAGATTCTCCCGTGTAATTATAAAGGTGTATCTCATTATTCGCTGGTCTAGCGATTCATAGTCTATTGTTACTGCACTTTTTATTTGCGCTTTTCATACACCGTTTTCTTTCCGGGAACATAACAGTCATAATACTCTATCGTGCCGCCATTTCCCCAACACATCCTCATTCAAAAGAAAATCCTTGAGCGAAATTACATACACTCCGTCATCATTATAATAGGCTTTTGCAGATTCACGCGTGATGACTACCCTTGTGAACGAACCCAAATTTTGCAAGAGACAAGATTTTTACTCCAAATTTTTGCGTAAATACGCATTTTTCTGGAGTAAACTGAGCATAAAAGTCACTTGTCAATAGCTGTTATTCAAAACAACTTGAAATATTAAACCTGCGGGCATATCATAGAAATGCGGTTTATCCAAAGCAGGGGTAAGTTATGATACACGAAAACATAAACAGTTTTGAGCTTGAGTATCTCAAAGAAGAAGCTGAAGAAGGATACAGATTATATGCCAAAAGATACAGGCGTGAACATGACAAAATGCCGTCAGAAAAAGAAAAAAACGCATTCATAAAGAAGTATATTAAAGAGCATACCATTAAGACTGATTCCTCAATGCGGCAGATAGACAAAGAAAAAGGGCAGGTGGAATTACTTAAAAAAATAATTATCCGCGATAAAAAGAAGTTATCAATTCAAGAAATGTCGGAAATCCTGATTAACGAAGGATATACAAAAGGCTCCAGCGTAAAGACAATCTACAGGCGGATTCTGCCGGAGATTACAAAATTTGGAAATATAAAAAAAGGAGCTGACGGCAGGTATTATTTTGATGAGAACAACAGCAGGCTGAGAAATTATAAAGAAATTACTGCAGACATTGCAGAAAAAGTTAGTCTCAGTATAACGAGTATAAACATAATCTCCAGCTTTTTAGAGACAATAAAAGATTCTCCTGTTTATGAGCAGGCAAAGAATTTTATTGAATCTGAAAAAGTGCAGTTTACACGTGGACGCAGAGAAAAAGTAAAAAATCAGAACAGCTCTTCAAGGCTTTTATTTCTTGGAGCGCCGGAATCAACAATTAGTACAAGAATTTGGGAAACAATCTATGATGCAATGGACAAAAATTCCGCAATCGACATTCATTATACTGCAGAAGGAAGGGTCAAAGAAGAAACATATACCGTATACCCGTATCAGCTGATTTTTGATAATGGCAGCTGGGATTTATGGGGAGAATGTCTTACTGCGGGGCATAAAGGTAAAAGGCTTTTTAATCTGTCAAGAATTTCACATGTTGCAACACGAGCAATGATAAAAACATTTGAGCTGCCGGACGATTATGACTTTTTAACAACCATGTCAGGCAGCTTTGGCTGTTACAATGACGGAAAACAAAAGGTATATAAAATAAAGTTTCAAAAAGATTCGTATGCATGGACATATTCCAAAGATCGTATTTGGGGTGACAATCAGAAAATTGAAGAAGCGGAAGACGGCTATATCCTTAGTTTTGAGGCTTCTCAATTTAAACCTGTATTGCGCTGGGTTTTAGGATGGGGGGACGAAGCAGAACCAGTGGAACCTGTTGAACTTGTAGACGAATGGAAGAAAAAAATTAAAAAAATAGCAAAAAAATTCAAAATTTAATCAAAAACCCTCTTTTTTCTCATTTTTTGAGAATGCATTGTTTTATATTTTCCTCGTTAACTAAGGAGGAAAATATGACAAACACTATCAGAAGAAAACGTGCAAGCGCATTACGCAGGGCTAAAAGGAATTCAGGCCCTGTAACAGCAGAAACAAAAGCAGAAGCTTATGCATTTTGTTTTTATCTTTATAACATTTTTTATGAAATACCAAATTACCGTGTTTTAAACCGTTATGATGATTTCCTTTTTGATTTTGTTGAGTATTGCAGGGAAACAGGTAAAGAGGAACGTCTTGATGCAGTTTTAAATAATGAAATTAAAAAGCTTGAGAAGGAAGGGCTTCTTGTTCCATTCAAGACGGACGTTCCTGATGAGATGATTTTTACGAATTCTAAAATCAAATATCGTTATGAAGAGGACAAAGAAGTAGACAGGAAGATTAATAATGACAATCTTGTAACGGAAAACGTTGTAAATCTATACAGGATTCTGAATATAGAAAAAGAACCTGTTTTTTCTTCAATCATAAATACGGTTGTTTTTGATGAAACAGATTTGCATGTTCTTCATAATGACATCAAGATGACAAAGAAAATAAGGAACACAGTTTATGATATTTCAAAAACCATGTTTCTTGTAGATCAGATAGGGCTTTCTAAGGAAGAAGCAAGATATATCCTTTTCGAAAACCGTATGAATACATTTCATAGATTCACGAGTATAATTGAGGATGAATTTCACGAAAAGAAAGAAAAAGAAAAATGCATCGCGAATATTGTTGGTATTTCACATAATGAATTCAGACAGATGCTCCGCCCTGACAATAAAATCAGAGCATTCGGTTTTATTGATGAAGACGGGGATTACGATTCATCATTAGATAATTGCATTATCGAAAAATCAATTTATCCGTATTTTGCAGATTTGATTAAACCTCTTGATTGCAGCGCCGCATACGGTCTGGATTCTTTTTCTGTAAAAAGAGAATCAATAGACATTACGGTTGATTTGCTCAAAGGTAAAAATCCTGTTTCCATTCTGTTTTACGGCAAGCCCGGTACGGGTAAAACAGAACTTGCAAAGGCAATCAGCAAACAAACGGGGAATAAAGTTTATATATTTAAGAATGAATCTGAAGTTGATCAAGATAAGAATCTTCTCGGTCGTCTTGTCTGTCTGCTTTCAATGGATTGGACGGATTCAGTTTTGATTGTTGATGAGGCTGATTCTTTGCTTAAAACGATTGAAAGAAGTTTCTTTGGAACTTTTCCTGCACAGACAAAAGGCACTGTCAATAAGATGCTCGAGAACAACAGGAACAAGGTTATCTACATCATTAACCACCAGAGACAGATTGATGAATCCACCCGCCGCCGGTTCACGTTCAGCATTAAGTTTGAATCAATGCCTGCTTCAACACTCCGCTCAATTGCGGAATCAAAGCTTGCGCCAATGGCAATTGAACAGGATGTTAAAAACAACCTGTTAGCTATGCTCGGCAAATATCACCTTACGGGAGCAAGCGTGGATAACCTTGTTAAGACAATACAAGGCATGGAATGTTCCAATAACGATGAGCTTCTCAAAAAGGCGGAAATCGTGATGAAAGAAAATGCGCTTCTTTTGGACGGAAAATCAAAAATGAGGGAAACCGTAAAAGCCGAGTACAATCCAAAAGTTTTGAATGCATCAATGGATCCGCTCAAAATTGTTGAGATGATACAGAACGCCGCAAAATTTGCTGAAAAGAATAAAGACTCCGAGAACGGAATAAGAATGCTGTTTTACGGACTCAGCGGAACCGGCAAAACGGAGCTTGCCCGATACATTTCAGAACAACTCGGCAAGCCCATTATCCTTAAGCGCGCAAGCGATATTTTAAGTCCATATGTTGGGCGAGATGAACAGAATATCTGCGATGCTTTTGCCGAAGCAGAAACCTCTGATTCAATACTCTTGTTTGATGAAGCCGACACTTTCTTCTACAACCGGAATCAGGCGCAAAGAACTTGGGAACGCTCTCTTGTAAACGAATTTCTTACCCAGATGGAAGAGTTTTCCGGTATCCTGATCTGTACGACAAACCTGCGCAATGTAATGGATCCTGCTATGCAGCGCCGTTTTCACATGATGGTTGAGTTCAAGCCTATGAAGTTTGACGGTATCAAAATTATGGCGGAACGGTATTTTCCTGCTTATCATCTTTCCAACAGTCAGATTGAAAGCCTTGAAGATATGGAAAGTGTAACTCCTGGTGATTTTGGTGCGCTTTCAAGCCGCATCCGGTTTATGAATCCCGATGATGTTGATTCGGATTACATTCTTGAAGAGCTCAAAAAGCTTCAGGAAGAAAAGAAAAAACAGTGGAAAGCCGAAAGCGGCGAAAGTGAACACAAAATTGGATTTACAGCATAGGAGGAGGATTTTATGAGTCTTATGGCATTGGGTGTAAAAATCAACGCACTTCAAAAAGGTATAAAGGAAGGACGGTTCACAACAAAAGCACAGGTTAAAGAAGCTGCAAAAGAACTCCGTGTTGCATCCGCAATTGGATATGGAAACCTTTCTCCCGAAGATAATGAACGCTGGTATGAGCAGCTTGCCGTGAATCTTTTTGAAAACCACAACAACTGGATTCCCTGCTTTATTGATATTGGCTTTGGCAGGGAACTGATTGATCATTCGGCAAATGTACAGAATAACACAATTCCTAAAAAGCAGCAGTGGAAGATTATCGTAACAAGAGACAAATTCCCGGAATGGCAGTTCTGTGCAATTGTAGCAACTTTTTGCAGGGAAGAAGCTGTTCTGTATCTGAAAAAATACTTCTCTGATTATGGTGATTTGGGCTTTAACTATCACGAACCTTCTGAAATAAAACAAAGAGTGCCGTGGGTAGAAGTATCGACTAAGAAAACCGGTTCATACAAGGAACAAAAGGTTAAATATGACTTGGCTGTTCCATGTTCACCTAAGAGTGCAGGGGGAAAATATCCTATGTGGATAACAATTCCGTATTTGCAGAAAGAGCATCCGCCTGCTCATGCTCATCTGTATACGGCGGATTTAAAATTCATAACCAAATTTGAAATAACGGAGAATCCTCCGGTAGATATGTCGGATTTAAAGGTTCTGCCTAATTGTAAAAAGCTTCCGCAGAGATATTGTGAGCTACTTATTGAGTGGGCAAAAGATACTCAAAATGGTGTTAGCAATTGGGAAAAACTAAAATCCAACTGGCAGGATTTTATGGATGCCGCTCAATCCGGCTTGTTTGAATGAGTTATTTGGAAAATCAGGTGATTGCTTTTGCGACACCTTAAATATCAGCTGTATTTAGAAAACTTTGATAAAAGGAGAAATGCAATGCCACACGCAAAAAACTTACCGTGTCAGTTATGTCCGAGCTGCGCAAACTATGAGTATCATGCTCATACCAGTGCGCCTCATCGTTGCAAAGATTCCGGCAGTTTTACCAACAGCAGTAAATGCGGTCAGGATCCGAACAAAGATGGTACATCTTCAAACAACTGCAAGAAGTATGAACCGGCTTAATAAGTTCAACTGATTAAAACTCGGCAGAAAACCGGCCACCTTCTGCCGTTTCAGTTAGGGAGAAATAATCATGGGAAAAAAATACGAAATAACACTAAAAGATATCAATAAGGAAATTGAATTATTACTCACTAAGCTTAATCTTTTGATAGAGGCTTGTACCAATTCTGGCAATAATATAGAAGATTTATATTCAGAATTAACAGAACAAATAAAACAATATAAAAAACACATTTCTGAATATCAACTTCAGGATCTTCCTTTTGTTGAAGAAATGGATAATGGCAATCCAATTTCATTTGCGGGTAAAGAAAATGCTGAAGCAGAAGAAAATTCAAAATTAGTAAAACTCTGTGCCGAAAGGGCAATTGATGCTATTTATGCAATTAGAAATTGCGATGCCTGTACTGAAAAAGAAGCAAAAAGAGAAGAGTTATATTGGCTTCTTCACCGATTAAGATTTCCACTCCAATTCAAGATATATGCATTATCAACTCTCGATTCTTATTTACCATATTCACTGGGGTTCCGTCTTAATAGAGAAATTAAAAATTGGCAGTTAAAAAATGCATATAGAAGTTTGATAAAGGAAAACAACTGGAAATACCTCGGACATGCAGAGACTTTTAAAGAAGCCTATCATTATGCAGAAAATAATGGATTCTCTTGGGGCGGAGTTATTCACCTTTGCGCAGAACCAGAAGATGAATACACAAATAGTTTTGTAAAAATCGAAACTCCTTTCTTTACCGAATATTTTGATTCCTATGCAAAAGGTCCGATAGGGCATAGATTCAATTATCGAAAAACAGAAATAACTTGCCTTTTCTGTAAAAAGGTATTCACATATCAAGGACATTCATGCGATCCAATTGTCAACAGAAGCAATGATATTTATTTTCAGTATGCACGGTGCTGTAAGAAATGCTATAGAAAATATGTAAAACCGGCAAAGAAAGATGAGAACCTTGCTCAGAAAATCCGTACAGATTTCAAGCTGGATATTTAGTTATAGGAGACTCTGTATGAAAGATTTAAACATTCCATTAGAAAAACTGATTGCATCCAAAGACATTATTGCGCAATTCAAAAAAGAGAAACGTGTCTTTACACCATTTGAGCAGGCTGTTTTGATTTATCAGAATCCGAAACTTACGCATGAAGAAATGCTGAATCTCCTGAAGCAGATTCAAGACGCTGTAAAAGATGAAGAAGAATACAAGGAACTGTATCAGCAACTTGAAGAACGTATCAAATTCCAGGTTGAACTTGAAAAAAGGTTCTATTCTGGCGAAGAAAACCAGTATTTCAATTTTTCATATAAAGATGCGGAGAATATGGAAATTGTGAACGACGACAGTTTCTTTTCTGATTTGCACAAGCTTTTAGACTACATTGATGATTATTTCAAAAGATATGGAATTAAAGCGGTTCAATCTGCCGTCAATGGCAAATTCACTGTACATAAACATTATCTTAACAGCAATGATATTGAAATTACTGCTGTTTTTGATGGTCAGAATAAAATAAAAAAAATCTATTCTTACAGTTTAGATACCCTGATTGATTATACTAAGCCTGATAACTTTGCAAATGCATTTGTGGAAATACCTTTCCCGTTCAGAAACGGTGATTTTGTTCATGTTATAGGTAATCCGCAAATTGGTATTTTTACCAGCTGCAAAGATGAAGAAGATTATCGGTATTTACAATTGCTTCATAAAAGAATTACGGAAAAGGGGCTTAATATTGATGCTTCTGATATCAGTTGCAGGGTTGAACTGCTTGCCCAAGCTGATAATTCCGAACGGTTGTACTTTTATCATTACCATCCAAGCTTGCTTTCTTTGGAATATGCAGAATTGAAAGAATCGGACGAACATTATGAACTGCTTAAAAGTGCGCAAGCCCTCATGCAGGGCAAAGGTTCTCTGGAAACCTTTTGTGGTTATTTGAATGTAGGAAATAAGTAAAGGAGTATGATTTGATGTGTATCAGGCGTATAAGAAAATGAAAAACAGCTTTATAGGGTTGTATTACACTTTTTATTCGCACTTTTTAGGCTTACACCACACTTTTTATTCGCACTTTTTTATTTGTCAGTTTTTTATGTAATTTGTATACTCGACTACCCAAATTACATAAAAATGTTCCTCATACCAAAAATTGGGTTTTTGTGTTATGATAATAAAAAAGAGGTTTTATGAAAGATTCTGACAAAACACTGTACGTGCTTGATTCGTACGGGTTGATTTACCGTGCTTACTATGCTTTTATCAGCCGTCCGCTGGTCAATATAAAAGGCGAGAACGTTTCCGCCGTTTTCGGGTTTTTCCGCAATTTTCTAAAGATACTAAAAGACTATAAACCCGCTTATGCCGTTGCGGCTTTGGACTCCCGAACACCCACGTTCCGGCACAAACTGTTTGACGAATACAAGGCAACCCGCCAAAAAACACCGGAAGACCTTCATGCGCAGATTCCCGTTATAGAAGAAATACTTACCGCTCTTGGAATTCCTATTCTCCGGTGCGACGGCTACGAGGCGGATGACATAATCGCGACTCTTGCCCGTGAGTGTGAGCAGAACGGAATGCGGTGCTGCATTCTTTCCGGTGACAAAGACTTGATGCAGCTTGTTAACGGCAGTATTTCAATATTAAAGCCCAACCATTCAGGCGGCTGGACAGCCGTTGACGAAAAAGGCGTTATGGAAGAGTGGGGCGTGCAGCCGTCGCAGATGCAGGACATGCTCTCGCTTTTGGGCGACACCGCGGACAATATTCCCGGCGTAAAGGGAATCGGCGAAAAAACGGCGCAAAAGCTTCTTACCGAATACGGAACGCTTGCAAATATTTATGAGAATGTGGAATCAATTGCGGGTTCTGTAGGCAAAAAGCTTGTAGAAGGCAAAGAATCCGCATTTTTTTCAAAAAAACTTGTGGAACTGTGCACGGATGTTCCCGTCTCGCTGGAACTTTCCAATTATTCAGTGGCTTCACTCGATTTTGCTTCCGCGGCGCGCCATCTTTTTAATGCTGGCGTTCCTGTAGTTGCCAAATCCTATGCCGAATTCGGGGCTGTTGCCGAAGTTCAGGCAGGTGCGGCAAGCGTTGCCGCCGAAGAAGACGGGGAACCTGTTTTTGACTCGCTTGTTCAGAATACCGGTGATTATCGCGCTGTAACAGACATAAACGAACTTGAAACAATTATTGACCAGGCGCTTGCCGCAGGTTTTGCGGCTTTTGACTGCGAAAGCAACAGCCTTAACCCGCATGAAGCACGCCTTGCAGGCTTTTCAATTTCAATGCAGAAAGGCAAAGCCGTTTACATTCCGCTTGTTACGGCGGAAAGCGGAACTCTCGGTTCCGTTTCGTACATCAGTGCGGAAGCCGCTCTCGGCGAGCTTGCAAGAATGTTCGGGCGTGCTGAGATGACCGTAATCACACACAACGGCAAGTATGATTACGAGGTACTGCGCGCAAACGGTCTTAAAGAACTGAAATGCCGCTTTGTTGATACGATGGTGGCGGCATGGCTGTTGAATCCTGAGCGTGCGTCGTTCTCACTTGAGGCCTTGAGCGAAACTCAGCTCGGGCTCAAGACAATTCCTTTTACGGATTTGGTTCCCAAAAAAGAAAAGGAAATGACGTTCTTTGACGTTCCGCTTGAAAAAGCTGTTCCCTATGCCGCCGAGGACGCGGATTTGACGTTGCAGTTGTGGCAGCTTTTTGAGCCCAAGTTAAAGGAAAAAGGACTTCTGCCGCTTTTTGAACAGACTGAAATGCCTGTAATGCCGGTTCTTGCGGAAATGGAAATTGCCGGAATCCGCCTTGATACACAGAACCTTGCCGCGTACGGAAAAGAACTTGCCGCTCAGATTGAGGATGCCGAAAAGAGTATATTCAGTCTTGTAGGACATGAGTTTAACATTGCTTCAACAAAGCAGCTTCAGGATGTGCTTTTTGAAGAACGAAAGCTTAGTCCCGTAAAAAAGACAAAAACCGGCTTTTCAACTGATACCGCCGTTTTGGAAGAACTTGCCCGTGTTGATGAAGTTCCCAAAAGAATACTTGATTACCGTACGCTCACAAAGCTACAGTCCACCTATGTGGAAGCAATCCCAAAGCTTGTTTCGTCCGACGGCCGCGTGCGCACAAGCTTTATTCAGACCGGAACGGCAACGGGCCGCCTCTCGAGCCGGGATCCCAACCTGCAGAACATTCCTGTGCGTGAAGAAGCCGGACGCAAAATCCGTTCCGCGTTTACGGCGTGTGAAGGCTGCAATCTTGTTTCCGCGGACTATTCGCAGATTGAGCTTGTCATACTGGCACATCTTTCCGGCGACGAAAACCTTAAAAAAGCCTTTTTGAGCGGAGTAGACGTTCACAAGGCTACCGCCTGCCTCATATTCGGGGTGGACGCAGAAGCCGTAACACCCGATATGCGCAGAACCGCAAAAACAATCAACTTTGGTGTTATGTACGGAATGAGCGCGTTCCGGCTTGCCAACGAGCTCGGAATTTCCAACACACAGGCTAAATCATTCATAGATTCGTACTTTGCAACATACTCCGGGGTACAGTCCTTTATTCATAGTACTGTGGAACATGCGGAAGAAAAAGGTTTTGTTGAAACAATATTCGGTCGCCGCCGGTACATTCAGAATATCAATTCAAAAAACAAGATAGAAAAATCCGCGGCGGAGCGGGTTGCCGTAAACACACCTATACAGGGTTCGGCGGCGGATATTGTCAAAAAGGCTATGATTGCCGTTGATGGTGCTTTAAAAAAAGAAAACCTGCATGGGCGAATGCTTCTGCAGGTTCATGACGAGCTTATTCTGGAATGTCCCGAAACTGAAACCGAAAAAGTCTCAGCACTCGTAAAAAGAGAAATGGAACAGGTTGTTGCCCTGTCCGTTCCTCTCAAAGTCAGTGTTGAAAGCGGTAAAAACTGGGGACTGTTCCACTAAAAGTTTTTCAGCGTTTTTTCCGTTCTTTCAAGGGCTTTTTCAGTTCCGAGAATAAGAATTGAGCCCATCAAAGGCGGAGAAATGCGGCTACCGGTAACAGCCATGCGGATCGGCATCATAAAGTCGCCGAGCTTGACACCCAGTTCCTCTGCCATCTGCTTTGCAAGGTTTTCCTGTTCCTCGTGGTCTGTTATAGAAGGCAGCTTTTTGATGAATTCTTTTGATTTTTCAAGAACTTCCTTTGTTTTTGCGGCATCAAGACGTTTTGGAACAATCTCTTCCACAGGCGGAACTTTTACGTTCTTGAACAAAAAGCCTACCATTTCAGCGGCATCGGTCAAAAAGTGCAGTCTTTCTTTTATGAGCGGCATCAGTGCCATAAGTTTTTCGCGAATCTGTGCGTCGGTAAGTGTTTCCGCACCGTCTGCAAGTGCGCTTTCTGCAATTTTAAGCGTTTTTCCGTCAGTGGCGTACTCAATGCCGGAATAAGCAGGACCAACGTGCGGGGCGGGGAATTCTTCCGAAGCGTTTATCGGAATTGCAGCATCGCCTGTTCCTGTAATAAAGGGCAGGGTTGCGTCAAAAAGTTCCTGGTCGCTCATAAGGCGCATATACTGACCGTTGAACCATTCCAGCTTTTTGTAGTCAAAAACTGCCGGAGCCTTGTTAAGGTGTTCAAGCTTAAAGAGTCGTTCAAAGTCGGCAAGTTCGTACATGTCGCGTCCGTCTTCGTAAGAACAGCCGAGCATAGCAACGTAGTTAATCAGTGCCTTTGGCAGATAACCGCGCGCGCGGAATTCGTTTACGCTGGTTGCACCGTGGCGCTTTGAAAGCTTTTGACCGTCCTTGCCCATAACCATAGGCAGGTGGCAAAAGTCAGGATAATCCCAGCCGAAAGCCTTGTACATAATAACGTGCATAGGTGTTGAAGGAATCCATTCCTGCGCGCGCATAACGTGCGAAATCTTCATAAAATGGTCGTCAACAATGTTTGCAAGGTGATATGTAGGAAATCCGTCACTTTTAAGGAGAACCGGATCAGGACTTATGTCTTCGTTTTTCCACTCAATGTCGCCGAGCAGCGCGTCGTGAAAACGTGTTACGCCTTCCATCGGAATCTTAAGGCGGATAACGTAAGGTTTGCCTGCCTTGAGATTTGCTTCAACTTCTTCCGGTGTCAGGTGGCGGCATTCGCGGTCGTATCCGGGCGGCATTTTGTTTTTTGTCTGAATCATGCGGATGCGTTCAAGACGCTCTTCATCACAGAAGCAATAGTAAGCCTGTCCTTTGTCTACAAGTTCCTGTGCATATTTTTTGTACAGGTCAAAGCGTTCGGACTGAACATAAGGACCGTATTCGCCGCCCTTAGGACCGCCTTCGTCCCATTCAATACCGAGCCATGCAAGCGTATCGTAAAGGTTCTGCACATATTCTTCGCCGTAGCGTGTGCGGTCTGTGTCTTCGAGACGCAGAATGAATTTTCCGCCGTTGGCGCGCGCAAACAGGTAATTAAAAAGCGCTGTTCTTACACCGCCGATGTGCTGCATTCCCGTCGGAGACGGAGCGTATCTTACTCTTACTTCCATATTATTCCTCTTCAAGTATTTGTCATCGATAAATTATGAGGATTATAATGCTTTTACAGGATTTTGGGAACACCCGTATCCGGCGCAGATATGTACGCAAAAAAAAAGACTTTCCGCAAAGGAAAGTCTTTTTTATGCTCAAAGCAAAGTCAGCTTATTTTGCGCCGAAGATGTCAAAGTATCCTGCAACGAATACTACGAGAATGATAATCGGAGCAATCCATTTAAGGTAGAACTGGATAGCCTTTGCTTTGGGGAATTTGATACCGTTACCGGCGTCAGTTTCGGCAATAAAGTTCTTCCAGCCCCAGCCTTTTTTGTGCATACAGAAGCAGAGGAAGATAAGTGAACCGAGCGGCAGCAGGTTCTGACTTACGATAAAGTCTTCGAGAGCATCGATTGAACCGATGTGCGCGCCAAAGTGAACGCCTGACCAGATGTTCATTCCGAGAGCGGCAGGTGTAGCAAGAATCAGCATTGCAACAAAGTTGATAAGAACTGACTTTGTTCTGCTCCAGCCGAACTTGTCCATCGGGAAAGCTACAATATTTTCGAATACAGCGATTACAGTTGAAAGAGCTGCAAATGCCATAAACAGGAAGAAGAAGCCGCCGACAACGCGTCCTGCAACAGGACCCATTGCGTTGAATACGTTAGGAAGTGAAACGAATGCAAGACCTGCACCAGCTCCCGGCTGAACACCGAATGCGGCACATGCAGGGAAGATAATCAAACCTGCACAGATTGCAACGAATGTATCCAGTCCGATAACGCGGATTGATTCGCCTGTAAGAGAGTTTTCTTTTCCAATGTAAGAACCGAAGATTTCCATTGAACCGATACCAAGGCTCAGTGTAAAGAATGCCTGACCCATAGCAGCGTAGATTGTATCCCAAAGACCGTGACCGCCGGCTCCGTTTCCGTTTACAAGAGCTTTAAAGTCCGGTTTGAGGTAGAATTTGTATCCTTCGCCTGCACCAGGAATTGTTGCAACATAAATTGCAAGACCAACCATGATAACAAACAGAGCGCTCATCATGAATTTGGTAATGCGTTCAACACCCTGCTGAAGTCCGAGGAAACAGGTTGCAAAGCCGATTACGATAACAACAACCATCCAGATTACGAGAGATACAGGATTACCTACTGTACCGCCAAAAGCAGCTCCAACCTGGTCCGGTGACATGTTTGTAAATTTTCCGCCGATCATTTCAAAAAAGTATTTTAAGAACCAACCGGAAACAACTGTATAGAACATCATCAAAAGGTAGTTACCTGCAATAGCGAATCCTGAGTACCAGTGCCATTTTGTTCCTGCAGGTTCAAGCTCTTTTAATGCGCCTGCCATACTTTTTCTGGAAGCGCGTCCTACAGCAAATTCACATACCATTACCGGCAATCCGAGAATTACCAGAAAAACAAGATAAATCAATACAAAGGCTGCTCCGCCGTATTTTCCGGTAATATAAGGAAACCGCCATACGTTTCCAAGACCGATTGCACAGCCGGCTGACAACAGAAGAAAGCCGAGTCTGCTTCCGAGGGTTTCTCTTTTCTTTTCACCCATTTTTTAACTCCTAATTATGAAGAGTTCCTTCATTCTTTTATGAAGTAACGATGTGTATTATACTTTAATACGGATTCTTTTACAAGGTTTATTTGTCCGAAAAATCTTTGGGCTTAACTCTTGTACAATACAAAAAAATTTGATATTATGACTTCACATTTTTTGGGATGTCGTCAAGTGGTAAGACAACGGCTTTTGGTGCCGTCATTCCGCAGGTTCGAATCCTGCCATCCCAGTTAAAACTGGGAATTATGGCTGTTCCAGAAAAATAACGTTTTTTATAATATACAAGGAGTCCTGTGATGGATTATTTAGTTTTAAATGCCAACGAACGCAAAGAAAAAGGAAAGGAAGCTGCAAAAAGAATTCGCAGTGCCGGTCGTCTGCCTGCTGTTATGTACAATTCAAAAGGCAAAGCTACAATGCTTGATGTAGACGAAGCTGAATTTACTAAAGTCTGGAAGGTAACAACACCCAGCACTCTTATCAGCCTTGATGTAGGCGGAAAAAAGTCACTGGCTTTGATAAAAGACACATTGTATGATATTAAAACAGACAAGAACCTTCATGTTGATTTTCAGGTAGTTGATGAAAAGAAACCTTTGAAATTTACAATGAAAGTTCAGACAGCCGGAAACCCTGTCGGTGTTCTTCGTGAAGGCGGCTTTTTTGAAACTGGTGTTAAGGAAGTTACAATCCAGTGCCTTCCAAAAGACCTTCCTCCGCGCATCGTTGCTGATGTAAGCAACCTCGCTGTCGGTGCATCTTTCCTTGTAAAGGATCTCCCTTTTGAAAAAAGTGTTAAAATCCTTTCAAACGGAGAAGAAGTAGTAGCAAGAGTTAAGAATTCAAAATAATTCTGCATTAGTGCTTTAAATAAAGGGTATCTTGAAAAGATTGTTTTTCGAGTTACCCTTTTTTTTTGAACAGGTGACCGGAGAATGAAAGAAGATTCTTTGCAACAGGTAAAAGAAAGACTTGTCCGGGAATGGTCCGGAATCGGTTTGACCCGTGTGGGTGCAGGTGTATCCGGTGGTCCCGATTCCATGGTGATGCTGCATATCCTTTTGGATGTATGCGCAAAGACCGGAACGGACTTGTTTGTTCTTACTGTTGACCACAATATGCGCTCCGGTACGGTAAGCGCGGAAGATTCTGACTTTGTGGTCGAATACTGCCGCAAAGTTTCCGCAAAGCAACCTTTCAAACTTTTGTGCGAAAAAAAGACCGTTCCTTCAGGTCAAATCAAACAAATTGCCGAAGAACGCAAAAAAGGCAGCGAAGAAGCTGCGCGCAGCGTACGCTATTCCCTTTTTGACCAGTTTATAAGCGAACACAATCTTTCCTGTTTTTGCATAGCCCACAATCAGGACGACCAGCTGGAAACGCTTTTTCAGCGTTTTCTGCAAGGCAGCCCGATAACCTCATCTCTTGGCATAAGCGAACGGCGCGATGTTTTTTTGCGGCCGCTACTTAACGTTTCAAAACAGCAAATCCTGTGCTTTGCGGAAGAAAACCACATTCCGTACCGTACAGACAACACAAACCTTTTGAGCGATTATTACCGCAACCGTATACGAAACAAGCTTTTTCCCGTTTTGAACGAGTTCTTTCCCGGCTGGAAAACCGGTGTGCTGCACGGTGCTGAAAAAAACCGGGATTTTGCCGCTGTAATTGAAAACCTGATGCAGAATATTTCATGGCAGAAAGAAAATGAGACTTTTTATATTGACGAGACTGTTTTTGATAAATGCGAACCTGCTGTCCGGCTTTCACTTTTGTATAGAATTTTGCAGGAATGCGGCTGCCGTGAAAGGATAAAATATGAATCACTTAAAAAAACTGTTCTTGCGGGAAAAGATTTTTTGCATGATGAAATAAAAATCTTCCGTAAAAACGGCAGGGTATGTGTTGAAAAAAATGATGCGGAGCAAAGTATCCCTGACGGTTTTTTCTATCTTGCCGCAACAAAAGATGATGTTCAGTTTGATGATTTTTTACTTAGATTTTCAAAAACGCCGCAGGAGGGTTTTTTTGGACCTTTTGCGCTGCCCCTTGTAGTCAGAAACAGCCAATCTGCCGATAAAATAAAATGTGCTGACGGCAAATACAAATTGATTTCACGTATTTATTCAGATTGGAAAATCCCGTTGGAAACACGAAAACGCATACCTGTCGTTGAATTGTCCGGAACTTTGGCTCTTATAGAAGGAAGCTGTCTTGGCTTTAAAAGCTGGTTCGTAGCGGACGCCGAATTCCGGAAAAATGAGGAAATGGTGTATATAAGATTTGAACCATTATCTCAGGAGGACACATGAAGTTACTGAAAAAAAAGCTTGCTCTTATTTGTTCCATTATATATGCAGTGTTTGTTGCTGCTTTTGCCTTTGGTCAGGTATCTTCCACGGCTGATGCCGCCAACAGAAGAACAGCCCTTTTGTGTCTGGAACAAAGCCGTGATTCAATAATGGATTTTGACTGGGTAAGTGCTTTTGATGAAGCAAACCTTGGTCTTTCATACGATTCCGCAATTTCGGACCTGTGGTATATAAAGGCTGTTGCTGCTGTAGAACTTAACACTCCCAAAGCAGATGTAATTTCGATGCTTGCTTCCGCACTGAATACCAATGAATGGATACAGTACGAAAGGGATGCGGCGCGTGTTCTTTATGCGGATTTACTTTCGGATACATGCCGTAGTTCTTTTGCCCTGCAAATTCTTGACGAAGAACCCGTTATTATGTCAGCTGATGCTGACTACATCAGGGCAAAGTCTTATTACCGTTTGAACGACAGAAAAAAAGCCCGTACCGTAATTTCAAACGCAAAAAATCTGTATGCACACGACGGAAGATTCCCGCTTTTGTGCCTTGAGATGGAACGCAGACAGACCGCTGATTATGAAGTTCTTCTTCTTGCGGATTATTACCGCAAAAACATTCACACCTGGACAGATGAATTTCCGGAACTTGCGGTGTATGCGGCGGCTTTTGCAACTTCTCCCGAAGAACGCGAATACCTTTTAAAGTCCTTTTTTGCACGCGGAAACAATCACCCGTTTTATACAGTGCTTGCATTACAGAACGGCATAATCTCCGAACAAACCGCTTTTTCGCAGATTCTCGCGTTTGCGCAGACAGGTTTGCGCTTTGATTTTTTTCAGGATTTCATTACTACGGTACAAAACGAAAAGACCATTGCAGAACTTGAAGAATGGCTTACGGCATTTGCCGGAACACTGCTTTTTGATACAAACTCCGACGGTCTGATTGATATGGAAGTTTTGTACCGCCGCGGCAGAGCCGTTTATATAAACTATGATGATAATCAGGACGGAGTAGCCACTTGCAAGGCTGACTGCGATTTTGGCGTTCCTTACAAGATTTTTATGCCCGAAACAGATACAACCGTAACATACGAGGCATATCCCTTTGTTAAAACCGCGCAAATGCCTGCCGGTACAGGTAACGTTCAGTATGAGGTAAACGCGAACGAACTGCGCTGGACACCATTTGACATAACAGAGGCGCTCCCGCCGAATTTAGGCGTTTCTTTCTTTATTCCTGTTCCAAAACAGCAAAAGCAAATTCTTACGGACAGAGTTTTGATTTCTTTTTCAAATACTGTAACTGTTCCCGGTTATGAACGGCCCGATTCTGAGATACGTTTTGCGGTATTCAACGGACAACCGCGTTCTGCTGTATATATGGTAGATGCAAAACCCTATGCGTATGCTGTTTTTAATGACGGAATCCTTCAGTTCCGTACAGTGGATGCAAACAATGACGGTTTTTATGAGCTGACAGAATATTATGCCTTTAATAAGGAAGAAATCCGTCAGTTTTTGACCGAAGAAGAAGAAAAAAGACTTCTTAAAAACATATTTGGTACTATAAACGCCTCTTCCGGTATTTATTTGTCCGAGACAGTCATAGATACGGATTCTGACGGCAAACACGAATATTCGGAAAAATATTTTGCCGACGGCAGAAGAATTGTTGCCTGGGATGACGACAACGACGGCAACTGGGACATAAAGTGTATAATTACAAAAGAGGCCGAAGTTACCAAATTTATAAATCCTGTAAACAAGGCCGAAATAACCGTTACTGCACGCAAAGGTGTTCCTGTTTTAGTTGAGACACCGAGAGGCCGAAAACCCATATTCCGTGATGATTTGAACGGAAACTTATATTGGATTGGCAAAAAACTTGATGCATCAGAATCAATAAAAATAATAAATTTCTTTAACCTTTCGCCATATCCGGGTGTTACAATAATAGAAACTGACAACGGCAGAATTGTAGCTGCACGTGTCGGCTCATTCTATTTTGGAGAATTGTTTGATGAAGATTAACGGGAGATTTACAGCCAGAGGCTGTTTGATTTTCCTTTTTTCAGTTTTTATTGTTTCTTCTGCTTTTTCATCCGGTACACCCGAGAAAAAAACTGAAGCGGGAGAAACTCTGGAAAAAGTTATTTACACGGATACCGACAGAAAACGCATAGAAATCAAAAACATCGAAAAAACAGCTGAACAAAATCCGACTCTTGCGTTATGGCGTTCATACCTGATGTTTCAATCCCTGCCTCAAGATAATGAAGCGCATGAACTGTACAACAAAATATACCAAAAAATCGAAACATTGTTTAAGGATGCCGTTGAAAAGGACGACTGGCTAAAAGCCATTTCATACTATGATTCCATTTGTGCAATAGAGCCATCAACAAAGTCCTTTTGCGGATGGACGGCAGAAAGCCTTAAAAGTGCTTCTTCACGTTTGTTCACGGAATATGTCAATGTAGTACCTTCCTCCGAAAAAGTAAAAGTTTCGCGTATGATACAGGGAACGGTAACTGTATACGTTGATTTGGGCTTAAGGGTTCAGGCCGGGGTAGGGTATCCCAACAAGATGCTCGGTTCTGGTTTTTTTATTGACAAACGCGGTTATCTTGTAACAAATCATCATGTTATCGCTAATATGGTAGACCCTACTTATGAAGGCTATGCACGGCTTTATGTAACACTGCCGGACGATCCTGACGAGCGTATTCCTGCAAAAGTTATAAGTTGGGATACTTCTCTGGATCTTGCGCTTTTGAAAGTAGAAATTACGCCGCCTTATGTTTTTACGCTCGGTTCTTCCGAAAACCTCGACATAGGCGACAAGATATATGCAATAGGCTCTCCAATCGGTTTGGAGCGCACAATGACGTCCGGTATTGTTTCTGCAGTTAACCGTCCTCTTTTGTCAACAGGCCGTGTAATGCAGATTGATGCCGCCATAAACTCCGGAAACTCCGGCGGTCCGATTATCGACGAATACGGCAATGTACAGGGAATTGTTTTTGCCGGAGCAACTGATTATGAGGGCTTGAACTTTGCAATCCCGGTTGAATACCTCAAAATGAATCTTCAGCGTATGTATGCCGGTGACCAGATTTTTCATCCATGGACAGGCTCTTTCGGGATAACCAAAAAAACGGATGTTGCCAAAGCTGACGGGCTTGAAGTGCTTTATACAATGCCGGGTAGTCCCGCTTATATTTCGGAACTCAAAAAAGGCGATGTAATTACAGGCATTGACGGCATAGCGGTAAAAAACCTTGAAGAATTTCAGGATATTCTGTTGTCAAAAGATGTTGGCAGCATTGTCCGCCTTACATGCCGTTCCGACGACAAAAAAAAGGAAATACCTGTTTATCTTGCAAAACGTCCTGAAAGTCCGGGTTATGAAGTTTATGAACATGATTCCATAGGCAATGCCTTGCTGCCGTTGTTCGGTATTGAAGTTTCCAACGGAGCGTCTGCTACAGCAAAGGTAAAGAAGTTCTTTATAAAGACCGTCTACACCGGAATGCCCGGAGATGACAGCGGATTTTCGCCTAACGATACCATTGAGGTTACAAAGTCCAAGTTTTCTGACGACAAAAGTACCATTATGACCGAAGTATTTGCGACAAAACGCCGCAACGGTTTTATGGGACTATGGGTATCGCTCATAAACGCACTGGACACACCTAATTATTTCTAATACTATGTATCAATGGAATTATCCCGTATTCGCAATTTCTGTATAGTTGCGCACATTGATCACGGCAAGTCCACATTAGCGGACCGACTCATTCAAAAGGCAAAGATAATAGATGACCGCCAGTTTCAGAATCAGATTCTGGACAACATGGATATTGAACGTGAACGCGGTATCACGATAAAAAGCCAGGCCGTAACAATTCCTTATGTTGCGGCTGACGGTATTGAATACGAACTTAACTTTGTAGATACTCCCGGACACGTAGATTTTACATACGAAGTTTCAAGGGCAATCGCATCGTGCGAGGGCGCTCTTCTCCTTATCGACGCATCTCAGGGCGTTGAATCGCAGACGCTCTCCAATATGTATCTTGCTCTTGAACACGACCTTGAGATTCTTCCCGTAATAAACAAGATAGACCTCCCTGCTGCTGATATTCCTTCATGCAAGCACCAGATTGAGCATGATCTGGGACTTGATCCGGATGACGCCATACTTGTTTCGGCAAAACAGGGCAAAGGCATCGACGAACTTTTCGAAGCGATTGTTAAACGGATACCCGCGCCAAAGCCGGCTGACGATGACAGAACAAAAGCTCTCATATTTGACTGTCACTATGACCCTTACAGGGGCGTTGTTGTACATGTGAGGGTATTTTCCGGTTCTCTTAAAGTGGGACAGACAATCCGTTTTATGAGTAACAATTCCGAATACAAGATAGAAGACGTTGGTATTTTCAAAATAAAGCTTGAGCCCAAGGACGAGCTTTCCGCGGGTTCTGTCGGTTACTTTATCGCAGGAATAAAAACTGTTTCTGATATTCGTGTAGGTGATACGGTAACTTCGGCGGAAAATCCTGCTGATGCGCCTCTTGCCGGTTTTAAGGAAGTTAAGCCTGTAGTTTTTTCTTCTATATATCCTATGGATTCCAACGATTACGACGAACTTCGTGACAGTATGGAAAAACTCAAGCTTAATGACGCAAGCCTTACTTTTGAAAAAGATTCTTCCATCGCGCTCGGACACGGATTCCGCTGCGGCTTTTTGGGACTTTTGCATCTTGAAGTTATACAGGAACGCCTCGAAAGAGACTTTGACCAGGCTGTCATATTCACAGCTCCTTCTGTCCGTTACAGCCTGACGCTTACTTCGGGTGAGGAGGTTTTTGTAGACAACCCTGCGGAATATCCCGATCAGGGCCGAATCGCCTCTGCACGAGAACCTTTCATAAAAGCTTCTATAATCACGCCCGCCACATATTTGGGCAGTATTATCTCACTTTGTACCGAAAAACGCGGAACCCAGACAAACATGCAGTATCTGGATGAAAAACGTGTTGAAGTAACATACGAAATGCCACTTGCCGAAGTTCTGTTTGATTTTTATGACAGACTTAAAAGCTATAGCCGTGGTTATGCGTCTTTTGACTATGACGTAATCGGCTATCGCGATACGGAACTTGTAAAAATCGATATACTACTCAACGGCAAAGGCGTGGATGCTCTCTCGCAGCTTGCTTTTAAGGGCAATGCCTATGACAAAGCAAGACATGTATGCGAGATGCTCAAGGAGGAAATCAGCAGGCAACAGTTTAAGATAGCGATTCAGGGTGCAATAGGCAGCCAGATTATTGCGCGTGAAACCGTAAACCCTGTGAGAAAGGACGTTCTCGCAAAGTGTTATGGCGGTGACATTACACGCAAAAGAAAGCTGCTTGAAAAACAAAAGGAAGGAAAAAAACGCATGAAGATGGTAGGCGATGTAGAACTGCCTCAGAGTGCATTCCTTGCAGTATTAAAAACAAAAGAAGATAATTAAAATGAATGCAATTAAAATAGTTTTTGAAATAATCAAGGCAAATATTAAAAAAAAAGATTATATGGGAGACTACTACAAAATTCTATGTCCTTACGAAGATTATCCCACTTTTATAGCCAAATACATGAAAGTGCCGGCTTTGCAGCGTCTCGACGGTGTAGGACTGCTTTGCGGTACAGACTGGACACGTCTTTATAAGAACCGGTTCTTTTATTCGCGGCTTCAGCACAGTGTATCAACAGCCCTTATTATCTGGAACTTTACCCACGACAAGGCACAGACCATTGCAGGACTTTTGCACGATGTTTCGATGCCGGCGTTTTCGCATGTTTCGGATTTTCGCAAAGGGGATGCGCTCACGCAAACTGCAACCGAAGCAACAAATGCCGAAATTCTCAAAAACGATCCTGTGCTTCCGGAGATGCTTGCCAGAGACAACCTTACAATTAATCAGGTTGAAGACTATCATCGTTATCCTGTGGCGGACAACGAGATTCCGCAACTGAGCGCAGACCGGCTGGAATACATGTTCCCGTCCGGCATGATTCTTGCTAACTGCTGGACAAAAGGCGAGATAAAACGGTGTTACGAGGACCTTTCTGTTGTCAAAAACGAGAATGATGTAGAAGAACTTGGCTTTAGAACGCTTGCCACAGCAGAGCTTTATTGTGAGCGTTTCTGCATGATCGGGCACATGCTTCAGCTTAACGAAAACAAACTTACTCTCCAGATGCTCGGTGAGATTATGGACCTTGCCGTACAGGAAGGTCTTTTCAGCGAAAGCGACTTTATGACGCAGACCGAAAAACAGATAATTGCAAAGCTGGATGCTGCCCAAAAAAACAAAAACGTATCTCCAAAACTCAGACGGCTTTATAAAACATTCCGCAACATGACCGAAATCCAGCGTACCGATGAGCCTCTGCCTGAGGAAAAATATTATTGTGTATCCCTCAATGTTAAGAAGCGTTACATAGATCCTCTTGTTAGAACGGAGTATGACTCGGCAAGGCTTTCTGAACTTTCTCCAAGAGCACGCAAGTTAATAGACGCTTTTATTGCTTTTAACGACACGCCCTATGGTTGTGTAAAACTCCTCTAGACGGGACATGGGAATATGATTGAATTAAACAGCAAACAAAGAAAGATTCTCGAAAAAGCGGCGCACAACCTGCAGCCCGTTGTAATTGTGGGCGGTGCAGGTGTTACTGATGGTCTTATAAAAATGGTTGATACATCCGTTAAGGCACACGAGCTTATAAAAATAAAATTCAATGAATACAAAGACGAAAAGGTTGATCTTACACAAAAAATCTGTGCTGCCTGCGATGCATCGCTTGTCCGCATCATCGGCAATGTGGCGATTGTATACCGTCCTGCCGACGATCCCGAAGACCGCGTAATAAAAAATTTAGAATAAAAATTCGATTTTGTGAAAAAACTCACTAAAAACATGTGAGTTTACCCACACACTATTTTTTTTAAATGTGGTAAATTAAGCTGTCTCAAAAAAAATGTGAGGTAACAAAATGAGCATTGCAGAATTTGTTGAACAGGAATTAGCCGGAAAAGGTACCGGACTGCTGAATTTTACTCAGCGGCTGCCGGTTTCCGATTATCTGGACGGTAAAAAAACATATAACCTTGAAGTTAGTACTGATGAAGATTCTGAACAGAGTTACGGCTGGTCTCTGACAAATCCGTACTCAACCGACTTTTGCGCAGTGCACGAAAAACCGCGTCCATGAACAGCCCAAAAGTTACGCTTGAACCGGCGCCGGACACCAAATCATGTACTGTTACGGTCGATCCTGACAATCTTTTTAAGACTGCAGGTTCTATAACAGTTTTTGTTTGGGCCGCGGATAATCCTTCTGAAGCAGCAGCACAAATCTGCGTTTCAGAAATGTATGTATTCAAAAAATAGTATATATAAAAAAGAGTAATAATATGAAAAATGAGTTGGATGAGAAAAAAAGTTCAGTAAGCAGACTGCTGAGAATCAGCATAATCATTCTGGCAGGCGTAGTCCGGGGTCGCTTGAAAGTAGGCTTGGAAAATATGTAACAGACTTTAGCGACCCCTTCGAGAATTGGGGTTTCACCCCAATTCTCGCGAAACCATTTTCATCCCGATGAAAAATTATTTTCATAAGGATGAAAAAAAAATTTCATCAAGAAGAAAATAAATTTTCGTCAAGATGAAAATTTGATAAAGAATGATATGCGCCTGAAAGTGGGAGTAATCAGCTTATTTACCGAGGGTAAATCGACTGTTTACCTATGGTAAATCTATTATTTACCCATGGTAAATAGACTATTTACCTATGGTAAATCGACGATGCGCAGAAGGTAAATAAGCTATTTACCATTGGTAAAGCCGTTTTGCGGCAACCGTTCCGTTTATTTTGCGACAGGCTAGAGCTTTGCGGCAAGCTGTTCTATCGTTTCCAGCGGAAGTCCTGTACATGCTGATATTTCTTCAAATGTAAGCTTATTCATAGACAGCATATTCCGTGCCGCTTCAAGCTTGGCTTCTGTTTTTGCTTCTTCCATTATGTCATAATCATGAAGATTGCATCTCATATACTCGCTCCTGAACTTTTCGTCCTTCATGACCTTACCAAACATATAGTCATCGGTAAAAGTCAACTTTTCAAATGTGTGCGATGTCTTGCCAGTAGCAAAAATAAATAGTAAATTAAAAACATGAGTATCGCAGATAAAATTATGACCGTCATTTTTGGTTCAAAACATGAACGGGACATAAAGGAACTTATTCCAATCGTTAAAAAAGTCAATGAAAAAGAATCCTGGGCGGCTTCTCTTACCGAAGACCAGTTCCATGAACAGACTGAAAAATTCAAAAAACAGATTGCGGAGGGAACTTCGCTTGATGATATACTGCCCGAAGCTTTTGCCCTTGCGAGGGAAGCTTCTAAACGCATGCTCGGTGAGCGACCGTACGACACACAGATTATGGGTTCAATCGTTCTGCATTCCGGCAGACTTGCCGAATTAAAGACCGGTGAAGGTAAAACCCTTATGACTGTTGCGCCCGCCTATTTGAACGCGTTAACGGGTAAAGGCGTTCACGTTGTTACCGTAAACGATTACCTTACCGAACGAAACGCCGACTGGATGCGCCCCGTTTATTCGTACCTCGGTGTTACCGTCGGCGCAATACTTGCGAACATGGACAACGAGCAGCGCAAACAGGCTTATAACTGCGACATTACTTACGGAACAAACAATGAGTTTGGGTTTGACTATCTGCGCGACAATATGAAATTTCCGCCCGAACAAAAAGTTCAGCGCGGTTTTGCTTATGCCATTGTGGACGAAATAGACTCAATCCTCATAGATGAAGCGCGAACACCGCTTATTATTTCAGGTCAGGGCGAAGACGACACCTACAAATTCCACGAGGTGGACAAATACGTTAACCAGCTTTCGGAAGTTAAAAAGAACCCCGAAACCGACGAGTACCCGGACGAAGTTCAGGGAGAAGTTGTTGAAGGCGACTACAAGCTTAACGAAAAGAACAAGGGTGTTGCATTTACCGATCAGGGTATGCTGCACATTGAAGAAATCCTTAAAAAGCATAACATTATTACAAGCGGCAGTCTTTTTGACGAAGAAAACTTTGAATACATCCACTATTTTACACAAGCTGTGCGCGCACACAAGCTGTACAAGCCCGATGTAGATTATGTTGTTAAAGACGGCGAAGTTCAGATTGTAGACGAGTTTACCGGACGTATTCTTGAAGGACGCCGTTACGGTGACGGTCTGCATCAGGCTATAGAAGCCAAAGAACACATAAAGATTGCCCAGCGCAACCGTACTCTGGCAACAATCACATTCCAGAACTTTTTCCGTATGTACCAAAAGCTTTCCGGTATGACCGGTACAGCTGACACGGAAGCCGTTGAGTTCAACAAGATTTATAACCTTGACGTTGTTGTTGTTCCAACCAATAAGCCTGTTGCCCGTGTTGACGAAAACGACGAGGTTTATCTGACCGAAGGCGACAAGTGGCAGGCAATCTGCAACGAAATTATCCGTATCCACAAAACCGGACAGCCGGTTCTTGTCGGTACAATCTCAATTGAAAAATCCGAGCTGCTTTCTTCAATGCTCACCAAATGCGGCGTTCGCCATGAGGTTCTTAACGCAAAGAACCACGCACGCGAAGCTCTCATTATTGCGGAAGCCGGTGCAAAAAACGCCGTTACTATTGCAACAAACATGGCAGGACGCGGTACCGATATCAAGCTCGGCGGCAACCCCGAATTCCGTGCGCGCAAGCGTGCCGGCACTGAAGCAACGCCGGAACAGTATGAGGCTGCTCTTAAGATTGAAAAAGAACAGTGGCAGAAAGACTATGAGGAAGTAAAAGCACTCGGCGGTCTTTGTGTACTTGGTACAGAACGCCATGAGAGCCGCCGTATTGATAACCAGCTGCGTGGTCGTTCAGGCCGTCAGGGTGACCCGGGTCGCAGTAAATTCTATCTCTCGCTTGACGATGACCTTATGAGGCTGTTCGGCGGCGAAAAGATGAAGATGATGATGAGCCGCATCGGTATGCAGAGCGGCGAGCCTATTTATCATCCGTGGCTCAGCAAGACAATAGAAAAGGCACAGACAAAGGTTGAGGAACGCAACTTTGAAATAAGAAAGCACCTGCTCGATTATGACGATGTTCTGAACGAACAGCGCACATTCATTTACGGACAGCGTGACGATATTATAGCCGACAATGAGCTGCCTAAGCGCGTTATGCAGACGGCGAGTGATACAATAGAAGATTTTATTGACGAGTATAAGCACGATGCGCGCAAAAATTCGGACGAAGCTGTTTCCGCCCTGTTCAATCAGGTTAAGGAAACATTCGGTCTTACGCTGAATCTCGACAAATCCGCTTATCTCGGTACCAAGAACAGCGAAAATCTGCAGGCCGACATTCTTGAAGAAATGCGCAAGGATTTGCAGGAAAAAGAACTGCTTGCCGGTAAAGAGAACCTTAATATGTTTATTCGTTCACTTTACATTCAGGCGATTGACCGCAAATGGCTTGACCACCTTGAAACGCTTGAAGCTCTGCGCGAAGCTGTTTATCTGCGTTCATACGGTTCCAAAAATCCTCTTACCGAATACAAAATTGACGGTTTTAACATTTTTTACGATATGCTTGATTCAATCAGGCTTGATATTGCACGCAAGGTTTTCCGCGTAAAGATTCAGGTTGGTCCTGCAAATTACGAGCGTTCGCGCCGAGCTGTGCGCAATGTGAACGAGCAGCATCAGGATGCGGGCATGTTTGCGGGTGGTATGCAGGCAGCAGGTGGACGTTCTGTTGTATCGGCTCAGAGCCGTCCCGAAAGTGCCACATACGTACGTGCAACGCCTAAGGTTGGACGCAACGAACCGTGTCCGTGCGGAAGCGGTAAAAAGTACAAGAACTGCTGCGGAAGATAGAGTAATTTTAAATAATATAGATGGAAGGTATCTGATGAAAACTCTCATTGCTGCTATAAAAATCCTCATAAATCTTATCAGCTACAACAAAGAGCTGAAAACTGCCCAAAAACTGAATAAAGAAGGCAAAATTGCGGAAAGGGATGCGTTTGTTAATCCGCTTGTTCAACAATGGGCAAAGTTTATTATAGGCATTACCGGAAAGAATACTACGGTTTCGGTTACAGGCACGGAAAACATTCCTAAAGATTCGGCCTGTGTTTTTATCGGTAATCATCAGGGATATTTTGATATTCCTCTTTTGCTCTCATGTGTAAACAAGCCGATTGCTTTTATTGCAAAGAAAGAAATAAAAAAGGTTCCGTTCCTGAACAAATGGATGGATCTTATGCAGTGTACTTTTCTTGACAGGAATAATCCCCGCCAGACTGTACAGGCCATGGCCGAGGCTGTTGAGAATGTTAAAAAAGGATACTCTCTCGTTATTTTTCCTGAAGGACACAGGAGCAAGGGCAAGCCTATGCAGGATTTTAAACCCGGCAGTTTTAAGCTTGCGTTCCGTTCTGAAGCACCGATTGTTCCTGTAACGATTGACGGTACCTGGAAGTTGTTTGAAGAAAAGGGACTGCGCTCCGCGGATTTGAGGCTGATTATTCATCCGCCCGTTGAAACAAAAGGTTTGACTAGGGAAGAACAGGCGGAATTGCCTGCAAAGATTCAAAAAACAATAGCAGATGCACTTTAGTTGCACATCTGCTAAACCTGACTTAAATGCTGTTGTCGTAGTTTGAAGACTCAATTTCCTTAAAGTATTTGACTGTTCCCACTTTAAGTTCGTCCGTGGCGTCTTCGTCGCAGACGATTACGGCGTTTGGATGCATTTGCAGTGCACTTACGGTCCACATTTGCGAAATGCCTTCTTCTACCGCGTGTTTAAGAGCCTGTGCCTTGTTGTGTCCGTTTATGAGAATAAGAACTTCTCTCGCGTCACAGATTGTTCCAACGCCCACTGTTAAGGCTGTAGTCGGTACTTTGGAAATATCGCCGCCGAAAAATCTTGAGTTTACTATGATTGTGTCTTTTGTGAGCGCGTTCTGACGGGTACGTGATGCAAGCGAAGAACCCGGCTCGTTAAATGCGATGTGTCCGTCAACGCCGACTCCGCCCAAAAACAAGTCGATTCCGCCGTAAGAAGCAATCGCTTTTTCGTATGCGTCACATTCCGCCTGAAGGTTTTTTGCCATTCCGTTGAGAATGTGGATGTTTTCTTTTTTTATATCTATGTGTTTAAAAAAGTTTTCGTGCATAAAGTAGTGGTAGCTCTGGTCGTGCTTTTCATCCAGGCCCACATATTCGTCCATGTTGAATGTAACTACGTTTTCAAAGGAAACTTTGCCTTTTTTGTTCAAATCAATAAGATTGCGGTATGTGCCAAGTGGTGTTGAACCGGTAGGGAGTCCTAGTACAAAAGGTTTTTTTGCCGTCGGCTTAAAATCGTTTATTTTTTTTGCTATGTGGTTTGCCGCCCACTTTGCGCAGTCATCGTAATTGTCACGGATGATAAGTCTCATTTTTTCTCCATAAAAAAAGCAGTTCAGAATGTGATAAACGCATACTGAACTGCCTTGCAGATTATATTATTTTTTGTCTTTAGGAATTACAAGATTCAAAAGAATACCGACTAATGTTGCGAGTGCTACACCGCCCAGTGAGAAGTTAAAGCTGCTGCCGATTTTGAACTGCAGAATTCCGCCGCCGATTCCTATTACCATAATGACTGAAGAAATTGTGAGATTTCTTTTGTCCTGATAGTCAACGCCGCTTTCTACGATTGTGCGCAGACCGCTTGATGCGATTAATCCGTAAAGGAGCATTGAAATACCGCCCATAACAGGGTTAGGAATAGTCTGAATAAGTGCGCCGAATTTCTGGAAGAATGACAGGATAAGCGCTATAACTGCTGCTCCGCCGATAACCCAGACGCTGTATACTTTTGTAATAGCCATAACACCGATGTTTTCGCCGTATGTGGTGTTTGGCGGTCCGCCCCAAACTGCAGCCCATGCTGTTGCAAGACCGTCGCCGAGCAATGTGCGGTGAAGTCCCGGATCCTTGTAAAAGTCCTTGCCTACAACTCTTGATGTTACAAGAGTGTCTCCGAGATGTTCGCAGATTGTTGCGAGCGAAACGATGACGAATGTGAGGATTGCAACAAGATTGAATTTTGGAGCAAGCCAGAATGCTTTGCCTGTGGAGTCAATCTGAAGGAAAGGAAGTCCGAACCACTTTGCGTTTGCAACCGCAGAAAAGTCGATCAGTTTGTATGCGGGAAAGAAGCATCCCATGATGAGTGTAAACAGATAGCCGCCTACAAGTCCTATCAAAATGGCAATTGTGTTAAAGAAGCCTTTAAGAAAGATTGTTGCAATGATTGCTATTGCAAGTGTAACGATTGCTATTGACAAGTAAACGAGGGAGTATTCGCCGTTGTTGTACATTGCCGAATTCATTGCTGTAGGAGCAAGGTTCAGTCCTATTACGATGATAACAGAACCGATTACAACAGGCGGAAGAGCCTTGTCCAGCCAGTCTTTGCCTGAAACCTTTATTATTCCAGCAACAATCGCGTAAAAAAGACCTGCGCAGATTGCACCGCCCAAAGCGTAGGCTCTGCCGTAGGCTTCGGAAATGGTAATCAGTGCTGGAATAAAAGCGAATGATGAACCCAGGAACGCCGGAACTTTTGCGCCTGTACAAAGAATGTAAATCAATGTACCTGTTCCTGCCGTAAAAAGTGCTGTGGAAGGATTGAATCCTGTCAGCAGCGGAACTAAAACCGTAGCTCCAAACATGGCGAATACATGCTGAAAACTTAGCGGAATCCAACGCAGTAACGGAGGTTTTTCGTTTACTCCGAACATGTCGTTACTCATATTTATCTCCAATAAAATAGGCTTTTTTGAGTATAACACAACCAAAAAAACATGAACAGGGCAGAACTGGACTCTATTGCTATTTTTTTGTTTAAACCTTATATTATGCGCACCGGGGTGTAAAACACTTTGTTTTGCTGAGATTATACCCGCAGAATATCGTATGATGTTCCAACCTGATCCAGATAATACTGGCGGAGGGAGTAATGAAGACTCGTCTTTTTTTACCCTTTTTATTTTTATGTTGTTTTTCGGCTGTCTTTGCTGCCGGAAAAAAAGATTCTCAAAAACCACAGGAATTGGTTGTTTATGCCTATGACTCGTTCGTTGCCGAATGGGGGCCGGGACCTGAGCTTATTGCAAAATTTGAAGCAAAAACCGGTTATTCTGTAACGATGCTGTCTTGCGGTGATGCGGCGCAGGCTCTTTCAAGGGTTGTACTCGAGAAGAACGCTCCAAAAGGTGACGTTGTAATCGGAATTGACAACCAGCTTTACAGCAGGGCTGTGGAAGAAGGTGTTCTGCAAAGTTATAAACCTGCTGGTGCTGACAAGATTATAAGAAAGGATTTGCGTTTTTCTGACGACTGGTATTTGACTCCCTACGACTGGAGTTATTTTGCGATTATATGGGATAGTAAATCTACAGTTCCTGCACCGAAGAGCCTTGCCGACTTGACAAAAGAAATCTACCGCAAAAAGCTCATTCTTATGGATCCGCGCCTTAGTACTCCTGGTCTTGGTTTTGTTACATGGACAAAAGGGGTTTTCGGTGACGGATACAAAGAGTTCTGGAATCAGCTTAAGCCTAATGTACTTACCATGGCACCGGGATGGGATGCGGGTTACGGACTTTTTACGGCTGGAGAAGCGCCGCTTGTAATAAGCTACACAACAAGCCCTGCGTATCATGTTGAGTACGACAATACTGACAGATACAAGGCTTTGATTTTTCCTGAAGGTCATCCTGTACAGATTGAAGGCGCGGGCATTATTAAGGGCGCAAAAAACCTTAAAGCCGCTAAAGAATTCATAGACTTTTTAATTACGGAAGAAGCTCAGGACGTGCTTCCGCTTACTCAGTGGATGTATCCTGTAAATGAAAACGTAAAGTTACCGCCGTGCTACGATGCAGCGCCTATGGCAGATAAAACCGTTAGCGCCGGCGAAGCTGAAGTTTTGGAAGCTGTTGATACGGTTCTCCAGATTCTTTCAAAATAAATTAACGCATGCAGTTTGTTTTTTCATTGCGCCTGTGGAACGTAATACTTTTTACGGTGATACAGGCGTGTGTTTCAACTTTTATTGCCGTAGCTGTTGGAATGCCAGCAGGATGGCTTACCGCAAAACGGAGATTTATAGGTAAATCCATGTTTTCCGTAATTACGGCGGTTCCTTTCTGTGTGCCGCCGCTATTGATTGCGCTTGGTGTTGTAATGTATTACGGCATGAACGGTGTGATAAACAAACTTGCGGCGCAGTTTTCGCTTCCGGCTTTTACCGGTTTGTATTCTTTCGGCGGAATTGTTTTTACGCACGGTTTTTACAACTTTCCCATCATAATGCGAATGTGTTCTGACGCCTGGGCAAAAATACCGCCGGAAGAATCTGATGCGGCACGACTTTTGGGTGCCGGTCGGTTCAGAATTTTCAGAACGATTACACTGTACCAGCTTGCACCGTCACTTGCATCGGCTTCTATTCTTGTTTTTTTGTACTGCTTTTTCAGTTTTATAATTGTTCTGCTGCTCGGCGGAGTAGGACTCAGTACAATAGAGGTTGAAGTTTATCAGGCCGTAAGGGCTTCGGTTGACATTGCACAGGCGGTAAAACTTGCTGTGCTCGAAACTCTTGTTGCTTTGGGCGCTGTATTTTTGTATTCAAAACTGGAACAGAACGCTTCCAAAAACAGGGAAGTAAGTTTTTCTGCAAGGGTAGATGCAAAGCCTGTTACAGGCATTGCGGAAAAAGTCCTTACAGCGTTATTCGTTCTATTTATACTTGTTTTTTTTGCAGGACCGCTGCTGACCATTCTGTATAAGTCTTTCGGTTCTTATTCCGTTCTGCTGAAACGAAGGAATTTTGCAAAATCTATTGTAAATACTGTTACTGTCGGAATTTTTACAGCCTGCCTTTGTGTGCTGACCGGGACTGTTTATGCATTTTTTGTTCATATGCGTGATTCCGACAAGAAAAACTATTTTCTACGGCTTTTGTTCCCTATGCTGCCGGTAGCAGTTTCGCCGGTTGCGGCCGGGATTATAATTATTCTTGTTTTTGGACAGGGAAATGTTGCTTCACTTGTAATTGTACAGACACTTCTTTTTTGGCCGTTCGCATACAAGCAGATAATTTCTGCGCTGGATAAAATACCGGTACAGGTTGAAGAAAGCGCAAGTCTTCTTTCCATGCGTTCCATGGATGTTCCTCTGCGTATTTATGTTCCTGTATGCGGAAAATCGTTTTTCTCTGCATTTGCATTCTGTTTTGCCATGAGTGCCGGAGACACAACAATTCCGCTGGTTCTTTCTATTCCTAATTTTGAAACATTGTCACTTTTTACATACAGGCTTGCCGGTGCATATCGCTTTAATGAGGCGTGTGCTGCGGGAATGGTTCTTGCCCTGCTTTCGGCAGGTGTTTTTGCTCTGGGAAAAAAGAAATGAAACTTGAAATTTGTGATATTAGAAAAAAGTGGGATACTACTGAAATTCAGTTTTCGGCGAACGTTGAAAGCGGAAAAATGCTTGTTATAGCCGGGCATTCCGGCAGCGGCAAATCGACTGTTCTGCGGATGATTTCGGGGCTTGTTCCGTGTGAATGTGGAAAGATTTTACTGGATGGAAAGGACATAACGGCTGAAAAACCTTCAAAACGCTCGGTAGGAATGGTTTTTCAATCGCACGCGTTGTTTCCGCACATGAATGTGCTGGAAAACGTTGCTTACGGCCTCAGATGCAGAGGTATTAAAAAAAAGCCAGCGCTTGAACAGGCGTATGATTTGTTGCAGGGTTTTTCATTTACCGAAATGGATGCCTTTGTAAGACGCTATCCTGATGAAATCTCGGGTGGTGAGGCTCAGCGTGTTTCAATCGCACGTACGTTGATAGTAAAACCTGCTGTTGTGCTTTTTGATGAGCCGTTTTCTTCGCTCGATGTACCGCTTAGAAAAAAACTTATGGCGGAAATTGAAAATCTGCAGACCGAAACAGGTTTTATCGGGATTTTTGTAACTCACGACATAAACGAGGCAAAGACTGTTGCAGACAGTATAACTGTTATGAAGAACGGAAAACAGGTATGGAACGGTTTGCCCGAAGACTTCGGTGAACACCTTTTATAATCGTACTTACGACAGCTGTCCTTACGGACGGCCGTCATAAGCAGATTGCGGGTTTATTTTTTGAAATAGCTGTTGAATTCGTCGTCAGAGCGGCTGTCTCTGGGTCTTTCTTCGTCAGGAATGTTTGCGCTTCTGAGGTTTTCCGTGTCGTCCAGGGAATAATCAGGCATAATCACTGCTGCAATTATGTAAATGACAATTCCGGTACCGAATCCTGCTATTATCAGAACGACTGCCAAAAGTCTTATGATTGTAGGATCAATATTAAAATAATCCGCGATTCCGCCGCAAACTCCGCACAGAACCTTGTTTCTTGATTTGTATAATCTTTTGCTCATTTTTTCTCCCCTTTCTTAGTTGAAGCTGATATTTACAGAGCCAAGTCCGCAAACTACGGAAAAATGGTTCTGTTTGTGACCGTCGGAAAAAAATGTTTTTATTCCCGACTTTTTCATGTCGCCAAAGCGGATTTCGCCCAAACCGACTCTTGCGTCGATGGAGTAATCGTCCTGACTGCCGTTTATTTTAAGCCCGATGTTTCCCATTCCGCAATCTATATTGTTTATACCTGATACAGTTCCACTCATTTGAAGATTACCCATACCGCAGCGCAGATTGACCTGTCCGCCGATGAGACTGTTCAGAACGAGATTGCCGGCGGCGACATCCAAAAGCGCACTTTGGCACCTGATTGAAGTTTTTGCCGTCAGCGAACCTGCACCTACATTTATTTTGAGAATCTTAAGAGAAACGTTCTCTGGAACCGTTATAAGCATTCGCGGGTGAAAATTCTTCATGTTTTCATGCGAAAAAAAGTTTAATGACGGCAACCGCTTTGTATTTTTGATTGTCAGCGTTTTTTGTGCTGAAACAGAGCACTCCATTGCTTCGCGGGCTATTCCCCTTGTTTCAACGGAGAAAGAATTTCCGCCGATTATAACTATTTCCGCCGCACCGACACCGATTTCGAGATTTGCGATGTCTTTTTCGGCAAAAGTAAACTTTTGCGCGGACGGTCCTGTGCTGTAATCATTGTTATATGATTCAGATTTGGTGCCCTCGGTTTTCTTGTCGCTTTTG
>JAEEQG010000162.1 GCA_016285185.1 Spirochaetota bacterium
CCCGGCACAAACGGTCAGCATTCCTTTTACCAGCTGCTGCATCAGGGCACTGATATTATTCCGTTGCAGTTCATTGGTTTTTCAGACAGCCAGAGCGGCGAAGACATTGTTGTTGATGGTTCTACCAGCCAGAAAAAACTCTGCGCAAACCTTTCTGCACAGATTGTTGCTTTTGCATGCGGCAAGTCAGATGAAAACCCCAACAAAAACTTCCCGGGCGGCAGACCTTCAAGCCTCATATACGGCAAGTCACTTACGCCAAAAACACTTGGTGCTTTGCTTGCACACTATGAAAACAAAATTATGTTCCAGGGCTTTGTATGGAATTTGAACAGCTTTGATCAGGAAGGTGTTCAGCTGGGTAAGGTTCTTACCAAAAAAGTTCTTGCAAAGAACATAGATGGTTCGTTAAAGGAATATGCTGATTTGTTCGGTATTTAGTACCTGATTATAAAAAAAGAGCCGGAAGCGTTTGCTGTCCGGCTTTTTTGTTACTGCATTATGTCCACAAGGGTTGCTGTGTTCATTTGGCTGGCATAAATGCTCTGATTGCCCGCATACGGATTTTTCATCTGCGCAAGCTTGTTTCTTATCATTACAATGTTGCTCTTAAGCAACTCTCTGTTTTTTCTGTTCTGCTCAAGAACCTGCTCCTGAATGTGCGTCAGGTCAGCCTGAATCTTAGGAATGTAGTCTTCTTCACCGTGATAAACACTTCTGTAAAGATCTTCCATCGGTTTAATGACACGCTGCAGATTTGAAATGTTAAATACAATCTGCTGTTCCAGTTCAGCCTGCGCAGTCAGCGCAGAAACGTTTTCATCGCGGATGCTTGTTTCCTGTTTTTCCAGCACTTCCAAATATTCTCTGAATTTGGTACGCTGTTGTTCCAGTAATTGACGGAGCCGGCGCAGTATTGCTGTCCGTTCCTCAATTTCAGTTTCTGAGAGTAATAACTCCGCCATTATGCACCACCTTAGCCGGTAATATTCACACCGTTTGAAACTGTATCGCGGATTTCTGCTGCGGCCGCTGAATTAATAACCTGAGCCCAGGTCATTCTGAGCTGTGTCATCATTTCTTTTACAAAAATGATTTTTTCTGTTTTGCGGCTAACGTTGGCATCCAACAGTTCCTGATTAAAATACATATATAAATTCAAAAGATTTTTTGCAATTTCACCACCGGCTTCCATATCAAGAGATACTGTAAGTTCGGTGATAACTTCCTGAGCTTTCAAAATACTGTTATTGAATTTTTCAATATTCTGCGGCTCAATTTGATTGTCTACAGTAAATTTCTCCAAAGCTGCTGCAAGCTGACGAATACATTCATCATAAAGCATTATGATAAGTTTGCCCTGACTTGCTGTTTTAACGCTTGTCTCACGATATGCTGTGTAAGCTGCCTGATTATAACCCACCTTGTACCCCCTAAAAAATAGGATTCATCAGTTCATTTATCGGACACCAATTTTTGGACTTTAGCTTTTTTTATAAAAAAAATTGCTTTTATGTCGACTATCGGCGATTTATTGTGTATATTCTTCTATATATGTATGAGGTGTTCAATGAGTGACGAAAAAAATGACAACGATAAAAAGAAAAAAGATAACGATCCTTATGATTTTTTCAAATTAGTTACAGATTCAGATAAAACTCCTAAAGACGGCAAAAAGCCCAAAGTTCCGGTTTGGCTGATTCTCATAATCGGTTTTTCAGCAATTATTTTTATAAACTTGTTTTTTTCATCCCGACCTGACACTACAATTTCATTTTCTGAATTTAAACAGCTTATAAATGACGGCAGAATTGTCCGCGTTGAACTTGGACAGAATTATTTTACAGGTTACGGTTCAAATGCCGTAGCGCAGAGTTACTCAAAGAATGATACACTTTCAAATCTTCTTATGGCTTCCGGTTCGGTTGAAAAGTATCAGACCGCAGCAATTCTTACGGAAGATTTTCTCAAACTTCTTGATGAAAAGGGCGTAGACTACAAGGCTGTAGTTAAACAGAACAGTATTCTGCTTGAAATACTCCTTAACTGGATAGTTCCATTTGGTTTAATCTTTCTTATGTACCGCTTTTTGTTCCGCAGAATGGGTGGTGGCATAGGCGGAGGAATGGGAATATTCTCCGCCGGCCAGAGCAGGGCAACTGCCGTTGAAGAAGGCAAGGTAACCACACGCTTTAAGGATGTAGCCGGTGTTGACGAAGCAAAAGAAGAACTTGTAGAAGTTGTTGACTTCTTAAAGTCGCCAAAAAAATACACTGATATAGGTGGACGCATTCCTAAAGGTGTTCTTCTTGTAGGACCGCCTGGAACGGGTAAAACCCTGCTTGCAAGAGCCGTTGCAGGTGAGGCTGGTGTTCCGTTTTTCCGTATCTCCGGTTCAGACTTTGTAGAAATGTTTGTCGGTGTTGGCGCAAGCCGTGTCCGCGATTTGTTCCGCCAGGCGCGCGAAAAAGCACCGTGTATTATCTTTATTGATGAGCTTGACGCAATCGGAAAAAGCCGTGTAAACGGTTTTGGCGGCGGAAACGACGAGCGCGAACAGACCCTTAACCAGCTTTTGGTTGAGATGGACGGTTTTGACAATGAAAAAGGACTTATTCTGCTTGCCGCTACAAACCGTCCTGATGTTCTTGATCCCGCGCTTTTGCGTCCGGGTCGTTTTGACCGTCAGGTAGTTGTAGATCCGCCTGATTTTCCGGGACGCAAGGCAATACTGGAAATACATGCCAAGAACGTTAAGATTGGCTCTGACGTTGATTTTGATTCAATTGCGCATGCAACAAGCGGTTTTTCGGGTGCGGATTTGGCTAATGTTGTTAACGAAGCCGCCCTGCTTGCCGTTCGTGGAGGCCGCAAGCTGGTAAGTATGGCTGATTTTGACGAAGCCGTTGAAAAAACAATTGCAGGTTTGCAAAAAAAGAGCCGCGTTGTACGCGAAAACGAACGCAAGGTTATTGCCTGGCACGAAACAGGTCATGCTCTTGCCGCAGCATTTACGCAGGGAACGGACAAGGTTCACAAAATATCTATTATCCCGCGTGGTTCTCATGCGCTCGGCTATACGCTTCAGCGACCGGATGAAGACCGCTTTTTGTATACTGAAAAAGATTTGATAAACGAAATTGATACGCTTTTAGGCGGACGCGCCGCAGAAAAAATCGTTTTCGGTGAAATTTCCACTGGTGCTGCAAACGACTTGCAGCGTGCAACGGATATTGCACGCAAAATGCTAACCGACTACGGCATGAGCGAAAAGTTCAAGAACGTGGTTCTCTCACAGCGCGGTTCCGGCTATGCAGGCGGAGAACCTCAGCTTGTCCGCGAGTATTCGGAATCCACACAGACTTACATTGACGAGCAGCTTGCGCTGATGATGGAAAAACGCTTTAAGGCTGTGACGGAACTGCTTTCGAGCAAGCGTACCGTGATGGACTACATCGCAAACCGCCTCTTGGAAAAAGAAGTTATTGACCAGGACGAGTTTGCGGAGATTATAAAAGCCGAATCCGACTTGCAGACAAAAACCGAAATAGCAAAACAGGAATAGTAAACATCCGGCCGTTCTTGTACTTGAGTGGTCTGGATTACAGTCTACGAAGCTATTCTGTTTGTCGCAGTGAGTGGAAATCTCAAAAACTTCTCTTAAACAAATCTAAGCATCTTATACTTACTTGTTAGGATTGTTTAAGTTTGCTACTATGGTTTAAAACATAAAAACAAAGAGGTCCTTGATGAGCGAATCTTGTAATCATAACTGTGAAAGTTGTTCCGAAAACTGCGGTGAAAGACAGCAGTCTTTTCTTGCCGCGCCTAATCCTCTCTCCAGCGTAAAAAAAGTAATTGGTATTGTAAGCGGAAAGGGTGGAGTAGGAAAATCTCTGGTAACATCC
>JAEEQG010000163.1 GCA_016285185.1 Spirochaetota bacterium
GGAACCGGATTACCATTTCATCCTCTACCGTATCTCACAGCAATTCGTCAGAATGTTCGAGACACACATGAACCGCGATTTGTAAAAAAACAGGTAATCACATTATGCTTAATTCCCCTCAACGCTGTTGGCTGTGAGGGGGATTTTACAATAATACCCAATATTTAGGAATAGAAATCAATCCGACTTAATTTTTAGAACACCCCAAATAAGATTATTCAAGTTTCGGATGTTCAATCAACAAAAAAAAGAAAAAAAACGCTTCGCTTAACAAAAGCCATCCGGTGATTTTTAAAAATAAAAATGAACGAAAGGTACCCATAAAGGACTTCAAAAAAACAAAAAATGCGCTACAAACTGCGCTACAATTGATATAACAAGAACGAACGTTGCGATTAAGTGTTTGACTTTCAAATGGTCAGAGATACTAACCAATGGAGAACTGTTTTCCAAAGACCAGCAAATTCAGTATCTATCACCTGTTTATAATGTCACTGCATCTGACATTCAAGATTATCCGAAAACGTTGAATGGTGAATAAAAAAGGAAGCCTCTCGACTTCCATTTATTATTTATTTGATTTTGCAATATGCCCCTTTATAAGGGTTTTAAATAGAGTTATGTCACTGTCTATACTTCTAAAAAAATATTAGAAAAAGTGTTACATTCAGGAAATCACAAAATCAAGTTTTCTTCATTCAGTGTACCACACTCTACCAACTTTGTTATTGATGACAGTAAATTCGCTAGGCCTTCTTACATCGAGATTCTGATTTATAAACGTCCATTCAATTTCATAAAATTCATTGGCTCCATTACTACTTACTAAATTTATCACCATTTGATAACCCGTGTCATAAAAATTTTTTTGGCTATTCAAACTCATTTGTTTTATGGCTCTTACATCGTCTCCCGGGCATATCAAATTACACCAAAACGAACTGACCCTTCCACTGTTTTTCATTGCAGACTTTGCTCTATCCCCAATTCTATTAATCTCTTTTTGTACATCAAACTGTTCGACTGGTTGTGCTTGTCTATTCGCTTGAGTCGTTGTTGTACGGCTTCTCGACCTTGAATATGACCTTCTTCTTTGTGCATCCACATTGACTGATGCGATGGATAGCATCAGCACAAACAAAAATAAAAATTTCACTGATTTCATAAGTTAATAATTTTGAAGTTAGACATTTAAGATTATATTATTTTTCTTATAGACATTATCAATGGTTTCCTTAAAACTTAGTGTGCGACCTGCCGTTCTGCCAAGTTTTTTGTCCTCTTTTTTGAGGACAACGCACAAATGCATTTTATTTAACACGTTCTCTATATCGGAATAATTGACCGGCGTGTTAATAGCAAGCTCTTTTAATATCAGAGATACTGGTATCACGTGGTCCTCATGAAACAACTCGCGAAATATGAATTTATCTCCTTTTTTAAACTCTTTTGGTTTACCATTTTTCTCTGCTCCATTAAAAACACTCAATGTAACAGGTTGTGTCAGTTTATCGCAAGTAACCAGATTTCTGTAATGATAATCTGAGATGTTGCCGGTGGTGAGTTTGTCCCAAAGTTGCTGTGCTGCCTGCGATATATGGCGGTTGTCTTTAGGTATGTCGTATTGCCGTATTGTCTGACCTATAAGATAATGGAGGCTGTCTTTATTGACTTTATCAGAAACAGTCTTATAATATTTAAGCAAGCACATTAAGGATTCAATAATGGCTTTATTTCTCATAATTAGTATTTGAATTTATCAGTGTTTGTTATAAGGTTATATTATCGCTTGCAAAGTTAAACAAAATTTCACAAATTACCCCCCCCAATTGTTAAATAATGTTAAAATAAATTAAAATGTATGAAAATGTATGATTTTCCTTTTTTCCTTAAAAGGTTAACAGATTTACTCCATGAAATTCCAACGCCTCAATAAAGTTGGAACGAGTTTGACTTTTTTTCGGTTCAACTGGAAATATGGAACAGTTAATACCAAACAAGTTAACACTTAAACTGAAAAGGTTGACAACGTTCCTGAGAAGGTTGACATCTTCTCCCGAAGAGTCAGAATTCATCCAACGACTGTCTGTCGATACTCATCTATCTTGATTCTGAGGGAATCATATTTTAAAAAAAATATTTAGAACATAATTGTAATAAAGTGTTTGAATCATAAATAAACGCATATCTCAAATAAAGTCACACAAACGATTGCCTCAACGGGTTGTGTTTTTGATAGTTGTCATTATGCGA
>JAEEQG010000164.1 GCA_016285185.1 Spirochaetota bacterium
AAAGGGGTATAGCTCAGTTGGTAGAGCAGCGGTCTCCAAAACCGCGTGCCGAGGGTTCAAGTCCTTCTGCCCCTGCCATATTTGGTACTCACAAATGAGACAAAATTTTGTAGTACCCATAGAAAAGCACCGCTATTTATAGGGGTGTTTTTCTTATTTAGCTCAAATCGGAATGAGTTTAGAAAAGGGATTAGCATATTTTGCTAATCCCTTTTATTATGAAAAATGTATAAATGCACCCTAATGCACCTATTCGCACCAATACGCACCACACTATTACATATGAAGCTAAACAATGCAATAAATGATAAAATATAAATAATTAAGAGAATTATTTATAAATGGATAGGTTAAAAATGGAATCCGCTAATCTGACGGACACTAATATAGATAAAATTGCCACACTATTCCCAAACTGTGTCACAGAAACGGCAGACGATAACGGTAAGCTAAAAAAGGCTATCAACTTTGATATGCTCCGTGCCATGCTGTCTGAGGATATTTTCGAAGGCAATGAAGCCTACGAATTTACTTGGGTGGGTAAAAAAGCTGCTATTACTGAAGCAAACCGCCCTATTCGCAAGACGCTGCGTCCCTGCGTTGAGGAAAGCGTGAACTGGGACACCACCGAAAATCTCTACATTGAGGGTGATAATCTTGAAGCGCTGAAATTGTTGCAGGAAAACTATCTTGGTAAAATCAAGATGGTATATATTGACCCTCCGTACAATACCGGCAACGATTTTATCTATGATGACGATTTTTCTAAAAGCAGACAAGAATTCGATAAATCTACTGGATCAATAAATGATGCTGGTGAACGATTGGTAAAAAATGCAACCACAAATGGAAGATTCCATTCGGATTGGTGTTCGATGATTTATTCCAGGCTACTATTGGCTAGAAACCTGCTTTCCGATGACGGTGTCATTTTTATCTCTATTGACGACAACGAACAAGAGAATCTTAAAAAAATATGCGATGAAGTTTTGGGTTCAGAAAACTTCATAACTCAATTTATTTGGGAAAAAACGCAACATTTTGGTCGACAAAAGATTAATTATTACTCTAATTGCGAATATGTGTTTTGTTACGCGAAGAAGATTTTTCAGGATAGTAGCCTCAAAGAGCTATTGGTGGAGTATGTTAAAACGGATTTTTTGGACGCGCCGTTATTTAATGCGTCGAATCCAGAAAACGAAATTGAATTTCCTGCTCGGAGCGTAATATTCAAAATACCGGATACCTGTTCTTTCACAGAAGCGTTCAAAGAACTTGTATGGCTGACGCATTCCCATAGGGCTGCCATCAGTTTTAGTGAACAGCCTGTCACATTCGATCCACTTTGAACCGACTTCTTCTCTGCATTTCTCCTGCCATTCTTTAAACTCTTTCAGTTTCTGCATTATTTCAGGCGGAAGCTTTATGAAGCGCTTGCTGCTTTCAGTCTTCGGGGTATCTGTGTAGATACCTTTTTCTTTTGTATACTCGGAAGTTCTAACAACTCTCAGGAGTGAATCATCCCAGTTGATGTCCTTCCATTCAAGTCCGAGAAGCTCGCCGCGGCGGAGTCCGGTAAAAACTGCAAGTGTGAAGAAAATGGTGTATTTGTAATTAGCTTCTGTTTCTTCTTCAAAAAGGTCGAGCATTCTCTGAACTACTTCAAGAGTGTAGATCTTGCGCTCTTTTGGTTTTAAATTCGGGAGCACAACATTCCTGCATGGATTTTCAGTAAGCATCTGCATTTTGACAGCATAATCAAATACCGATGATATAAATGTTTTATAGTTCTTTATTGTTTTAGGAGCGTATGATTTAAGAGGTTTTCCCTTCATATCAACACGCTTTTCATTCACCAGACCAACTATAAACATCTGTATAGTTCGTGTTGTGATCTTGTCCATGCGCAGATGACCGATTGCTTTGTAAACCTTTTTCTCGCAGTTGTGATAATTGCGTATTGTTTGCGTTTTGAGCTTTAGTTCAGCATATTCCTTGAACCAAGTCTCTGCAAAGCTCTGAAACTTCATTACCACGACCTGATATCCATTGTTGCATTCTTCCTCAAAGAGCATGACCTGTCGGTTTAACTCTTTTTGTACCTGTTTTGGTGTCATGTCTTTTTCAGGAATCCAAGTCTTTGTCTGAGTGACTTGATTTCCGGAAATACTATAACCGCAGGAAACTCTTATCTGATATGAGTTTCCTCTTTTTCTAATAGTAGCCATTTGATATCCTCCTTTGATACCGTAAATTATGGCATACTCCTGTATGCTATAATTATACCTCTTTCATGCTTTAAAGTCAAGTCTTGATTGATAAGATAATAAGGATAATTATAGCTCATGCAGCACCTCCCAGATAATCAAGCAGGGACTGTTTGCTAATGAGAATTTTGCCGCGTTCACCTTCGCCGGTTCTAATAAAACGTACACGTCCTTGTGATACCAGTTTGCGAATGGTGTGTTCGGAAACGCCTTTGACAGCTTCTGTACATTCTTTAATTGTAAGCATTTCCATCGGCTGAGATTTGTTCTCATTCTTCGCAGGCTCATCGTCTGCAAGCTCGGTCAGAAGATCGAGAATGCGGTCAATAATTTCTTGTTTTGTTCTTTTCATTTTGACATCCTCCTTAAAAATTTTTTGTGATCATAACATTAAGCACGTTATGTAATTTGCCTGCGAAGATGCAAAATGTATAACCATTATAGCTCATGAAAGTTTTTTATTCAATTGACAAAATAACAGAAAAAAATCTCCCGAAAAAATCAATTTTCCGAGAGAATACTTCCTGCTCTGATAGGGATGAGTGTATGTAATTTATGTCAAAAAAACAGGAAGAACATTTATTCTGTTTATATAATCAGAACAAACGTTTATGTACACATATTTCTCACTGTTCAAATGTTCGTGTGAGGTTTACACAAATACAATACATCATAAAAGTTGTTTTTCGTTATGGGGACTGCATCAAGTAAGTATTCTTGATAACGCAGAACAGGCATTTTCTTATTGTGCATTTTTACTTTGTTACAATGGGGATGAATGTCAAAAAAACATTGATTTAAGTTATACAAAACTAACAGCAAAACAAGGGTCTGGGAATCTCCCAGTAAAGCAAGCTGCAAGTGTTACGTTTTTTTCAAAAAATCGAAAGTGTAACGACACTTGATATGCTTGCTCCCTTCTGAAAAAGCAAATACAGCTTTTGAGGAAAATGCCGAAGTGTACTGACACTGGCGTTGCTTGCTCTCCTCCAAATTCAAATTAAGAGTCCAAAAAACTTTTTCATTTTTTCTCTTTATCACAGGGAGCATTTCCATTAAAAATCATCATATTCCAAATTACATTTGAAATGAAAAATGTAATCCGTTATAGCGTGCACAGAAATCGTTTTCTGAAAAATTTCTTTCTCCGCTTATCATTTTTTAACGGATTTCAAAATCGGTGTATTTGATGTATTTGGTGTCTAATTGCCTGTATTCCGACACTTCAAAAATACATCTGATACAGCGTCGGTGTATTCCGATGTATTCAGTATGTATCAGAAAACGGCTTAACACCGTATGTGAATACACCGAATACACCAAATACATCATTTTTCAAGTTCAGATGAAAAATTTTTCCCTGGGGAGAATGTTTTTATAAAGCTGAGATCATGTACCGTGTATCAAACGTAACAGTTCTTAAATGAGGTACATCTGGTACAATAGCCATCTCATGTCCCCCTGACACATTAATATGTATTATTATACCACAAAACACACAATAAGTCAAATAATTGTTGATAAGTTATATTGCTTGGTGACAAATTTGATGATGCAGTACCTTTGAGC
>JAEEQG010000015.1 GCA_016285185.1 Spirochaetota bacterium
AGAAAGGAATGCTCAAATACATTGACATGACTTCATTTACTGTAAGAATCCATAAATAAATCCATGCAAATGCTGATGAAAAGAAGAAAAAAACATAGATGCCATATGAAAGAAATTGCACGGATTTTGGTAACTTAGAATTCATCTGATACTCCCTTGCTAAAACGTAGAATGCTTTTTAACATTATTACATATAAACTATCAGAATAAATGAAAAGTAAAAAATTACAGATAGAATTATATTTTATGTAGATACAAGTTGTCAATGAAAAAATAATCTATTGACTTGTAATGTGGTTTTTAGTTATTGTGAACAAGTGTTATACAGATATTCAGCAGACAAAAACGGCAGACCTGTAAAAAAGGCCGTTATATACACTAAAAACGAACATCCTATAAAAAAAACAACAATAGATCCTGACGCTCTCAAGATAATAACCTGTCTAAGGGATAACGGCTTTAGTGCATACATTGTAGGTGGAGCTGTAAGGGACCTGATAGTAGGAAAAACACCCAAAGACTTTGATATTACAACTGATGCAACTCCTGCAAGAATTAAAAAACTATTTCATAATTCGAGAATAATCGGAAAGCGTTTCCGCCTTGTTCACATCTTCTTTGGCGACAAAATATTCGAAGTAAGTACATTCCGCTCGCTTGTGGACGGCACCGTAGGCAACCGCTTTGGCACTATGGACGAAGACGTTATGCGACGGGATTTTACGCTGAACGCCTTATACTATGATCCGGTAAAAGAACAGGTAATCGATTATGTAAACGGTGTAAAGGATATCAAGGCAAAGCGCCTGATGCCCGTTATTCCGCTCGATATCATCTTTAAGGACGACCCTGTCAGAATGATCAGGGCTGTAAAGTATGCGGCTGGTACGGGGTTCCATCTGCCGTCAAAGGTACGGCGCGCCATATTAAAGGATTCGGGTTTGCTCAGTCCTGTTTCGCCCTCGCGTCTTACGGAAGAATTAATCAAGATACTGAACAGCGGTTCTTCGTACGAGATTGTTTCGCTTGCGTTGCGAACAAATGTGTATATGCACTTGCAGCCTTCTGCCTGTGCTCTTTTGTACGAAAAGCCCGGTTTTGAAAAAAAATACCTGCAGAATCTCAAGAACCTTGATGCACTTATTGTGGTTGAACCGGACGCCTGTCTTGGTAAAAAACTTTCATATATTATCTATGATTTTATTGAAAGCCTTACAGACTGGAAAAAAGAAACGGAAGAAAATCCCAATCCTTCCGAGCTCTATGCAAGAACCTGGTCACAGTGCAGAAACTTTATTCTGCCTATGAATCCTCCGAGGGTGGAGCTGGAATACGCCATTAGAACCTGCCTTAAAAAGCTCGGTGTAAATACAAAGATTCCCAAAAGTGCTTTTACCGGCAAAAAACGTAAATCTGCCTCTGAAAACGGGGAAACACCAAAACCGGTTGCGGAAAAGAAAAAAGCAGGACAACCTGCCCGCAAACGCAGGAAACCCCGGCAAAGAATAACCGAAGCCGCCGTTATTGCAGATGCGGCTGAAGTTGTTGAAGTAGTATAGTTTTATCTGGACAAAAAAACACCGCAGTAAAAACTACGGTGTTTTTTATTCCTCAAAGTGTAAGAAGCTTACTTAACAGTGTAAGGAGCTTACTTAGCTGCCTTCTTTTTCATGAACAGCAGGAATACAAACAGCAGTGCAACACCAACAATAAGTGAAGCAATTGCGCTTCTTGTAAATCCAGCTACGATGTAAGCAACAAAAGAAATGGCCGCTACGGTAATTGCATAAGGCAGCTGTGTTGATACGTGGTTAACGTGCTCGCACTGTGCGCCCGCACTTGCCATAATTGTTGTATCACTGATTGGTGAACAGTGGTCACCGCAAACGGCACCTGCCATACATGCGGAGATTGAGATAATCATCAGTGAATAGTCTGTGTTTGAGAAAACAGCAACAACAATCGGAATAAGAATACCGAATGTTCCCCATGATGTACCTGTTGCAAAGGCAAGGAAGCAGCCGATTAAGAAGATGATAGCCGGCATAAAACTCATAAAGCCTGAAGCACTGTTTTCTACAAGACCTGCAACAAATTCCTTTGCACCGAGTGAATCCGTCATAGCCTTGAGAGTCCATGCCAGTGCCAGAATAAGGATTGCAGGAACCATTGCCTTGAATCCGTCAGGAATGCAGCTCATGCAGTCCTTGAACGAAAGAACACGGCGGATAAGATAGATAATCAGTGTGAGAATCAGAGTTGCAAATGAACCGAGAACAAGACCGACAGAAGCATCTGAGTTGGCGAACGAATTGATAAAGTCAAGGTGTGTGTCGCCTTCGCTGAAGAATCCGCCTGAATAAATCATACCGATTGTACACATTACGATAAGGATGATGATAGGCAGAACCAAATCGATTACAGTACCTTTTTCTTTTGCGGAGTTTGAACCTGTATCAGCTGTGTCGGCAGCTGCAGCGGCTGCTTTTTCGTACTTGCTCATAGGACCAAAATCAAATTTCATGCCTACGAGGATGAACATCATCGCAATGGTCAAAAGTGCGTAAAAGTTGTATGGAATTGCTTTTATAAAAAGGCTCAAACCGTTTTCGCCTTCAACAAAGCCGCTTACCGCTGCCGCCCAAGAAGAAATAGGGGCAATTATACAAACCGGAGCAGCTGTTGCGTCGATAAGGTAGGCGAGTTTTTCGCGTGAAACCTTGTGTCTGTCTGTTACAGGCTTCATAACGCTTCCGATTGTGAGGCAGTTAAAGTAGTCGTCAATAAAAATCAGAACGCCGAGACAGATAGTTGCAATCTGTGCGCCGACCTTGGATTTGATGTGCTGCTTTGCCCAGCGTCCGAACGCAGCGGAACCGCCCGCTTTGTTCATAAGGGCAACCATTATTCCGAGTACTACTAAGAATACCAGAATACCTGCGTTATAGCTGTCGGAAATCTGTGCAATGAGACCATCCTGAAAGATGTGATCCGCAGCTCCTGTAAGGGTTGGTCCTGCAAAAAAGAAACCACCGATTACAATACCGATAAAAAGTGATGAATAAACCTCTTTTGTAATCAAGGCAAGTGCAATAGCTACAATTGCCGGTACAAGAGACCAAAAAGTTCCTGTCATTTTGTTTTCCTCATGTTATTTTTTTAATTTGGTAAAGTCTTCCGTCAAAGGATTGCTAATACCGTCTTTTTCTAGTTTTTCGATTACCTGTATTGCATAGTCAAGTTCATCAAGAAGTTCAGCGTCACAATACGTTTTGATTTGTTTTAATGCCTTTACGGCATCTTTATTTGTCATAGGTCCTCCTATTGTTGTTGTTTAAACAGCATATACATTATACCACGTGTTTGAGAAATTCTAAAAGAAAAAAATGTTACTATTTGGTAATAAGTTTTGCGGCATCTTCGGGCATCATTGGGCGGCCCCAGAGGTAGCCCTGTATCAGATCGCAGCCGATACTGCGCAATGTTTCCAGCTGTTCTTCTTTTTCTACGCCTTCGGAGATAACGTCAAACTTCATGGTGTGACCGATGGAGATGATGGTTGCCACATACTGTTTTGAAGATTCACTCGAATTCATCTTATTGATAAAAGATTTATCAATCTTAAGCAAATCTGCGGGAATCCTTGTCAAATAACTGAGTGAAGAATAACCCGTACCGAAATCGTCTATGGCGATTTTTATGCCCATTTTCTTTAATTCATTGATGCGTTCCAATGATTTGTCTTCGGAATCAAGCATTATAGATTCTGTAATTTCGATTTCAAGCTGCTTTGCGGGGATGCCGTAAGTATTGAGTATGGATTGGACTTCGGCGATAAAATCATCGTTTATCAGATGTCGTACGGAAATATTTATGCTAAGCGTAATGTCGGTTCCTGTTTTTTTTATCAAATCGCCGAAGAACTTTGCGGAGTTTTCAAAAACAAAATGATCTACACTGTCTATAAGACCGATTTTTTCAGCAATCGGAATAAAATCATCAGGATTGATAACATTATTTTCTGTGTCATTCATTCTTGCAAGTGCTTCGAATCCACGCAGATTGTGTGACATATCATATTGAGGCTGCAACTTGAAGTATATGGTGTTTTGCAAAAGTGCGGTGCGGATCCGGCGTTCCAGTTCAGTGTTATATTCACTGATTTTCAACAGCTCGGGGGTAAAATGCAGAATGTGGTTGCTGCTTCGTTCGCGCTTAATCTGATACATCGCCATGTCTGAATATGCGAACAACGTGTCAAAATTGTCTGCATCCGTCGGAAACTCTGCATATCCGAAGCTTGCCGTGATAAAGTAATCCTTGCCTCTTATTACAATTCTTTGTTCAAGCACGGATTCGTAGTAACTGATAGATTTGAGAATATCTTCTTCGGAATTGTAGTTTCTGATGATGAGTGTAAACTCATCACCGCCCTGACGTGTAATAAAATCTACTGTACCCGAAAGTCCCGAATCAACGGCAAGCTTCCAACGCGAAGCAACTTCTACAAGGACATCGTTGCCGGCTTTGTGTCCCATAGTGTCGTTAATGCCCTTGAAATTGTTAAGGTCAATCATTACGACAGCAAATTTTTCGTGGTTTTTGATGAGTTTGTTCAAAAGCTCAACACATGCAAGTCTGTTCGGAATTTCAGTAAGACTGTCTATAACGGCCAGATTGCGCAGTTTTGTCTGGTATTTTTCTATCTGCAGGTTGTTCAGATGGAGCAGTATAATTACCAGTGTTACAAAGATAGTAGTACCTATACCCGGCAGTACTGCATAGTTTTTCATTTTAAAGATTATGAAAAATAGTCTTGGGGTCTGCCACAAAAGCAGTGCCATCGAGGTTAAAAAACCTGTTTTGCCGAATAGAACAACTATAAGAATCAGGCTCAGGTTAGACAGAATAGAAAAAATACCTGTCAGTGAGGCAAAAGGAATAGGTTGTCTGTTTATTATAAAAACTTCTGAGGAACCGGTTGCTCTGCGTGTAAAATAAGCACCGACAAAAAACAACACCAAAAACAGATAGAAAAAGATTCTGTGTGTTCTTTTTTTTATGGTAAGACTTTTAAGTGTTTTTTCGATAATCTCATGTCGTCCGGGAAAAATGATATGCTTCTTCATAATAAACAATCCTTGCTAAATTCTGCTGTTCACAAACCGGAACATTATAGAGACTTTTCTTTTCCTTTTAATTTTACTGATATTATAATTCTAGACCATAAAATGCCTGTTGTAAACCTTTTTGTTTTTTGTGATAAAAACACTGTCAATCAATATTGTTTTCCTATAAAAACTGTTTTATTTTTCTGAAATTTATGCTATAATATTGTAGAATGGCGGACTGGAAAGTCCGCTTTTTTTTATGTGCTCACCGTCTAATTAGATTTTCTGTTCTCCCTAGTTAGGTTGAAAGTTCTCCCTAGCTAGATTATAATTTCGGTTTAGTTAGATTATGATCCCTAACACTGTATATAATCAAACCTACGTATAAGCGATGCACCGACCGTATACCCGTAAAGAGACGTACTTCTCGTTGGGGTATATGTGCACCTGTGAACTTACTGTTTACACATTATAAAATATATTAAAGAAAGGAGAGTTTATGCCAAGAAAAAAGCCCGGTTTACTTAGTAACGGAGAAACAAAAACAAGAGTAGATGTGACCATACGGCAAAGCAACCTTAAGAATGAGGGTAAAAGCGTATATTACGGTTCTGTTCAGTATAAAATGATAACCGTCCGTCAGATACTTGAAGAAATGGAAAAACACTTTCAGTCTTTGGCGAGCAAGGAACTTATGTTTTATGTTGCCCAGGAACTCAGTAACCGCATGATGTACAAATTCCGGCACGGTTATGCGGTTGAGCTCCTTGATTTTGGAACGGTTTTTCCCACTATGCGGGGTAGTGTAAGATACTCGGATGATGCCGGAAAGCTTAAAAAGCATTTTGATGTGGGATTTACGCCCTCCAAAGAAGCAAAGACGGCTGTCGCAAGTCTTTTGGTAGGAAGGGTTAGTGATGTACGCATGCAACATTTTATTCTGGCAGTGGGCGACCTTTTTACAAAACAGGAAAATGTGCTGGTAAAAGGTAATGTGGGATTAATCAAAGGCAAAGCCCTTAAACTCGGCGGTCCCAAATACGGACTTTATGCCGCCCCCGTCAAAGAAAACTGGTGCGGACTTACACCATCCCGCGATACATGGATTCCGCTGGAACATGTAATAACCAACCGGCCGTCAAAACTTGAATTTCTTACGGAACTTGATGAAGGCACCTATGTTCTGATTATTGAAACAAGCATGAGTGCCGGAGGAAAACCGACCAAATCCTGTGTACAAATACTCAGCGAAGTAGTGCGGGTAGTTCCTGCGAATGTGTAGTGTAATTATTTGCAGAATTATTTGTTTTAACTGTATATTTGACAAATACGGAGAGGAAAAATGAAAAAACGGATTTTATTATTTGTATTTGTACTTTTATCATTAAAGGTATTTGCAAATGAGAAATATTTTGAAAGTAAATATTTTTTTACAAACACAAGATTAAAGCTCCGTGAAAGTTCAAACCTTTCGTCTAAGGTGATCACTGTTTTAGATGATGAAACCTGTGTGTTGCTTCTTGAAGAAGGAATTTCTGACAGAATAGATGACATGGATGATAACTGGGTAAAAGTAAAAACAATCCCTCAAAAAGGAAAAAATGAGAAATCTGTTGAAGGTTGGGTTTTCGGCGGCTATCTGCTTTCTGGTAGAGAAGCCCCTGTTCTTTCCGATGAAAATCAATTATGCCTTATTACAGAAGCCTGGTTCGATTATGATAAAAGAGGCGGAAAAACTTACAGTTACTATTATTTAGAAAATAACAACGCATATACAAAATTATTAAGTTATTCAACAGAATGGTCTGGTCCAAATTATGAAACAAGATGTTACACTTCTTATAGAATCTCAAAAGAAAAAAAGTTTCTTTATCTTGCCTTCAGAATGTTAGAAGACGGTCCTTACGGAGTAAAAATCTATAGGGTAGATTTATCAAATATTGAAAAATCACAACTTTACATTTCGTATGATGAAATAAAAGGGAACGAACAATTCATTAAAAATAATGTAAAACTTTGTATTTCATATAGCGAAGGTTATGATGGAAAATATGAAAGAAATCCTAAGCAGTCTTATAAAATATATAAAAAGGCAGATTTTAATTCAGAAATAGTCAGTACAATATCAAAAGAAGATAAATTAATTTTGTATTTTGGCTCGATAATGGGCGAAGAAAAAGAAATCATTTTTGAAAATGAAAAAGAAGGTTTCTGGGTTCAATGCAGAACATCTAAAGATAGTTCTGATACTTATTACTGGACTTGGATTGAATAGTTAATCACATAACAAAAATTATGTGGACGCCTGCACTGGGGCGCTGGAGAAGAAATTGAAAAAAAGAAGTTTTATCACTTTTATATTACTTGTGCTAAGTAGCATCTGTTTTGCACAAGGATTTTCTACACCTTGTGATTTAATTTTCCCTCAGGGAGATTATAAAGATTCATTTATTCTTCTACAGAAGAATGTGAATATTCAGAAGTGTGGCGAAAGGAGTTTTGAAAGCGAAGTTGTCCTTGATGTGGAAAATGTGAAGGACTCAGCAGAATGTTCATTTTTATATATAAATTATTATGATCCAACATCACGCCATTTAGAAGCAGATTGTATTTCTGTATTCATTAATGATAAGTCTGTAAAAACTGTTAAAGTTGATTATGAAGAAGGTGACAAATATTTATTTAAATGTGTTGTACCTGCAGGACAGTTTAAAATTAAATATATTATGGAACATGGTGGCAGTGAGATATCTGGTACATACGGTTGTGATATAGAGAATTATAACATAAAATACTGGAATGTTTCTGACACTTATTCAGAAACAATTACTGCTTCTATTTACGATGACGTTATTTCGTTTGACCCGGCAGATGTAAAGTTAGTCGGAACTGGAAAACAAAATGGAAATGAATATTTCTTAAAATCCGGATACTTTTATTATTTCACTAAGGAAAAAGATTCTGGTTTTTATATTAATTGTAAAAATTTATATAATGGTTATCGTGGTGGCAGCGGATGCCCGATACCACTAAGTATTTATACCGATGATCAAAAATTACCTTCTGCAATAGGCTACATATACGAGTTCATAACAGATGCAAAAATTATTGAAGAAAAGCTAAAATGGGATAATGATAACGATTACCTTAACTATAGTTTTAGTAAATTACTCGAAGTATTAGAAAGAATGGATAAAGATGAATTAAGACTTTTGAGGAATGCCTTTTATGCAAAAAATGGTTATGTATTCAAAGATGAAAACTTAAATAAATATTTCGGCTCTGCAATCTGTTATTTCCCTGATAAGTCTATGACTATTGATAAGATAAAAGTAACTGAGTCTGAAAAAATCGTGATAGAAATGATTCAAGCCGCAGAACAAGGCGAATCACCTGAAGCTGTTTTTAATAAGTATAAAAAATAATCAGAGCTTCGTAGCCAAAAAGTAATTATTTACTTACAAAGCAAAGAAAATATTGTATAATTCTAAAAACAGGAGGTTCTGACATGATGTATCCTTTTATGACATTAGAAGATAAAACAGGAATTGCCCATTCAGACATAATTGAAAAAAATGGGAAGGAAAATGTTAAAGTTTTTTTTGAACAGCCTGTAAACGGTGGTTTTAACAGTGCAGAATGCTGGCTTCCTAACTATGAATGGACTTTGAAAGAAGGTTTTTCTGATCTTCAGATTTCTTATTTTCAGAATTTTTTGGAATCTACGGCTCATATAATTTTTGAACTTGCACGAAACGGAGGATTTGAAAATGCCTCAGGTTTTTAAGGTCGGTGAATATCTTGTATTTTTATGGTTTGCAGAAGGTATTCCCCTTGAGCCGATACATATTCATATTTGTGAAGGAGTTCCGTCACAAAATGCAACAAAAATCTGGATAACCAAAAGTAAAAAAGCCTTGCTATGCCATAATAAATCAAAAATACCCCAGTACAAATTAAACATTATAATGAAAGTCATCGAAGCTCGTGCTGACGAGATAATCGAAAAATGGATGAATTATTTCGGACAGATTTCTTATTACTGTTAGTTTTTTAAGCCATTCTTTGAGAGGATAAAATGAAAAAAATACCATTATTCAGCTTACTGTTTTTTTCAGTTTTATTACCGATTGTCGCCGGAGATATATCCATATTTGATGGAGTTGAATTACCATATTTTACCTATTTCAATAAGACTCAATATCAGCCTGTAGCATATTTTGAATATCATGATGAAAATAATTATTCTGTAGGCTTTGATGGAAGCGGTTATTCAATATTAACTACCGGATTGTATGAGAAGGATGATGTTTTATTTGTTGAATTTATTAAAATATGGAATGGTGCAGAGGAATCTTACAAAAATGATAGAAGAAAGATTCTAAAATATTGTGTTTCTTTATCGCGCCAGACAATTGTGGAAGGAAAAGAATTATTTGATATTGAACCTGTATTTGTTGCGGAAGATACGAGAGATGGGGTACCTGGAATCAATTCCACTCTATTTTGCACAAACGGAAAAACAACTGTAATAAGCTTTCCTTCAAAAGAAGCTGAAGAATTATTTGTTCTTAATAAAGGTGGTTTTTTTGAATTAAAAGATATTGTTTTTTCTTCAAAAACAGAATGGATTAAAATTTCGAAAGATGGGGAAATAGGATATATACCATTCTCTTCTTTAGCAACACATTGGAAGATTCTAAAATCAGAATGCATTCTTGATGATTATCAGGGAGATTAATAATGAAAAAGCTTATTGCTTCAATATTCTTTGTGTTTTTGACGCTTAAAATCTTTTCATACAGTTTTGAAGAAATAAAAGACATAGATAAAATCAGATGGATTGATTGCGGTGAAGATAACTTTGATTTACCTTTATCAGATAAGCTTACATTTTCATTTAAAATCTATCCTGCACTAAAGTATTTCAAAATATTCGATTTGAAAAACAATGAGTATCGTACTCCGGGAGAGGGAGAAGAATATACTGTTACGGAAGGAACATTTTATTTGTATTATGAATACAAGCCCAATTATTTTGTAACAAACTTTTCAGAATACTATTACAATTACTTATTGCAGCGAAAGGAATCATATTTTACCAGTAATAAAGGCTATAAACTCAGTATATTTAATTTTGATGATCCTAATGTTTATATTAGAGAAGACAACAAAAAGTTTTCGATTGATGATTTATGCCAAAAATATTTGAAAACATCTGAAAATGGTCTGTATACAATAATTGCACAGTATGAGACAAATGATTATACAGGTACTGTATCTGTCACTGATAAAAATCATACAATAAAAGAGCGTGGCGATCATTTTATTGTTTATAGTCCCAATGACAGTACATTTTACTCGGATTCATTTTTTTACAACAAGGATTATGAGTTTAACAATACAGGCAATGATTGTTTTTCAATAAAAGTGCTTAAATACAACGATAATGAAAAGCTGCTTTTACTGGATACTCCCAAGTACACAAGGCCTTATGTACCTATAGAAGATTTTTTTACACCGGATACTTCCGGAGTATGCATTGAAAAGCCCTATGTAGAAAGAAATGAAAAGATTTTGTTTTATACCCGGTCGGATTTTAATTCTGAGGTAATAAAATCATTTGATGGAAAAGAAACCCTTTACGGTAAGGTAATAGAATCAAAAGACAAATTTGAAGAATACAAAGGCAAAATGTCTAAATGGGTAAAAGTAAGGCTTAACGATGGTTTGGAAGGCTGGGTATGGGGTAGAGACGTAAATCTTTATGACTGGTCAAGCGGCTACGATTATGAAAAAGTAAAACGTTATGCCCAATATAATACCGTAAAGTGAAATTTCTTATCATTGTTAAAACATCGGATTTATAGCGGATGTGTTGCTTTCGGGCGGAAATGTGTATAGAATGAGTTTGGAAAGTAATATGAAAGAAGGTTTTGTTTCACTTCCGGGAGAGATTCCCGCCGCTCCGGGTTCAAATAATGTACATAACACAAGACGCATACTGGGAATAGATCCGGGGTTTGCGGCGACAGGCTGGGGCGTAATAGATGTGTGCGGAAACAGATACCGCCATGTTGCGCACGGAACAATAGAAACTTCCAATAAAACGCCACATCAGCTGCGCCTGCTAGAAATTTACAACCGGATGGAAGCTCTTGTATTGGAATATAAACCTGCCGAAGCAGGCATGGAATCCCTTTACTTTGCAAAAAACGTAACATCCGCATTGGCTGTTTCTGAGGCTAGGGGGGTGATTATTCTCTGCCTCACACAGAATGCGGTTGCCCTGTCAGAATTCTCTCCGCTTTCAATAAAACAGTGTGTAGTCGGCAGTGCCCGTGCCGAAAAAAAGCACATTCAGGAATATGTAAAACTCCTGCTCGGACTTGATGAAATCCCCAAACCAGACCACGCCGCCGACGCTCTTGCCGCCGCAATAACGTATGTGCACTCAAATGTAACAAAGGTTGAACTTTATTAGTGGGTATCCGGACTGAAAGCTTTTCAACGAGTCCCGAAAATTAAAGTTTATTTTGCTTAAACAATCAGTAAAATCAACTTTTGGCAGCAGGAGCAGACAGTCTCATTTTAAGAAAGTATTTCATGTCCTTATAAAAATCCATTGGCGGCGGAGTAATGTTAATCTGCTTAAGGGCTTCCTGCACCAGAGGATTTTTGTAGCAGCAGACTGCATTTGATGAAGCATAAAATAATACATCCAGCTGGATTTTGTAGGCCGCCTCCTGCGTAGTGCCAAGCATCTGAGCAAGTCTGTCGCAGAAGGCATAGGCCAGGTAGTAATATTTCTTTTTGGAAACGGCAAGGCGTTCTACCGTTACATTTGTTTCTATCACCGGATTAAGATAGGAAATAT
>JAEEQG010000165.1 GCA_016285185.1 Spirochaetota bacterium
ACCTGCAGGAAGAGCACCTGTACCATTTGCGCTCTGTGTACCGAATGCGCCGTCATACAATGCTGTTACACCGAAAAGGTCAGCTGAATATCCCAACTGTACTGCCAAAGAAGCTGTGTTCTTGTTGAACCAGTCGTTGTTCAGAATCAAAGATGCTTTGAAACCGTCGATTCCGACGCCTTCGCCGAGGAATGTTACGAATGCACCGTTCCAGTTTGTAGCTGAGTTCCATGCACCCCATGTGTCACCATTCCAACCGCCGGCTGACCACCATGAACCGTCTTCATTACCATCGTTAGGACGTACCATTTCATAAGCAGCGCTAAGATAAGCACCTGCATCATATGGTTCCATAAATGTACCGAAACCGAATGCCAAGAAGTCGAGAGCTTTATATGTTCCGAGGAAGTCTGCACTGCGAACTTTGAGGCCGATACGTGGAAGGATATTCATAAGACCAGCACCTGCAGGATCTTTAACGAGAAGGTCTGTTCTAACTCTTCCTCTAAATTTACCACGTCCGTCACCTGTTTCACCAGTTGCTATGACTTCATCATTAAACATAGCACCGTCCTGGCGCTCACATGCACCCCAGTTCCATGCAGCTGTACCACCGTTAACTGTGATAACAGGACGCATTTCAACAGTGTTTGACATGCTTACTGTCTGTGCAAAAGCCATAGAAACTACAGCCAATGCAACTAAGATTGCAATAATCTTTTTCATTTTTTACAACTCCTTTATTTGTTGTTATTGTGAATATACAATAGGTTACAGTTATTGTGTTTAACTTTTTACAAAGATTAGTATAAATCTAGTATAAATAACCCTAGATTTTAATCTTTTCAAAAGTTTTACAAATTTTTTTGTAACCTTTTCATATTATATACATTTATCGGCATTAAGTCAAAAAAAATCCCGAAAGTTTTTTAATAACACAGTTATATAGAAAAAAAACTGGACTTTTCCTATATAATGCTTCACAATTAGCTCATGGCTGAAAATACTGTTAAATCCGTCATTTCATGGAATGTGAACGGAATCCGCGCTGTAGAAAAAAAAGGTTTTGTATCATGGCTTGCCGGCTGTGACGCAGATGTTGTCTGTATTCAGGAAACAAAGGCAAGCCCCGGACAGCTTTCAGAAAACCTGCTCTCCCCGGCTGGCAGTGACGGCAGACCGTATCTGTCTTACTGGGCATCCGCAAAAAAGCCCGGCTATTCAGGAACAGCAATTTATACACGCGTTAAACCCGACAAAACAACAGTTTCAGAACTATCGGAATTTGACGATGAGGGTCGTATTCTTGCGGCTTACTTTGGTAACCTTGTGGTTATAAGCGCATATTTTCCTAACAGCCAGGATGCGGGGGCACGGCTGCCGTACAAACTGGCTTTTTGTGACGCAATTAAAAAATTCTGCGACAATCTCGTTGCGGAAAATCACAATATTGTTCTATGCGGTGACTACAACATCGCACACAAGCCGATTGATCTTGCACGACCAAAATCAAACGAAGGCAACCCCGGCTATCTGCCCGAAGAACGTGACTGGATGGAAAAGTTTCTTAATGCGGGATACTGCGACACTTTCAGGCATTTTTGCAGCGAACCGGAACAATACACATGGTGGAGCTATCGTTTTCATGCAAGAGAAAAAAACATCGGATGGCGTATTGATTATCAGTGCGTGAACAACTCATTTACGGACAACGTAAAGTCTTCGGAAATATTAAAGGACATTACAGGCTCAGACCACTGCCCTGTAAAAATAGTACTAAAATAATGAAAATTAACTTTTTAGAGATTTACTTTAAAAAGTAAAAAAAATGGTATATAGTAATTTTATGCCTGCAGAGAAAACAAATATTGCATCTATTTTTCATAAAGTTTCTTCTCTTATAGATTCGTTGTCTTCTTCACCTGACAGCGCATCCGTAAGCGAAGTTCTGAATGTTATGACCGGAATTACTGAATGCGAGACAATACAGATATGGGAAAACAAACCTGCGGACAACAACACATTCATCTGTCAGTGCATAGCAAGCTGTACAAACATTACACAAAACAGTAATAAAGAAAAATATTCAATCCATATAAACTTTGAAAACCAATTTCTGCAGCAACTGGGCAAAATTCTTTCGGGCGAATTATTTCAAATAAAGTTTGAAAACGACAAAATCATTATTCCCGTAATATTCGGCGATTCCTTTTTAGGGTTCGGGCTTTTATTCTTTTCCGGATGTTTCCAGTTTGAAGAACAGACAGCTTTGCTTCTTTCAAGTTTATTCAAACGGCTGCTTTTGCTTTACACAGGAAGAAACCCCAGAACGCTGCATTACGAACGGTTTGTCAGTGACAAATATCACGAAAAACTTCTTACCATAACAGAAGAAGTTATTCTGGTACTGACAAAAAAAGATGACATTCCGTTCAAAAGCAAAATGACAGAAGCTTTAAGAATCGTTGGTGAAGCAGTAAACGTTGACAGGGTTTATTTATACAGAAGAACTCATTCAGAAGACATAGGACACTGGATCGAAAGATCGTTTTTCTGGGAATCGCCGAACGCGCCGCCGTATCACAAGGGCAGTCAAAAAGGCGGCACCATAATGACGGACAAAGATATCGAATTCCGAAAGCTGCCGGAACAACGCTTTATAAACGCAAAAATCAGTGACAAACCGCGCGGCTGGAAAGAAAAACAGATGGACAACATTCAGTCCATTATGATTGTGCAGTTGTTTGAGGGCAACGATTACTGGGGATTTTTCGGCTTTGACGACTGTCATCGTGAGCGAACTTTTACAAAAGACGAAGAAAACCTTTTGAACAACTGTGCAAACATTTTCCAAATCCACATACTTCAATATGAAGAAAACCTCGTATTTAAAAAACAGGAAAAAATCGTTGCCTACAGTAACGAAATAATCCGAATCCTCACTGAAAACAATAACCTTGAACCTGACAAACGGATTTACGAAGCTCTCCGCATTATCGGCGAAGCCGTAGGCGGTGACAGGGTTTTTGTCTGGCAAAAAACCGAAGACTGTGACAATGGTTGCTGGCTTACACTCAAGCATCACTGGGAATCCGAAAACGAACTGGCAAATCCTTTGCGTGCGATAACCAAAAAGCGGTTTTCCAATACAGATGTTACTTTCAGAATGAAGCCGGAAAATATTTTTCAGAACTGCCGTGTCGAAAAGGACAAGCCGGTAGACTGGAGATCTCTGCGCGAACGTCACATTCTTTCGCAGCTCACAATACAGATTATCCTGCACAATGAGTACTGGGGATACATTGGTGTTAGTGACTGCCACCATGAGAGGATTTTTACACCAGCACAGGAAAACATCGTAAATACATGCGGTCACCTGATTCTCGCATACATTCTTCAGCTTGATACCATCCAAAAAATAACGGAAAAAGACCAGCTCTTGTCTTCTGTAAACGAAGCCTCCCGTGAGCTTGCGGAAGTTTCGGCGGAAAAGTTCTCTGACAGACTGAATATTGGGCTTGGTATAGTTGGAAAGCAGCTGGGAATCGACCGTATCCACCTGTGGAAAATCAACTGGCAGTCTGATGATGACGAACAAACGACTTGTACAATAATTGCGGAATGGGCTTCGCCGCTTGTAAAGCCTTTATTCATAAACAGCGGCGCAACTTTTTTGGATACTGACGGTGTTTTGCAACACTGGAAGAACAACCCCGACTACAAGAGTCTTATGAACACAATCAGAAACTCAACTTCTCTGATGCCGTTCTGTAAAACCTGTGATGCAGAATCACAGTCCAATATCACGATTCCGGTTATTATCGACAAAATATTCTGGGGTTTTATCTGTTTTGACAACTGTCATGACTCCGAATCGTTTTCACAGGATGAAGAAAACATCCTAAAAACTTGCGCGCATATTTTTGTTTCGCAGATAATTCAGGATGAAATTTCCCAGTCGCTTATAGAAACCCGTGAAATAGCCATCTCCGCTACAAAGGCAAAATCAAATTTTCTTGCAAACATGAGTCACGAAATCAGAACTCCGATGAATGCGATTCTCGGCATGTCGGAACTGATACTGTTTGAGGATCTGCCGCCAGCCATAAAGGAATATGCAAACGATATCAATAACTCAACCCGCAGTCTCCTTGGAATAATAAATGATATTCTGGATATTTCAAAAATCGAGTCCGGCAAGCTTGAACTGATACCTGCTAAATACGAACTGGAGTCGGTTGTTCTTGATGTTATTTCTATAATAAAACTGCGGGCAATTGAAAAAAAGCTCGGCTTTTTTGTTCATATTGACCCTGAAATACCAAGATTCCTCTTTGGTGATGAAAAACGAATAAAACAGATACTGAACAATTTGCTCAGCAACGCTGTAAAATACACCAAGGAAGGTTATATTGTCCTTTCAATACGCAGGGATTTTGATGATGAAAAGAATATTCAACTGAGTATTTGTGTAGAAGATACGGGAATAGGCATTAAAAAGGAAGATTTTGAAAAATTGTTTGCCCTATTCTCCCGGGTGGATACAAAACGTAACCGTAATATAGAAGGAACTGGTCTCGGACTTTCCATCACAAAACAGCTGGCCGAGATGATGGACGGCAAAGTAAGTGTAGAAAGTGAATACGGCAAAGGTTCCACTTTTACGGTAAAACTCAAGCAACAAATTGTTTCCGATGAAAAAATTATTTACATAAACAATACAAAAGGCAAAAAGATTATTCTGTATGAACCCAGAGATATTTTTGCCCAAAATCTTTCAAAGCTACTCGATGACTTAAAATGTGAATACACGATTGTCTCTGATTCAGAGGCTTTTGACAAGCTTTTCTCCACCGAAAATTACGAATTTGTTCTAGTTTCTTCTATATATTATCACAAAATTTTTATTGAGGCAAAACAACAAAAGAGCCGCCTCAGATTTGCCGTTATTGCGGAAGGCAGCAGCGATTTTCAATATGACAAGGATTTGCTTATTGTTTCGCTTCCTGTTACCGGTATGCAGCTTGCCAGTATTTTTGCAAGCGAGACAAATGAAATTGCGCGGGCTGTTTTTGAGGCGGAACAGGATTATACGATTTCCGCACCGGATGCACGTATTCTTGTTGTAGACGATAACACAGTAAACCTTAAAGTTGCCGCAGGACTTTTGAAAATATATGATATTCAGGCGGAACTTGCCAATTCCGGTTTTGAGGCAATATCAAAAATAAAACAGAACGATTACGATTTGGTTTTTATGGACCATATGATGCCCGAAATGGATGGTGTCGACACTACTCACGCAATAAGAGCCCTGCAGGGTTCAAAAGCCGATGTTCCCGTAATTGCTCTTACGGCTAATGCGCTTAGCGGTGTAAAGGACATGTTTATTGCAGAAGGTCTGAATGACTTTCTTTCAAAGCCGATTGAACAGAACAATCTGTTTGATATTTTGCAGCGATGGCTGCCAAAAGATAAAATCAAAAGAAAGTCCCTGCAGAATACCTCACAAAATACGGCTCCCGAACAAAACTATATTCCCGATATCAATTTCAATATGGGACTTTCTTTTGCGGGAAACAACATAGACATTTATCATGACATTCTCACAACTTTCATACTTGATTCGGAAAACAAGCTTGTTCAACTGCGGAACTGTTTTGAAAGCGGTGATCTTAAACTGTTTACGATTTATGCCCACGCCGTAAAAGGCTCCGCCGCCAATATCGGTGCCGAAACCCTCTCAGCTTTTGCACTTAAATTTGAAGAGGCGGGCAAAAAGGAAAACACGGAGTTTATAAAAGAAAACCTTGACGCCTTTTTACTCCAGATTTCGACAATAACACAAAATGTCAGCAAATATCTTTTTGCGGTAAACAATTCTACTGATCAGTCAAAAGAAAACGGCACCGTTGAACTTTTGCGGCAAAAAGCACCTGTGCTGTTTGACAGGGCTGTTAATACAGACATAATTGCGATAGAAGATATTCTTGAAGAAATTTCGGCATTTTCGTGGGGAGAACCATATTCAACCGCACTCACAGACATCAAAAACGCCGCGGATGTTTTTGATTACGAAAGCATTGCGAACGCTGTCTCGCGTCTGCAGAAACTGCTCTAAAGGCGAATCACCTGCCTGATATCAGTGCTTTTTGTAAAGGCTTGCATTGGATGTCCTGTGTTGTAACGGGAGCATGTCCATCTTGCCAAACTGTTTTTTGCCTGATCTTTTTGAACTGCGCTTGGACTCAGAGCGGCCTCCCGACCGCCGGCCTCCGCTTTTTGAATCTCTTCCATAGTCATCTGATTTTACATCGATATGCATATGCGGAAGCCCGCGATTCTTTTTGCACAGATTCAAAGCCCGCATTGCCGCATCCGTCGGCAGGCTGACCAACGAAAAGTTTTCCGCAAGGTCAATTCTGTCAACAAGTCGACCGGGAATATGCAGCAAGTCAGAAAAGAACCCTGCAAGTTCCGGACGGCCGATTCCGTCACGGCGGCCAAGCCCCACATAAAGGCGAATCTGTCTTCCGTTTGCCGACGGACCATTATCCGAAAAAGAAGTAACAGTACCATAACGTTCCGGATCGAGCTGTCTGCCAAAGTTTTCTTCCAGAACAGCAGCCAAAACAGAAACAGGATCCTGATTTTGACAAAGTTTTTCCGCAAACTTTACAAACTGTCCCGAAGCAGGTTTTATTACTTTTTCACCTTGTTCCGTTTCTGTATTTTCTGTTTCGTTTTCCAAAATCCCGATTTGTTTCATCATCTCGGCAAAAAGCCTTTCTTTTTTGATTTTCAAAACATCTTCTACAGACGGAACTTTTGCTTCTTTCAGGTTTCCACCGGAAATATTTTTAAGATAACCGGCACGCCGTCTTTCTTCCGGCCGGATGAGCGTATAAGCAAGTCCCTTTGCGCCGGCACGACCCGTACGTCCTATTCGGTGTATATAGGTTGCTCCGTCAAAAGGTACGGCATAGTTTACAACATGCGACAAGCCTTCAATATCAATCCCGCGTGCTGCTACATCTGTTGCAACAAGGATCCGTGTTTTACGTTTTCTAAAACGGGCAAGGATTTTTTCACGCTGTCCCTGCGGAATATCGCCATGCAGAGCCGCAACCTCATAACCGCGTTCGTCCAGTTCCTTTGCGACATAATCCGCATCAGCCTTTGTCTGCGTAAAAATCAAACCGTAAAAATCCGGCGCAATATCAATAAGCCTTACAAGAGCATTTATTTTCTCATTCTCTTTTACAATCCAATAATACTGTTCCGTTAAAACAGGTTCTTCAGGCCGTTCTTCTTCTTCAACAATTTCATAATCGCCCATGAATTTTGACGCAATCTTGATTATTGCGGCAGGCATTGTTGCTGAAAAAAGCAGAACACGACTGTTCGGATTTGCGGAAGCAAAGATATTCTCGATATCTTCGATAAATCCCATATCGAGCATCTCATCTGCTTCGTCCAGTATAAAATAATCTATTTTGTCGATTTTAAGAGAACCACGTTCCAAATGATCCTGAACACGACCGGGCGTTCCGACTACAATTTCTACACCGGTTTTGAGCTTGCGCAGCTGCTCGCTCATAGACTGCCCGCCGTATACGGTTGCAATACGAGGATATTTTCCTGTACAAAGAGATTCTATTTCTTTACCAACCTGCAAAGCCAGTTCCCGCGTAGGTGTCAGTACAAGAGCACGTACGCAGCCTGAATCATTGCGGATTGTCTGTGTCAAAGGGATTCCGAATGCGGCAGTTTTGCCTGTACCTGTACGGGCACGTGCTATAACATTGGCATCGCCGTTAAGCAATCGGGGAATCGCCAGAACCTGAATCGGAGTAGGGCTTTCAAAGCCTTTTGCTTCTACAGCGGCAAGGCTTTCTTCATCGAGACCCAGGTCTTCAAAAGTGATAAGTTCTTCCATTCTTATCAGCAGTTTAGCACAATATGTCACTATTTGTAAATATATGCAACTTGCAATGTAAAATCCTATTTTTAAAAACTAATCAGCTTGATACAATGGGCTTTTTACCTTATTATAAAGAGTAATCTAAATCGGAGGATTTTTATATGAAAAAACTACTTTTATCATTATTAGCAGTACTCATGCTTTTCTGCACAGTTTCCTGCAAAAAACAGGCTAAAAGCACAGACGGAAAAGTATGGATTATTGCAACAGATACTGTTTTCAGACCATTTGAATACACAAATGAAAAAAACGAATTTGTTGGTATCGACGTTGACATTCTTGCAGCAATCGCCGAAGACCAGGGATTCAAGTATGATCTTCAGTCTCTTGGCTGGGATGCAGGTGTTGCCGCTGTTCAGGTAGGACAGGCAGACGGTCTTATCGCGGGTGCAACAATCAAGCAGTCACGTATCGATTCGGGCTGGATTTTTTCAGACGGATACTATAACGCAACACAGACATTTGCAGTTGCAAAAGACAGCTCAATTTCAAGTTTTGCCGACTTGAAAGGCAAAAATGTTGCTGTAAAAAACGGAACAGCAGGTGCTGACTTTGCAAACAGTCTTAAGGACAAATATAACTTTTCTATCACAGTTTTTGAAGATTCACCTACAATGTATCAGGACGTTATCCTCGGCAACAGCGCAGCTTGCTGCGAAGACACACCTATCATGGCAGACAATATCAAGTCAGCCGGTCTTGCACTTAAAATCCCTGCAGGAATGGAAAGCGAAGGTGCTCCTTACGGATTTGCGATCATGAACGAAAACAACAGAGCTCTTCTGGATATGTTCAATGCAGGTCTTAAAAACATAAAAGCAAACGGCAAATACCAGAAAATTCTGGATAAATACCTTAAATAAATCAATATATTCCGCCTGATTTTTTCAGGCGGAATTTTAACACTTCAGAAGGAATTCAACGAATGATTTCTATATTACAGACATATTCTCTTATGTTATTGCGCTCTTTGGGCAACACAATGCTGCTTACCCTGCTTGCTTTGTTTTTTGCAATGATAATAGGTCTGATTTTTGCTCTTTGCAATGTAAGCCGTATAAAAGTGCTTAATATAATTGGAACTGTCTATGTAGATGCCATTCGTGGTGTTCCTCTTATAGTTCTGGCTTATTTTATCTATTTCGGCGTACCACAGGCAATCAAAATGATGGGTGTAAATACGTTTAAGCTTCCTGCTCTTCAGGCAGGTACAATAGCCCTTTCCATGAACTGCGGCGCATATATGGCCGAAATAATCAGAGCCGGTATCCAGAGTATCGACAAAGGTCAGATGGAAGCGGCAAGAAGTCTGGGACTGACATACGGAACAAGTATGAAGAATGTTATCCTCCCGCAGGCTTTTAAAGTAATGGTACCTTCCATAATCAACCAGTTCATAATAACATTGAAAGATACATCAATTCTTGCCGTTATCGGTTATCCTGAACTCACAAACATGGGAAAAACCATTTCGGGCAATACGTTCAAAAGTCTGCAAACATGGGCAATCGTCGGTGTCATGTATATGATTGTTATTGTTACACTCAGCAGAGTTGCTAAAAAAATCGAGCATAAAATAAATATCGAAAACAAATAACCAAAGGAACAGAAATATGGAAAAGACAGTAAAAATACATGTAGAAAATCTTAAAAAGGACTTTGGTTCTCTTGAAGTTTTAAAAGACATAAACATTGATGTTTACGAAGGCGAAGTTATTGTTGTTATCGGTCCTTCCGGCAGTGGCAAATCGACTTTTCTGCGTTGTCTGAACAAGCTTGAAAACAGCACGGCGGGAAAAATCATTATAAACAATACGGACATAAACGACAAACATGAAAATATAAACAAAATCCGCGAAAACATAGGTATGGTATTCCAGCACTTTAACCTGTTCCCAAACATGACAGTTATTGAAAATATCATGCTTGCACCGGTTAAACTAAAGAAAATGACAAAAGAACAGGCTCACGAACAGGGCATGAAGCTTTTAACAAGAGTCGGACTGGAATCAAAGGCAGAAGCCTATCCACAGCAGCTTTCCGGCGGACAAAAACAAAGGGTTGCAATTGCAAGAGCATTGGCTATGAATCCTTCCATTATGCTTTTTGACGAACCGACATCCGCTCTCGACCCTGAGATGGTAGGAGAAGTTCTCCAGGTAATGAAAGAGCTTGCAAAAGGCGGAATTACAATGGTTGTAGTTACGCACGAAATGGGTTTTGCCCGGGAAGTTGCAGACAGAATTATATTTATGGACGGCGGATATATCATAGAAGAAGGAACACCGGAAGAACTCCTGCTGCATCCTAAACAGGAGCGCACAATTTCTTTTTTGAACAAGGTACTGTAGCAAAAGGAGTAAGAATTGAAAAAAATCATTACGATAAGCAGAGAATTTGGTGCAGGCGGCGGCGAGATAGGCAAACGAATTGCGGAAACACTGGGTTACCATTATGCCGACAAAGAGCTTATCATAAATGCAGCCCGCGCGACAAACGCAAATCCTCAGACACTTATAAACATGGACGAAAAAGCTCCTCTTATATTCGGTTTTACACAAAGCCTGTTCGACTTGTACAATGCACCGCTTGAAGAACGCTTTTATGAATCGCAAAAAAACATAATAAAACAAATAGCAGAAGCCGGTAACTGTGTTATAGTCGGCAGAAATGCAAACAGTATACTTTCCGAATATGACAATACTCTGCATATTTTTATTCATGCAGCCGATTATTGGAGACTGCAGCGCCTTAAAAAAGAAAAAATGCAGGATGAGACAGAGGCTAAAATAGCGGAACACATCAAAACTGTTGACAAAGCCAGACGCAAATATTGTTCATATTTTACCAGCAGAGACTTTGGCAATGCCGATAACTATGATCTTTGTCTGTGTTCTTCGAAACTCGGTATAGACAAGTGCGTTGATATTATTTTGGAATGTATTAAATAACCGGGAACACATACCAATCAAAAAACAACAAAATCTCTAATATCTCTTGCAATAAATTATTTCTGTGTTATAATCTGACTTATGAACGCAAAGATAATAAACCCGTTTTTATCTGCCGGACTCAGTACTTTTGAGAGTATGTTCTCTATTGCACCTACAAATAAAGAACCATATATCCTAAAAGTGGACATGGGGCACCCATGGGAAATTTCCGGTCTATTGGGAGTAACAGGAGATTACAACGGAGTTGTTGCTTTCAGACTTCATAAAGTCCTTTCACTCAAAATGCTTGAGCTTTCAGGAATGGTGGTAGCAAACAAAGACGAGCAGGAAGAAATGGCTACAGGTCTTGTAAGTGAATTTACAAACATCATAGCCGGAAACGCTGTTTCCATGATTCCTGACGTCAATCTCAACGTTTCACCGCCAGTAACTGTTTCGGGAAGAAACCACGTTATCTCCTGGCCAAGAAACTACCCTGTAATCGCGATTCCGTTCGTTACAAAACACGGACCTTTTGAAGTAGACGTCTGCTTTAAGTAGCCTAAGATTTTTCAATATAGCGGTTTTCTTCAAGGAATCCAAAGATTCTCGCCGGATACATAGGTACTGACTGAAAAAAACCTTGAATATAGTCGGCTTCCAGTGATTTTACAGCATCAAGAGTCTGCTGTGATTCAATGCCTTCAATAACAATGTGCAGATTAAAATTTCTGCAAATATCAACAACAGATTTTATAAGCATATTGTGTTGGGGCGATGTTATCATTTTGACGATAAGTTTTTTGTCAATCTTTATGGAATCAACAGGGAGTTCCGACAAATAATTCAATCCGGTGTAAACGGAACCAAAATTATCAAGAGTTAAATGGAACCCCTGCTTTTTGAGAAAATTCAATTTTTCAAGCACTGTTTCAAATGAATACAATTTGGAATCTTCCGTAATTTCAAACGCAAAGAAAGAAAATGGGATTTCAGAAGCGTCCGCAGTCTCCAAAAGCGTTTTATCAAAATCATGCTGTAACAACTGAATAATCGACAGGTTTATAGAAATCAACTCAATGTCAGAATTGCGCTTTCGTATTTCTTTTGCAAATTCACATACCTTTTTTAAGACTATGGTTCCCAGTTTGGCAATAAGCCCGTTTTCTTCCGCAATTTGAACAGCCTCAGCCGGTTCAATCTTAAGTTTATCGTTTTTTATCCGCAATAATGCCTCAAGTTGTGTAAACTTTTTTTGCTTTGTGGAATATACCGGCTGATAAGCAACCTCTATGTTCTTTTCTGACTGAATAGCTTCAATCACATACTCTTTTACCATTTTTACACGGCAAATTGCATCGTTTATTATCTCATTGTAGACAATACAAATATTTGCCTCTTGCAGTGATTTTGAATACTTTAATGCAGTTTTGCAATTCCGCAATAATTCCGAAGACGTCAATCCATGATCCGGATAATCAGCCCTTCCGCTGTTCATCGTTACTGAATAGGCACCTGTAACAAGCTTTACAGGTTCTGAAAAAAACTTTTTCAGCGTATAAAGGATTTCCTCTGATTTTGTTCCGTCAGCACCGGGAGAAAGCAGCAGGAATACATCGCCGTCATATCTGTATGTGGTACATCCAGGAATCGACTCCATCATTTCGGCGACTTTCCTCAGAATTATGTCGCCTGTTTTTGACGAAAACAGCTCGTTGAATTGCCCAAAATCAACGATATCAACCATAAAAATTGAAAAATCTTTTTCACCTTTTTTTATGCAGTTTTCTATATCACGGATACATGCACTACGGTTTCCAATACCCAAAAGAGGATCTGTAAACGCCATTATTTCCAGATTTTTTTGATAAGCGACAACAGACTCAAAAGTTTCGTTCAGTGTATCAGCCAAAATGGCCAGAGGCCTGTTTTCAGAGGTCTCGAATTTTGGAATAACTCCGTTTTCGTTTATTTGCAGACATTGTTCAGCCATTTTTTCAAGTGGCAAATCAAGTCGTTTGTAAAGATAAAAAAAGATGGTAAACGAAAAAAGAATAATAAGAAACGTGACTACGGAAATGATTACAAAATACGGCAGGATACCAGTCGTAATCTCACATTTGTTCAGGGAAAAGACTATATCAAGATTGAATTGTTCATACTTTCTGCTTACGAATATTTTACGCGGCGGCAGTTTTTGTTTTGAAACTTTTCCGTAAACAACGTCCGAATTTTCCGAAAAAAGCATCAGTTCAACAGACTTATAGCTGAATCTTGATAAAAACTGTTCAAAGAAAGTGTTTTCAAGCTGGACAACATAAACCTTTGATATTGCAGGTACAATCAGGAACGGCAAATACTCATCACCGTCAACAATTCCGACAAACTTTTGAGTTTGTTCCATTTTTGTAAACTCCAGCTGATTCAATAAAAGCGAAAGAATAAACGGATCAGCAAAGGATGATTCCTGGAATTTTCCATCGGAGGAAAAACAAAAAGCATTTTTGAATAAGGTTTTTTCAGTCAGGATTTCTATTAAATCACAGTCTGGTATTTGAATTTTATAGGAAAAAAAACTGTATTCTTCCGTAAGTATTTTTTCAATTTCATCCGCAAAAAAACTGGAATTTGTACTAAAAACTTCTTCTTTCAAGTGGTACTGTTCGATGTAAACAAAATTAAAAAGTACAACAATAAGTACCACATACATTATAAAAACAAACAGCAGTTTTCTTACTGAGAAAAAAGAAAAAAAAGAGGCAGTTTTGGATTTTTTTGTATGTGTCATATTTTTTCCAACTCATAAGGAGTTTCCTGATAAACATAATAGTTCAACCAGTTTGAAAAAAACAAATGTGCATGACTGCGCCATGTTGAAACAGGACGGTTCTCAGGATTGTCACATGGAAAATAGTTTACAGGCATATCAATTTTTTTGTGCTGGCTTATGTCCCTGAAATATTCGGCGCCAAGTGTTTCTGTATCATATTCCAAATGTCCGGTCATAAAAATGCGGCGATTGTCTTTTGATTTTACAAGCAGGATTCCGGAATGTTCAGATTCAGCAAGAATCTGTAAGTCAGAATGTTTCAAAATATCTTCTTTGCGGATTTCAGTATGGCGGGATTGCGGTGACGGGAAACGATCATCAAATCCGCGCAGCAAAGGATCATTTTTTAAGACCCTTTTATGCTGAAAAACTCCGAACATTTTTTTATCAAGGCAATACTTGGGGATTCCGTAATGATAATACAAGCCGGCAAATGCGCCCCAGCAAATATAAAGGGTATTAAATACATTCTTTGATGCATAATTCATTATGGAAGTAAGTTCTTCCCAGTAGTCAACCTGTTCAAACGGGAGCTGTTCAACAGGTGCCCCTGTTATTATCATTCCGTCATATTTGTGTTTGAGTATCTCTGAGGAAGGAATATAAAACTTTTCCAAATGCTCAGTTCCGGTATTTTTTGACTCGTGGCTTTCCATACGCACAAGCGAAATTTCAACCTGAAGAGGAGTATTTGCAAGCAGACGCAAAAGCTGGGTTTCGGTTGCAACTTTTGTCGGCATAAGATTTACAATAGCGATTTTTAGAGGACGAATATCCTGTTTAACAGCTCTTTGTTCCGTCATAACAAAGATATTTTCTGCTTCCAGAATGGAACAGGCCGGTAAATCAGATTGTACTTTTATAGGCATAAAATCCTCGCATTTAGTTGCTATAATATAGCGTTATGGCCATTTTTTCAACCGAGACAAACTACAGGCTTGCCAGATTTTCTTCTATTAACTCCAGACGCTGCGAAAGCTGCTGGATTGTTTTTTCGATTCTATGCTTTTCTTTTTCGAGCATCGCCTTTTTATCAACACTTTCGGATTTTTTTCTCATAATCGCACGAACCGTATCAGGGCTTCTGCCGGAAAGCAGTTCCGATTCCGCTTCTTTCTGTTTTGCAGCAGGGAGTGATGTCACAAGCTTCATATTGTCAAAACCCAGAGCAGGAGACGGAGAAACAGCGGCAATTTTGGTTATCGTCTTTGCTGTAGCACGCGGAAGCTGGAGAACCCTGTCCAGATAGTCTTCATAGCGTATACCGGCATCCTGACACAACTGATATGCTTTAGAAAGCTCTTTTCCAAATTCAATCATAAGCTTTCCGTTTGTTTCCAAAAAGTTTTTCCGTATTTTTTCCGTCAATTCTTCCAACTCAGGAGCATTTTCCAATCCGAGAACATACAAACCTTTTTGTTCTGCTTTTGCCAATAGTTCATGGAAACGTGCCCAAAATTCATTCGTATGACATCTGCCGTTGCATCTCAGCGGATTTTGTTCCGCAATAAGATGATGCGTATATTCATGGATTGCAGTATATATAAGCTGATTATCTGTTTTGAAATTCTTTGTATGCAGCAGAATCTCATGTGTATCAACCTTGTAAAGTCCGTTTACTTTTTTGCTCTCTTTGCCCGTAAAAGTTACAGAAAACTCTAACTCTGTATTTTCAAGCTCGAGCAGCATTTTTTTTACTTCATCCTGATTCATTTTGTGTTCCTGTTATATTTTATTCATTCCTGCCAGTACAAGAGAAACTCCTGTAACAACAGCCGTTTCTGTCCGCAATACACGTTCCCCGAGACTGCATACAGAAAATCCATGTTCCTTAAACATCTGCCGTTCTTTATCAGTCCAACCCCTTTCACTTCCTACCGCAAGTACAACAAGACGGTTTTCAAACTTTTTGTTTATTGCCAAATCACTTAATCTGCACTCAGGTTTGATGTTATCCAGAAGAATCTTTTCAACACCACTTTGTTCTGTGTTGCAAAAAACACTTTCCACAGACTGGATACAAGATTTTAGCCCCTCATGCATAAAAAGTTCCGGGACAAATGTCGATTTTGCCTGTACAGAACCGTCCAAAAGCCCTTGTTCGGCAGCACCTCTTTCTACAAGAGTTGACTTAAGATAAGACTTTTCACCAAGCTCTGTTCCTGTCAGATGAATCTGCTGTACTCCAAGGCTTGAAACGTCGCGGAGCAGGCGCTTAAGCTGAATAGGACGGGGAAACCCTACAATAAGGATAACAGGAAACAATGGATTTTTTTCCTGTTGTGGTACAAAGTCAAAAAACATTTCATCCTTTGTCAATGACGTAATGACAGCCTTTCCCGCTTTGCCGTTTATCACACCGGCTTCAAATTCATCACCCTGCGTTTTGTGGAGGATTCGCACAATGTGCTGATAACGGGCGTCTTTGCAATTTAAAGGCAGCCCTAATTCCTGCTCGGTAAAAAGGATAATATTCATCTAAAAATGAGTATAATAAAGTAAATAGTAAAAGTCCATCGGGGTAAATCTACAAGTTATCCACAGGTTATACCCATCAAGAATTTATATATATTTAATATTTTTAAGAATTTTTATGATTTTAATGCTTGACAAAAACTTTTCTTTGTAGAATAAGAAAATATAATATCTTATTATATATACATTTAACCCATAAATCGCCAAATACTTATTCTCTATTGTTTAAAACATAAGTATTTGTATTATTTTGGCCTGTTGATTTAACTTGAATAAAAAAATTATCCACAAGTTATTCACAGTTGATACACATAAAAAAAAACCGAAGAAAACTTCGGTTTTTTTTGAAAAAGTACTTGATTATCCCAAAGATACTTCACCTTGATCATCTATCGCAAGGATAGATTTACATTCAGAACATCTGAAGCGTCCCGGCTTTGTAGCTTTCAATTTTTTTGAACATACCGGGCAGGTAAAAACTTTCGGGAAAATCTGTGCTGTTTCCGCGGATTCCTGAACGAAGAAGGCAACCGCATCAGACAAACTGTCCTTGATATTGAAAAACTGAGAAAATCCTAATAACTGAAATACTTCATAAACTTTCGGCTGAATATCCAGAAGAACAACATCACCACCCTTCGGCTTTACCATTTTCAAAAATGCGGTAAAACAACCGATACCGGTTGATGATACATAGTTCAATGCGGCACAGTTAAAAATAAGATCTACAAGACCACTTTCAACAACTTTGGAAACTCTCTTCTGGAAAAAAGCAGAATTATATGTATCTATATATCCGTTTAAATACAAAACAACACAGGAACTGCTACCTTCCGGTCGCTCCAAAGTAATCCGCAAACTGTCGTCTCTTTCCTCATTGAATCCGGGTACTATATCATCATTATTGCCCATATTACTTTAACTCCTGTTACCAAACGATTATTATCTATATTTGCCTTAAAAAGTATACACCTAGCACTAAAAAATTGTCAAATAGTATTTATCCGGTTGCATCCTTAATAATGCCGTCAAATCTTGAATCTTCCGATCAAAGATTCCATAGACGATATATTGCCGCGTGTTTCAATCGCCATGTTCGAAACATCCTGTGCAGACTGGTTTATTTCCGTAACGCCGCTTGCCATTTCGTCCATACTGCCGCTGACAGTTGCCGTTATCTGTGTAAGATTCTGCATTTCCTCATGAGTCTTTTGTGTAGCATTCTGCATTGTTTTTGACATTTCCTGAACTTCGGCCGTAGATGAGTTTATATCACGCAAAGCGGCAAGAACTTCTTTTGAAGTATCATTCTGTTGTTCCATTGCGGAATCAATTTCGCTGACAAGCCCATGAGTTACGTTAAGTTTTTCGGTAATAAGAACAAATGCATCTTTGGACTGGCGTGACGTAGCAACAACATTCTGAATTGTATCGGTAATCTGCTTTAGTTCCTGACCGATTGCCTTTGACTGCTTGCTTGAATTTTCAGCAAGTGAACGAATTTCGTCCGCAACAACGGAGAAACCTGCTCCTGCATCTCCGGCATGCGCAGCCTCAATAGCCGCGTTCATGGCAAGAAGGTTGGTCTGCGAAGCAATACGTGCAATAACTGTGTTTGCTTCAACCAGGTGCTGTGACTGAGCTGCCATTTCTGTAATCTTTTTGTCCGCTTCGGTCTGCTTTTTATAACCTTCACTCGTTACTTCCGTAAGAGATTGGAACTCACCGTTCATTTTTTGAACAGACTGTGTTACGCTTGCAATGTTTCCGAGCATTTGCTCTATTGAAGCCGATGACTCAATAATACCGGCAGACTGATCTTGTATAAGCGTTTCAAGTTTATTTGCAACATCAAGCGAATTTTCCATTTCGTTATTCGCTGTGTTGATTGCAGCAGACTGATGGTTTGTCTGCTTACGGACACCCTCAATATTTGCCATAATCTCGGTTATAGCACTTGCGGATTGAACCGAAGACGTAGACAAATTTTCACCGATTGAACCAAGCTTGACTTCCGCCGATTTAAGATCACGAATCATACCCTGCTGATTTTCGAGGAATACATCAATATCACGGCACAAACGGCCAATTTCATCATGGTGCTGGTTGTTAATGCGGAATGTCAGATCAGCATCACCGGAAGACAATCCGTGAATTGCCTTTTCGGCGATTTTGAGTGGTTTTATCATCAATTGAATAAGGACTATAAGTACCAGTACTATAATAATAATACTTATACCAATCAGGACAGGTATGATTATTCGCAACAACAGGGATTTTGTCTGTCCTATTGCAGAAATCGGCATACCGATAAAGAACAGCGCATTGATCTTATCACCTACAAAATCAAGAGGAATATAAACCGTTAAATAGTTGGCACCCTGAATTATGTTTTTTCCGTAATAAGGTCTGCGTTCATTGTAAACCTGATTGTAAATTACATCATTGTTCAGTTTTGTTCCGTCAGCACGCTGCCCGTCTTTCATAATGGAAGTTGCAATTCTCACATCATCATAAAAAACAGTAACTTCACAATCCAACATAGCCTTAAAATTATCTACAGTCTGATCCTGTGAAATAATTTCTTCAAAAACAACATAACCCTTTAAAACCGGCAGTGATATTGGACTGATTGCAACCAGAGAAACATTGTTATTCAAATAACACAACTGTGACATACCCGATTTAATCGTAAGAGCATTTATATTTTTATATATGCTCATGCCTTGGAATACCGTAGAATGGTCTAATTCAGGATTTGATGTATATAACACCTTACCGGCCTCATCCAGTATGTACACATCGTTTACTTTTGTACCGCCTTTTACAATGTTATAATAACTATTCAACGCACTTGCGCTTCCATCCAGTAATGCCGTTTCCAAATCTTTAGGAGTATAGGCAATATGATTTATCAGCATTATTTTGTCATTTTCCATCTGTCTCATGAAAGCTTCATATTTTGATTGCAGAGATTCTGAAAAATATTCTTCAAGACCGTTTTCAACAGCCATATTTACCGCAAAGATAAGAACCAGACAGAACAAACCCATTCCTGGGATAAGAAATGATACCATTTTCTTGAGCAAAGACATGTTTTGGAATTTATTTATAGCTGTTGACATAAAACCTCCGGATGCAACAATCACTACATTGATTTTATTCCCCTTACATCTAAAAATCAATCATAAAATCTTTAAAATCTATAAAATACTATAATAAAAATATATTTATCAAAAGGAAAATGATAGTAAAAACTAAATCTAAAATGTTATAATCTGCAAAATGAAGAACACTGAAAAAGCAAGGATTATTCTCTGCCGTCCGGCTGAAAGCCGTAACATAGGTTCGGTATGCAGGGCAATGAAAAACATGGCAATAAAAGAATTGTTTATTGTCGGTAACAAGTCAGATTATAACGAAGAACAGGTTTCCGTTCTTTCGGTACATGCGCAGGATATATGGAACAATGCTCATTTTTTTTCAACCCTTGACGAAGCAGTGGCTGATTGCGTATGGACAGCAGGAACAACGCGCAGACGGGGTAAAAACCGCAAAGAATGGTTATTACTGCCAGAAGATTTTATTCAACGATGCAGTCAAATACCACAAGGTCCTGTCGGAATTGTTTTTGGAAACGAAAGAACCGGTTTAACAGACGAAGAACTGGCAAAATGCAATTCAGGACTTACGATTCCAGCAAACGGACGCGACGGTTCCCTTAATCTTTCGCATGCGGTACAGATTATCTGCTATGAACTTTTCAGAAGTTCCGCAAACCTTTCACAGGGCTATACACCTATAACAAACCAAAGACTTGATAAAACCGTAAACACTGTTTCCGACAACCTGCAAAAAATGGGTTTTTTCAAAATTGCTGGAAAAGAAGATATGGAACTGTTTTGGAAATCAATACTATCCAGAGCCGCTTTATCAGAAAGTGAAGCTGCTTATATCGAAAAAACTTTTTCAAAGGCAGCCGGACTTTTCAGCAAAACGCAAAACTAACAATGCTTTAAGTCACGGGCAAGCAGAACAAGCCCTTCTACCATTGCCTTATGCTCATGAGGTGCAATTCGTGCGTACAAAGTTTCGGGAGTGTCACCGGGTATAACCGGAACAGTCTTTTTAAGCAGGATTTTACCTGTGTCACAACCGGCATCCACCAAATGAATCGTACAGCCCGATTCTTTTTCGCCGGCGGCAATAACCGCCTCATGCACATTGTGTCCGTACATGCCTACGCCGCCGAATTTGGGCAGCAGAGCAGGATGAAGGTTTATTATTTTATTGGAATATTCTTCTATTATATTACCGCCGAGAACGGTTAAAAAACCGGCAAGAACAATCGCTTCAATGTGATATTCATGGCAATAGTCCAAAACCTTTGCAGAAATTGCAAAACGTTTTTCATCGCGGCTTGCAGATTTTACTTTTTCCGCACCAAGTATGGAAGTTGCACTTGCAACAAACGCAGGGATTCCGGCTGTTTTTGCCCTTTCAAGCGCATACGCTTTTGAAGAACTGGATACGACCAGCGCAATATGATACGGACAGTTTGCGTCTGATTTTTCGTTGTCTATTAAAGCCTGCAGGTTTGTTCCGCCGCCGGAAACAAGAACCGCTGTCTGTAACTTTTCCATAATGTTTACTTGAACAAAACGGCTTTTTGCTGCGTATCCGCTTCTTCGGCAGAACGGCTTACATAACCGATTTTGTATGCTTTAAGAGTCGAATTTCGACCGGCATCCTTTGAAGCAGCAAAGTCTTCAATTGCTTTTACAACTTTGTCGGCTTCAGAAGCTTCAACAGCCATAACCAGCCCGATACCCATGTTGAAAGTGTTGAACATTCTGTCTGGATTTGCGCCGCGTCTTTCCAATTCCGCAAAAATAGAAGGAATTTTCCAGCTGCCCTTATTGATTACCGAAACAAGGTGTTTATCAGTATACATTCGCGGAATATTTTCATAAAAACCGCCGCCTGTTATGTGAGCCATACCATGAACGGCTGAACGGCACTTTTCCAAAACAGCCAGAACAGGTCTTACATATATTCTTGTCGGCTCAAGCAGAACTTGCCCTATAGTTGAGTTTTCAAAAGGTGTGTCATAATCCGTTACAAGCTTGCGCACAAGCGAAAAGCCGTTTGAATGTACACCGGTCGAGGACAAGCCTATAAGGACATCGCCCTCTTTTATTTTTTCGCCGGTAATTATTTCGTCTTTTTCAACAATGCCAACACCAAAACCCGCAATATCATACTTGCCTTTATCATAAAAACCGGGCATTTCAGCAGTTTCACCGCCGAGCAGAGCACAGTCGGAATCAACACAGCCGTCGGCAACACCTTTTACCAAATCGGCGGCAATATCAGAATCCAGACTGCCACAGGCAATGTAATCCAAAAAATACAGGGGTTTTGCGCCTGTACAAAGAATGTCGTTTACGCTCATCGCAACACAGTCAATACCAACCGTGTCGTATTTTTTCATGCTGAAAGCTATGTCGAGCTTTGTACCTACACCATCCGTGCCCGAAACCATTACAGGGTTCTTCATTCCGGCAGGAACCTGGAACATTCCGGCAAAACTTCCCAGTCCGTTAAGAACGCCGGGGATTTGCGTCCGTTTGGCGTGCGCCTTATATTTGCCGACGGCTTTGTAGCCTTCTTCAATGTCAACACCGGACTGTCTGTAGTCAATCATGTTTTACCCCTATTATTTGTTTCAGCTGAATATGTTTAAAGGTCAACACCTTTTCCGCCGTTTTCTTCGGCATCTTTTGCGAGTTTTTGTCTGAATTCCACAAGCTTTTTCTTTAATTCAGGATATTTTACGGCAAGTATTTCCACTGCAAGATATGCAGCGTTAGCGGAATTGTTTATTCCTACGGTAGCAACTGGAATCTGTTTTGGCATTTGAACGATGGAAAAAAGAGCATCCATTCCGGCAAGTCCGTTTGCGCCGTTTGAATAGCACTCCAAAGGAATTCCGATGACAGGCAGAACTGTTTTTGCGGCGATAACACCCGGCAGATGAGCTGCAAGCCCCGCACCTGCAATAATTACTTCTGCGCCTTTTTGTTCAACTTCTTTAATTGTCTTGTCGAGAAGTTCTCCGCTTCTGTGCGCGGAAAGAATATATGCTTCATATGTAACGCCAAAATCCTTCAATACGGCGGAAGCTTTTTTCATTGTATCTGTATCTGATTTTGAACCGAAAAAAATTGCGACCTGCATATACCCCTCACTCTCAACAACGGATTCAGCATAAATAAAAAAAGGGAACAAGTCAATGTCCCCTTTTTTTCAGCCTATCTGGCGTATTCTACGATACGAGTTTCGCGTATCATCGTTATTTTAATCCTACCCGGATACCGCAAGTCAGTTTCAATCTGCTTTGCAATACTCCGTGCCAGATCTTTAACCTCTATGTCAGGAATCTTTTCATTGTTTACAAGCACGCGCAGTTCACGACCTGCCTGAATCGCGTACGCCTTTTCAACACCGTTAAAGCTTTCGGCAAGCTGTTCCAGATTTTCAAGGCGTTTAACGTAGTTGTCCATCGTTTCACGGCGGGCACCCGGTCTTGCAGCGGAAATAGCATCCGCAATCTGAACGATTATTGCCTCAATACTTGTGGGTTCAATGTCATTATGATGAGCACCAACCGCATTTATGATTCTTGCGTCCTCACCCATCTTTCTGACAATTTCCATACCCACTTCTGCATGGTTCTGGTCGGAATCGGATTCCGCCCCCTTACCGATATCGTGCAGAACGGCAGCACGTTTTGCCAATTCGCGGTTTGCTCCGATTTCGGAAGCAATCATACCCGCGATAAGAGCAACTTCTTTTGAGTGTGTAAGTACATTCTGTCCGTAACTCGTGCGGAAATACAAACGGCCAAGAGCACGTACACCTTCCTGGCTCATGTTGTTTATTCCTAAATCAAAAAGGACTTTTTCGCCCTCTTCGTAAATCTTCTGTTGAATTTCACGGGTAACTTTCTGTACAACTTCTTCAATTCTGGCAGGATGAATACGACCGTCAGAAACGAGCCTTTCAAGGGCAACTTTTGCAATTTCCTTGCGGACAGGGTCAAAGCAGGAAATAACAACCGCTTCCGGAGTATCATCAATGATAATATCAACACCGGTGAGTGTCTCAAGTGTTCTGATGTTGCGACCTTCCCTTCCGATAATACGACCTTTCATTTCGTCACTCGGAAGAGCAACTGTAGCAATTGTTATATCGCTGGTAACTTCTGTTGCGATTCTTTGAATTGTTGTAACAAGAATATCTTTTGCTTTTTTTTCGGAAGAAAGCTGAGCTTCCTGTTCTATCTTATTAAGTAATGCCTGAGCATCATGACGGGCCTCGTTTTCAAGGTCCTGAATTATCAGTGTTTTAGCTTCCTGAGCTGTCAAACCGGAGATTTTTTCCAGTTCCTGCCGGTATTTTTCTTCTTCGGAAGATAAATAAACTTCACGATCGGCGATCTGCTTTTCACGTTCAACCAGATCTTCTTCCTGTTTATCCAAACCCTGAACTCTTTTATCCAGAGTTTCTTCTTTTTGCATCAGTCTGCGTTCATACCGCTGCAATTCACTTCGTCGTTCCCGATTCTCCCTCTCCTGCTGGGTTCTTTCCCGAATAAGTTGATCTTTCGCTTCTAATAAAATTTCTTTTTTTTGAGCCTCTGCTTCTCTTATAGCATCCTGCTTTACACGCTCCGCCCTTTGTTCGGACGCAGATAGTTGAAATCTGGCATACAGCCAGCGAATAGTCCATCCAAGAATAATTCCAGCTAGCGGGAGAACTGCATATAATAAGGTCGGCATAACCTCACCCCCAAACTAACTTTATTGGTTTTTTCTATAATAAAATTTAAAGAAACTACCAACTAGTTTATAAAGTATCATAACTTCATTTTGTTGTCAAATAAGAATATCTTCTTACGATAATTTCATAAAATCCTATTTCAGGTTGTCAGGATTGAGTTCTTTAAGGTCAGGATGAACAAATAAACCGTCTTTTCGGATTAAAACATCATCAAAATAAATTTCACCGCCACCGAATTCGGGACGCTGGATGAGTACCAAATCCCAGTGAACGGCGGAATGGTTGCCGTTGTCGCAGTCATCATAAGAATTACCGGGCGTAAAGTGTATTGAACCGGCTATTTTCTCGTCAAAAAGAGTTTCTTTCATCGGGTACAGTATATAAGGATTAACGCCGATAGCAAACTCTCCTATGTATCTTGCGCCTTCGTCGGTATCAAGAACATGGTTTATGCGTTCCGTGTCGTTGGCTGTTGCTTTGACTATCTTTCCGTCTTTAAACTCAAATGAGATATTGTCGTACAAAAAGCCGCCCTCAAGGCTGTGCGTATTATAACTGATTCTGCCGTTTACGCTGTTCTTTACAGGCGCGGTATAAACCTCGCCGTCGGGAATATTGCACGAACCGTCGCATTTGATTGCAGGAAGCCCTTTTATTGAAAAACTTATGTCAGTTCCTGCACACGTTGTAGTAGCGGGAGCAACGATGCGCACTTTGTCAGTTTTTTCCATCAAAGCAACAAGCGCATCCATTGCTTTTGACATTTTTGAATAATCAAGACAGCATACGTCAAAAAAGAAGTCTTCAAAAGCTTCTTCGCTCATTTCCGAAAGCTGTGCCATTGCCGCCGTAGGATAGCGGAGAACAACCCAGCGCGTATGATGAAGTCTCCGCTGCATGTGAACGGGTTCGTAGTACAGTTTGTCGTACATAGCCATTTTTTCGGCGGGAACATCGCACTGTGCGTACAGGTTCTGCATGGAACGGAATCCGATAAAGCAGTCCATAAGTTCCATTTCATGCGCTTCTATGTCGGCACGGATTTTAAGCTGTTCTTCCGAAGCGCCGAGCATAAGTTCGCGTTCAACTGAAATGTCTTTCAACGAAACGAAAGGATAAGCTCCGACCGCATAAATCTCACGGATAAGTGCCTTTATAAGTTCAGGCTGAACATTATTATTCTGGATAAGGACTTTTTCGCCTTTTTTTGCCTTTATGGAATGAGTAACAAGCATATGAGCAAGTTTCTGGATTCGCGGGTCTTTCATACTATGCCTCTTTTGTTCTTATTTTTTCAGCAGTGCGGCAAACGGATTATAACTCATTCCGTCATCACTGCCGCTGTATCGTTCTTTTGGCTGCGGCTTTTTGGCACCGGCAGGAACAGCTCTTTTTACCGCAACAACACGTTTTGCGTGTCCTTCGGGTTTAGGTCTTGCAGCGGCATTTGCGCCGGTTGACTGTGTTTTAAGCGAGAGGCTTATACGTCTGCGGTCGGGGTCCAGTCCGATTATGCGGCATTCTTTTATGTCACCAACCTTGAGTACTTCCATCGGGTCCGAAACATAGGTGTCGCTTAACTCCGAAATATGGAGCAGGGCCGTTTCCTTTATGCCCAAATCCACAAATGCACCAAAGTCAACGACGTTCTTAATCTTTCCGGTAACAATCATACCTTCCTTAAGGTCTTCAAAGGTAACTACACCTTTCTGCATTATGGGCTTGGGGAACTCATCGCGCGGGTCGCGGTTGGGCTTTTTAAGCTCATCAACAATATCGTTTATTGTCTGCTCACCGAGGTTGTATTTTTCTTTTATTTGCTTTTTGGCGTCGGAAGTAATGTCAGTATTGTTATGAACAAACTCATATACTGCCGAAGCCGCCTCATAGTTTTCAGGATGAACCCATGTATTGTCCAAAGGATTAGCACTTTCAGGAATTTTCAAAAATCCCGCGCACTGTTCAAAACTCTTTGGTCCCATTCCGTCTATTTTGCGCAAGTCATCGCGGCTGGTTATCTTGCCGTGCTCATTACGGTAATTAACGATTTTTTTTGCCAGAGAACCGTTGATTCCCGAAACATACTTCAAAAGGTGATACGAAGCTGTGTTCAGATTAACACCGACCTGGTTTACAACGGTACTTACTACTTCATCCAGTGTTTCCGAAAGTTTTTTCTGGTTTACGTCATGTTGATACAAACCAACACCGATTGCCTTCGGGTCTATTTTAACAAGCTCGGCAAGCGGGTCCTGAAGTCTTCTGCCCATAGAAATTGCACCACGGACGGTAAGATCCAAATCAGGGAACTCCTCACGTGCCGTATCCGAGGCTGAATATACCGATGCGCCTGACTCATCTACAACCGTGTACATAACATCAGGAAAGAACTCGCCGATAACCTTTGCAACAATCTCCTGTACTTCATGGCTTCCTGTTCCGTTGCCGATGGCTACAAGCTGTATATCATACTTTTTTATGGCTTCTTTTATTGCCATGGCGGAACCGGTCGGGTCCGCAACCTGCTTAATAAGGAAATATCCCAAATATTTGCCGGTTTCGTCGAGTGCGGCGCATTTTGTTCCGGTCCTGATACCGGGGTCAACGCCTAAAACTCTCGTTCCCTTTATCGGCTGCTGCATGAGCAGGTTTTTGAGGTTTTCGCTGAAAACTCCGATTCCGTGTTCATCCGCCGCATCACTCTGGTCACCGCGGATTTCGCGGACAACAGCGGGCGACAAGAGGCGGACAACCCCTTCTTCAATTGCTTCACCGTGATATTTATTGTTGATGGTTGTACGCTTTTTTAACAGATCAATAGCTCCGTCAAGGTCAACGTCAATCGTTACTTCAAGTTTTTCTTCGCGCTCACCGCGGTTAATAGCAAGAATTCTGTGCGGTTTTATCTGATTAAGCGCTTCGGAATAATCCCAGTACATCTGATAAACGGAAGTTTTCATCACTTCTTCGTCACCTATGCCTTTTACTTTTATAGTACCGGTTCCAAGGTAAAAATCGTGAATCTTTGCGCGGTTGTCAGTATCCTGCGCAACGCGTTCGGCAATAATATCCTTTGCTCCCGCAATCGCGGCGGCAACGTCGGGAACGTTAAGTTCCTCGTTTTCGCTGTTTGTCACGATGTATTTTTCAGCTTCTTTTTCTACGGTTGCGTCATCTGCGGTGAGCATAATCTCGGCAAGAGGCTCAAGCCCTCTTTCGCAGGCAATCATACCGCGGGTTTTCTTTTTCTTTTTGAACGGCGCCCACAAGTCTTCAAGCTCGGTCATTGTTGAGGCTTTCATTACGTTTTCATAGAGAGCGTCGGTAAGTTTTCCGGCTGCAAAAATGCCCCGGACAATCTCAAGTCTGCGGTTTTCGAGGTTCAAAAGCGACTTAAAGTTGTGGTCGCAGTCGCGTACCTGAACTTCGTCCAAAGAACCGTGTGCTTCTTTTCGGTATCTGGCAATAAAGGGAATTGTGCATCCCTCATTAACAAGTGATATGACGGCAGAAACCTGAGAAACACGTATTCCCAGTGATTCCGCAATTTTTTTCATTATTTCAACTTCATTGACTGTTAAAGCGTCAATAGTTTCCTGTGTAAATTCCATAGCGAGAGAATAATATGGAAAATTATGAAAAAAAACAAGAGTAAAAGATTATATAGTTCTTATTTTGCCATTACAAGGTTGGGGTACGGATCAGGAAGTACAAAGTACAAATACCGCAGAGGATGAATGTCCAGTGCATTTGAGAACCAGCCCTTTACCGAAGAAAAATCAACAAGATTAAGCGAAACAGTATGCGAAATAGGAATAATTACACCGTCATCAATAAGTATTTGCTCAGCTTCTGCTAATTTTTCATATCGCTTTGAAGATTCTTTAATAGTGGCAGCTTCGTTCAAAAGCGAGTCATAGTTCTGATTTGCCCAACCTGATACATTCAGTGAAGAAGAACCGCGGAACAATTCAAGGAAAGCCAGAGGATCTGCAAAATCACCTATCCAGATGTAAGAAAAAATATCGGCTTTTTCCGTTTCTACCGCATTGAGATATTCTCCTGACGGCAAAAAAGAACAAATTGTTTCTACACCGATTTTTTCCCATGCCTTCTGCAAAAGCTCCGCCTGGGAATGTGAATATTCTGAGTCTATCAAACAAAGTCTTACAGTAAGTTTTTCAGAACCACCATAACCGGCCTTTTTCAAAAGGGCAAGGGCTGTTTCTTCTTCGGGATCAGGGAGACCGAAAATCTCAGGATAATCAGACAATGGTAATACAAGAGAATTTGTCTGTATAAGACTGGCTGCACGAAGTTCATCAATCGGGGCAGCATAAATCAACGCATTACGAACATCTGGATTGGAAAAAACACCGCTGTCCGCCTTAAAAAACAAATATTCCGTACCAAACTGAGGTGAAACTGACAGCGATGAAGAATTCAAAACAGAACTTGTATCAAGAGGACCTGTTACCCAGTCAGCCTTGCCCGTATTGAACATATAAGTGTTTTTTTCGCGGTCATCAGAAAGAATAAAACGTATTGAAGAAAGCGGAACAGTATCCTTTGCCCGGTACTTTTCGTTCTTTTCAAGAACGACATTATCCTTTGTAAGTTCTTTAAGAACAAAAGGACCGCTGTATGCGCCCGGAACATCGGGTAAATACGCCGAAAAGGAATGATGGCAGAGCAACTTGGCAAGATGCTCGGTCGGCCCGTTCAATTTCAGCACAAGAGTACGGTCATCTTTTGCGACTATTCCGACAGAAGAAAAATCTGTGTTTTTTCCTGTACGGTATTCTTCAGCACCTTTTATGCAGTCAAGCAAAGACGCAAACGGTGCGTTAAGAGCAGGATCAAGCAGACATCTCCAGGCATTTTGAAACGTGTAGGCGGTTATTTTTTCACCGTTACTGAACGTTAAATTTTCCTTTAATGTGATTGTCCAAGTCAACTTGTTGCGCGAAATCTTAAAAGAATCGGCAATTGCCGGTTCAGGTTCGAGTGTAAGCGGATTGTACGAAAAAAGACCTTCGTAAAGTCCTATAAGCACCCTGGCATCATTTGTGTATGTGGCTGTAAATGGATTCAGGTTGTATGGATGTGCAGAATCTATAATAACAAATTCACGCTGAAGTTCTTTATTAAAAACCGGCTCTGAATTGGCAAATACAAAACAAGCCGCCAATACGCAAAAAAATATTACAAAAAATCTTTTAACCATTATTAACACCCAGCATTTGTAAATGTTTCTGTTCTTCTTCTCTTGAAACAAATTCCGCTTTCTGCTGGTTGGTTTTTATAAGAGTTCCCTTTATGGCAGAAAGTTCGATTTTCATACCGCGTATTTTTACAGATTTCATTTCAGAAGAAACTTTCTTAAAATATGTATCAAGCGCGGTCAAAAGAATAAGCAGCTTTTGACATTCTGCCAATTGTTTGGAAAGGAACTCCAGAATCTTCATGTCAGAAAGCTGATTTATTTTTAAGTAAGCAGGATTTTTTCTGGACGAAAAACCCGAATAGACACGCATACGTTTGTCCAAATCCGTAATGAAATCCTGAATATTTACAGTTTCCATTCTTGTTGTCTGCGTAATGCTTTCTGTTATTGGAACCTTGTATTGTATGGGCTTTTCGGGCAAACCGAACATAGTACGGATCATTTTTGCGAGACGGCGGAAAAAGTTATCCTGCTCAGCTTCTATCGCATCCTTGTTTTCAGTCAGTTTGCTTATAACTACTTCAAATTGAGGAGCAACTCCGCTCAAAATTCTGAATGATTCCATGAGTATTTCATGCAAATCAACACTGGCAGTCGTCTCAACCTGCTTGTTTGCAGAAGATGATTGAGCCGAAATCTTTTTTAATACGAGCTGACGCAATTCAGCGCCTTCGGGAGTAAAGTCTTCTTTTACGATTTCTTCTATTAACTCGGTATAAAACGGCTTGTTTCCGAATGCAGCGGGGAAAGCTTTTCGAATCATGGAATTGGCAGTCTGGATTGATTCCGAAGCTTTTGCCTTGTCAAACGAAGGCATATTAACAATTTTTTGTCTTACATCAAGCTTGTAACGCTCACGCTGAAAAAAGGACAAGTCCTTGAGTTTAGAATTTATTTCAGCAAAATCTTTGCCCAGATGCGTAATAATGTCGTTTACCATACCGGTTGTCATGGAATCGCTTCCAGAACGGATTGTTGTAATAATCTCGCCCAAAGCCTTTGCATTGGGATCGGCATTACCCGAAAGTGATGTCCACGGGATACAGGAGTTAAAAGCTGCCAGCTTGCGAATCCTGTCCAAAGTCAGACATTCTACTGAAAATTTTAGATATGTAGTTATAAATTCTATTGTATTGTCATAGTCGGATAATCTGGTACCAACAACCGAAGTTCTTTCACTTTCCAAAAACGGAGATTTTTCGATAGGCTGAATATCCTTAACTTTTTTTTCATGCTTATAAGGATCTTTTTGAATCAACCCCTTACGCAACAAAACATTTGAAAAATTGCCGAGATAACCTTGAATTGTTTTGTATTTTTCAAAAACAGCAGGCAGTTCTTCTGAATCATACCAAGCGGTCTTTTTTTGAATTGCTTCTGATAACTGTTTTGAAAAATTTACAGACTCTTCCATGCTTGTATTATCGTCAAATTCTTTAAAAAGGTAAATAGAAAGAAAAACGATTGAGTGAAAAAACAAAAACGTATACATTAGAACAATGGAAAATAAAAAAATTGATAATAGCTGCCAAAAAACCGGGTTTGTACTTGAAGGCGGCGGACACAGAGGAATTTATACAGCCGGTGTTCTTGATGTATTTTTGGAAGAAAACATCACAACAGACGGAGTAATCGGTGTTTCAGCCGGAGCAATTCATGGCGCAAGCTATGTGTCGGGGCAGAAAGGCAGATCCGTAAGATATACAACCAAATACTGCACGGACAAACGTTACATGGGAATCGGTTCGTTTTTGAAGACAGGTGATTATTTTAACGTTGACTTTTGTTATCATCAGTTGCCCGAAGTCTTGGATCCATATGACAATACAGCTTTAGAAAACTCCCCGGTGGCTTTTTTTGTAACCTGTACCGACGTAAAAACAGGCAAAGCCGTGTACAAACAATGCCGGACACTGAGGGGCGAAGGAATGAACTGGCTGCTTGCTTCTGCATCTATGCCGCTTGTTTCGAGAATCATTCATATAGAAGGACAGGAACTGCTTGACGGAGGCATTGCAGATTCAATACCCCTCAAAGCGTTCGAAGATATGGGTTATAACAAAAACATTGTTGTTCTTACACAAACAAAGGGCTATCAAAAAAAGAAAAACCCGATGATGCCGCTCATAAAGCTTATGTACGCAAAGTATCCTGAGTTTATAAAAGCCTCTGCGGAACGGCACATAATTTACAATAAAACACTCAGTATAATAGAAGAAAAACAAAAAAAAGGTGAAATTTTTGTTATTCAGCCCAGCGTTGAGCTTGGTGTAAGCAGAGTAGAATCCGACCCGCAGAAAATACAGGATTTGTATGATTTGGGAAGAAAAGATGCGCTCGAAAAGCTTTCCGCACTAAGGGAATTCTTAAAAACCGAGCCGATTGATACCAAAAATTAGTTCCAAAAAACGCAATCTGTATCATTTTGCCCCAGTCTCACACAAAATATTGACACACTTATTCCAAATTTTCTCATTTACACAACAAAACACTGACATCTTTGTGAACACACTGAAACAACCTTTCCCAAATATTCAATTGCTCTCGCTGGATTTTGTCCCGTAAAACGGCTTCGACCTTCGGTCTGCAGAATGTTTTGCGGAACAAAATCCAGCTGCGCAATTGAGAATATTTCAGAATAATTGTTTGTTATCTTCACAAAAAAGTTGGCACGCTTTTTGCAACACTATAAGTGTAAGAAAAAATCTTACAGATTAACTAGCAATTACAATTGGAGGTATAAAATGAACTCATTAGCATTATTTAATCCAAACCTTGCGGCTGAACTCTGGAACACAATGGACAACGACTTTGTGGATTTCTTCCCGGCCGTAACTAAAGGTTCTAAAATGGGCTTTGTTCCAAGCGTAGACGTTATGGAAACAAAAGAAAACTACATCCTCGACATGGATTTGCCGGGTCTTACCGAAAAAGACGTAGAAATAAATCTTAAGAACCGCATGCTTTCTATTTCTTCAAAGAAAGAAGAAAAGAAAGAGGAGAAAAAGGAAGGCGACTGGCTTATTAAAGAAAGACGTTCTTCAAGCTTTACAAGAAAGTTCACTCTGCCGGACGATATTGACGCTGACAAGGTAAACGCCACATTCACAAACGGTGTGCTGAAGATTACAATTCCGCGCAAGACAGAAGAGGTTGCAAAGAAAATTGCAATAACAGCGGCATAACCACTGCAGCGGCTTAAAAACCGCATAATAAAAAGGGCTGTCAGATAATGACAGCCCCTTTTTTTTAAATCTACACATATTCTACACACTTATGCAAAAACATAACAAACAAATTTATCTTTCATTTTTTTCCATATTTGTATTTTCAAACGATGCGACAGTTTTGATGTTTAAATTTTTTTTCTACACATATTCTACACAAATTCTACACAACAGCACCGAAAGCCTGTTTTTCATGAGTTCAGTACTTTTTATAGAATACCAATTTTGCTATTATCCATATAGTTTTCAGCGATTTTCTGAAGCAATCACATAAGTTTGAATTTTACCAGAATAGATTATTGCAATCTTAGTTGCATTGGCTGTAGTTTCTATGGCTTTTGCACAGACAGTAAGCATGTCAAACACAGTTGAAATGCGTCCTGTTATCACAGTAAACAATGGTGCAGCTGCATGGAACTGGGCTGCAGAAGACCGCCAGGACGGTTCTATGTTTGCTGATACAATCGATGCATCTGGTGAAACAGGTGACGGACGCGGAAAATTCAAAGGACAGGTTAGAACAGACCTTCTCGTTAAAGATGCTGCAGGTGTTGGTCTTATGAACATCCTGCCACGTATCGGTCTCAAAGTTCGCGGTGCTAGATTCCTCGGAACATACAAAGCTCTCGACTTCTTGGCATTCGGTTTTGGTAACTGGCAGGAACCATATGCTGCAGGTGCTTATCTTAGTGCTGCTTATGAAATGCCTAAAGCAAAAGGCGGTGACGAAGACGGTTCATGGTGGGCAAACGAAGGCGGAAACGGTAACACATGGGGTGCATGGGGTTCATCTAACAACTGGGCAGGTGCATTCGTAACATTCCTCGGCGAAGGCGTTGGTGTAGACGGATTCAAAGCATCTTTGATTCTTAACGACGACTGGTTCAACAAGAACACAGCTTCTTTGGCAGTACAGTTGGGATATTCAGCTGACCTTTTCGGTGTAACAGCATTGTATGACGGTGCATTCGGTACACAGTCAGCTGGTGCAGGTGTTACAAACAACGGTCAGCTTCCTGTTGGTGCATACGACAGCAAATCTGACTATGCTCACGGATTCAAAGTTGGTGTAGCATACCACGGTCTCAAAGACCTCACAGTAGGTATCGAACTTGGTGCAGCATTTGATGCAGAATTCAGCAAGACAGGTGGAAACACATCTTCAATCTTCGGTGTTGGCGTTGGTTCAACATTTGACTTCCGCAACAACATCACAGACGAAGTTTGGGCACGTGTTGGTTTCGGTAACGTAAACAACGTAGCTGTTAAAGTTCTTCCGTTCGGCGTAGGTAACGTATTGACATACGTAATCGGCGGCGAATACGATGCAAAATTCTCATTCGAGACAGACTATTTCCAGAATGCTTTGACTGCGAAACTCAAGGATGCTAAATGGTCAGAATCAATGTCAAACGACATCTACATCTATCCTAGATTCCAGTTCTCAATGGGTAAATCTACATTTGTATTCGGTGTTAAGAACGACATCACAGGTCGCATGGAATACGTAGACAAAACA